>NZ_JACVUR010000008.1:0-189786 GCF_016516495.1 Delftia sp. S65
GGTCGGCCGCCGGGCCGAAACCCGGCCTCGAAAAACAACCACCCGGCAGGGTCAAAAACCAGACCTCAGCTCAAGCACCAAGCAGAAACGCACCCCGCGCCCGCTCCACCTCACCCCTCACCACACACCCCAAAGCATGGTCATTGACCAACCCCATGGCCTGCATGAACGAGTAGACAGTCGTAGGCCCCACGAACTTCCACCCGAGCTTCTTCAACTCCTTGGACAGCGCCCGAGACTCGGCCGTCTCGGACACGGGCGCGCCGCCACCGGTCACGGGTGCAGGCGCATGGCGCCAGAAGAAGGCCGACAGCGAGCCTTGCGCCTCCACCATCTCCAGCGCCCGCTGCGCGTTGTTGATCACGGCCTCGATCTTGCCGCGATGCCGCACGATGCCCGCATCGCCCAGCAGCCGCAGCACGTCGTCTTCGGTGAAGCGCGCGATCTGGTGGAAGTCGAAGCCCGCAAAGGCCGCGCGGAAGTTCTCGCGCTTGTTGAGGATGGTCAGCCAGCTCAGGCCGGACTGGAAGCCTTCAAGGCTGAGCTTCTCGAACAGGCGCCGGTCGTCGGTGACGGGAAAGCCCCATTCACGGTCGTGGTAGGCCAGGTAGTTGTCCGTGGCGGCGCACCAGTGGCAGCGCGGCCGGCCGTCAGGGGCGGTGAACAGGCGGGACATGGTCAGGACTTCCCGGGCTCGGGAGAGGGGAGGGACAGCAGCCAGGCCGCCATCTGCAGGGATTGCGCCGTATCGAGGTGCGGGTGGCGCGGCATGATGGCGCGGCCCCATTCGCCGGCCCCGCCCTCGCGGATCTTGCGCGCCAGGTAGTCGGCGGCATCTTCGCGGGCCCGGTAGCGCTCGGCGATCTGCTGGAAGGACGGGCCCACGTAGTGGCGCACCATGCCGTGGCAGCGCAGGCAGTCATTGCCCTCGACCAGGGCCTTGCCGGCAAGCAGCCGGGGGCCTGCATCTGCATTTGGATCTGCAGCTGCCGTCACGGCAGCCGCCGGCAGGCCAGCAGCAGGTGCAACGGGCGCAACAGCCGGCCCGCGCATGATGCGCCAGCCGATGTTGAAGACACCCAGCGCCACCAGCAGCATGAAGACCACGAGCGCCCAGCCCAGCCAGCGGGGCCGGTGGGGGGCGTCGTCGCCCTCGTCGTCTGCGTCAGGAGGCAGTTGGCCGGCCATCAGTGGCGGAAGTGGCGCACGCCGGTGAAGACCATGGCGACGCCGCGCTCGTTGGCGGCGTCAATGACTTCCTGGTCGCGCATGGAGCCACCGGGCTGGGCCACGCAGGTGGCGCCTGCGTCAACGACCACGTCCAGGCCGTCGCGGAAGGGGAAGAAGGCATCGCTGGCCACGACCGTGCCCTGCAGGCTCAGCTTGGCGGCCTCGGCCTTGATGGAGGCGATGCGTGCCGAGTCCAGGCGGCTCATCTGGCCTGCGCCCACGCCCATGGTCATGCCGTTCTTGCAGAACACGATGGCATTGCTCTTGACGTACTTGGCGACCTTCCAGGCGAACAGCAGGTCCTGCAGTTCTTCGGGGGTAGGCTGCTTGACGGTGACGACCTTGAGGTCGGCCAGGGCCAGCTCATGGTTGTCGGCGGTCTGCAGCAGCAGGCCCGAGCCGACGCGCTTGGCGTCCATGGCGTTGCGGCCCTGGTCCCAGGCGCGCTCGCCGCCGGCAGGCAGGGCGATCTTCATGAGGCGCACATTGACCTTGGGCTTGAAGATTTCCAGCGCCTCGGCCGTGAAGTCGGGGGCCATCAGCACCTCGACGAACTGCTTGACCACGGCCTCGGCCGCTGCCTTGTCCACCGTGCGGTTGAAGGCGATGATGCCGCCGAAGGCGCTGGTGGGGTCGGTCTGGAAGGCCTTGGCATAGGCTTCGTGCGCGTCCTTGCCCACGGCCACGCCGCAGGGGTTGGCGTGCTTGACGATCACGCAGGCCGGCTGCTCGAAGCTCTTGACGCATTCCCAGGCGGCGTCGGCGTCGGCGATGTTGTTGTACGACAGCTCCTTGCCCTGCAGCTGCTCGCCCGTGACCAGGGAGCCGGGAGCCGGATACAGGTCGCGGTACAGGGCGGCCTGCTGGTGGCTGTTTTCGCCGTAGCGCAGGTCCTGCACCTTGGTGAAGTGGCCGTTGCTCTGGCCGGGGAAGGGGCTGCGCTCGGGCACGTAGGCTTCGGAGAGCTTCTCGTCCTCGAACTTCACGCTGGACAGGTAGTCGCTGATGGCGCCGTCGTACTGGGCGATGCGGTTGAAGGCGGCCACGGACAGCGCAAAGCGCAGCTTGTCGGACAGCTTTCCGCTGGCCTTGAGTTCACCCAGCACGGCCTCGTACTGGCCGGCGTCGGTGATCACGCCCACGTCGGCCCAGTTCTTGGCGGCAGAGCGCACCATGGCCGGGCCGCCGATGTCGATGTTCTCGATGGCGTCGGCCAGCGTGCAGCCGGCCTTGGCCACGGTGGCCTCGAAGGGGTAGAGGTTCACCACCAGCAGGTCGATGGTGTCGATGCCGTGCTCCTTGAGGGCCGCCATGTGGGCGGGCAGCTCGCGGCGCGCCAGCAGGCCGCCGTGGACCTTGGGGTGCAGGGTCTTGACGCGGCCGTCCAGCATTTCGGGGAACTGGGTGACTTCGGCCACCTCGGTCACAGGCAGGCCGGCCTCGGCCAGCAGCTTGGCGGTGCCGCCGGTGGACAGCAGCTTGATGCCCAGGGCGTGCAGGCCTTGGGCGAATTCGACGATACCGGTCTTGTCAGAGACGGAGAGCAGGGCGTTCATGGGCGTCAGTGCAGGGAGTTTGAAGAAATGGAGATTCGTGCCGCTCAGAGCATGTCGTGCTCGAGCAGCTTCTTGCGCAGCGTGTTGCGGTTCAGGCCCAGCCAGTCGGCAGCGCGGGACTGGTTGTTGTCGGCCTGGGTCATCACCACTTCCAGCAGCGGCTTTTCGACCAGGTGGATCAGCATGTCGTACATGCCGTTGGGCTTTTCGCCGTCGAGATCGCGGAAATACCCCTCCAGGCTTTCACGCACGCATTGTTCGATGTTCTGGTTGCTCATACTGTCATTCCTGCGGGCTCTCCGAATTCGGCGCTTGTGGCGCCGGCATCGATGGCGGCCGGTATCCGGTCCATCTGTGCGCCCAGGGCGTCCAGATAGTCGGCCACGGCCTGCCATTGCACCGCGCAGTCCTCGATGGTGTTGATGTGTTGTCTGAATGCTTCACCGCCCGGCAGGCTGCGCAGGTACCAGGCGATGTGCTTGCGCGCGCTGCGCACGCCGGTGCCCTCGCCGTACAGGCTGTAGTGGTCCTGCAGGTGGTCCAGCAGCAGCCGGCGCAGCTCGGCCACCAGCGGCGGGGCCATGTGCTCGCCCGTGGCCATGAAGTGCGCGATCTCGCGGAAGATCCACGGCCGGCCCTGGGCCGCGCGGCCGATCATCACGGCATCGGCGCCCGTGTAGGCGAGCACGTCGCGCGCCTTCTCGGGGCTGGTGATGTCGCCATTGGCCACCACGGGCACGCGCACCGCCGCCTTGACGGCAGCGATGGTGTCGTACTCGGCAAAGCCCTTGTAACCCTGCTCGCGCGTGCGGCCGTGCACGGTGAGCATCTGTATGCCCACCTCCTCGAAGCGGCGGGCCAGCACCACGGCGTTCCTGTGCGCGTCGCACCAGCCGGTGCGCATCTTCAGCGTGACGGGCACTCCGTGCGGGGCGCAGGCCTCTACAACAGCCTGGGCAATCTCCACGGCCAGGGCCTCGTTCTGCATCAGGGCCGAGCCGGCCCATTTGTTGCAGACCTTCTTGGCCGGGCAGCCCATGTTGATGTCGATGATCTGGGCGCCGCGGTCCAGGTTGTAGCGCGCGGCCTCGGCCATCATCTCGGCGTCCGTGCCCGCGATCTGCACCGCGATGGGGCCGGGCTCGCCTTCATGGTTGGCGCGGCGCGAGGTCTTGAGGCTGTTCCACAGGTCCTTGCGCGATGTCACCATCTCGCTGACCGCGTAGCCCGCGCCCAGGGCCTTGCACAGCTGGCGGAACGGCCGATCCGTCACCCCGGCCATGGGGGCGACGAACAGGCGATTGGCCAGGGCATGGGGGCCTATGGACAGGGGTGGGGAGGACATCGGAAAAGCCGGAGAAAACACGCGCGCCGAGCACAAAACGGGCGGCAACAAAGGACCAAGATTGTACCTGCCCAAATTTTCAGCAGGGCTAAAACCGGGCCGTCAAGACGGCCAAGCAGCGAAAACAAGACAGTGCGCAGTTTTCATGGTGTGGGCACGAAGGTGCGCACCTGGCCCGGAACGGCCTGCAGCCCGTAGGCACCCAGCCGGCCCTGCCACCAGCGGCGGTTGAATTGCACGTCGGGAGAGACCTGGTCGTCGGGCATGGGTCGCAGGCCGACCTTCTGCAGCCCGGCTTTCTGCTGCCCTGCTGCCTGCAGCCCAGCCTCCAGTCCCAGGTCCAGCGCCTCGCCGTCGGCCAGCGGGCCGCGCACCACGGCCATGGCCTTGCGCCCGTCGGTCACCCAGGCGTCCAGCACCAGGGCCGGGCCGGGCTCGGACCCGGCCAGGCTCACGCAGCCTTGCAGACGCGGCTCCAGGCCCAGCGGCTCCAGCTCGCGCTGCAGCTGCTCCAGCCTGTCGCCCACGGCCGGGTCCGGCAGGGTGCAGCCCTTGGCCTGCAGCGCCTTGCTCCAGGCGGAGGGCGGTGCAGCCTGGGTGGGCGGCGCCTGGGCAGCGGCCTGAGCCACCACGGTGGTGTCCTTGCCTGGCGATGGCTGCAACGCAGCGCAGCCGGCCAAGCCGGCTGCTGCCATTCCCAATGCCGCCCATCCCGCCCATCCTGCAATCCGCCCTGTCTGCATGACGCCCCCTGTGCTTGTGGTTCTGGAACGGGTTCCACGATAGCTTCAGGCCGACAAGGCGTCAGCCAGCGCAGACCTACACTTGGCAGCACCTATGGAATTCTGGATGCATCAATTGCTGGGCTGGCTGGCGCTGCCGCAGTTCGGCCTCAGCACCGTGTTCATCGTGGCCCTGATTTCGGCCACGCTGCTGCCGCTGGGCTCCGAGCCTGCGGTGGTCGGCCTGCTGCAGCTCAACCCCGATCTGTTCTGGCAGACGGTCTTCGTGGCCACGGCCGGCAATACGCTGGGCGGCGCCATCAGCTGGTGGATGGGCCTGGGTGCGCACAAGGCCTGGCGTGCGGCCCGCGAGCGGCGGCGCGCCGGACTGCCCGAGGATCTGCGGGCCAAGCCGCCCCGCGCCCTGTCCCGCCACGAGCGCCGCGCCCGCGTGTGGCTGCGCCGCTTGGGCGCCAAGGCCTGCCTGCTGAGCTGGCTGCCCGTGGTGGGTGATCCACTGTGCGCCGTGGCCGGCTGGCTGCGCCTGCCGTTCTGGCCCTGCGTGTTCTACATGGCCATCGGCAAGTTCCTGCGCTATGTGGTGATGACGGTGGTGCTGCTGCAGCTGCTGCCGGCCTCCTGGGCCAGCTGAGGCCGAAGCCCTCCCCTTTTTGCGATCTACGCCTGCGGCTCACGCGCCCAGGGCGCCAGCGCGAAGTGCGCAGCCAGGAAATCGATCAGCGCCTGCACGCGCGCCGGCCGCGCACGCCCGGGTGGCGTGACGATGTGCAGGGCGATGGAGGGCACCTGCCAGTCGTCCATGCAGGTCTGCAACACGCCGGACTGCAGGTCTTCCCAAGCCAGGAACTCGGGCTGCAGGGCCAGGCCCAGCCCGGCGCGCAGGGCCGGCGCCAGGCCCTCGGCATTGTTCACGCGCATGGCCGTGGGCACGACCTGGGCGAACTCACCGCGGCGCGCATGCACGAAGCGCCAGGCCTCGCCCAGGCGGCTGTGCACATAGCGCAGCGCCCGGTGCTGCGCCAGATCGCGCGGATGGGTGGGGCGGCCGTGGCGCTCGAAGTATTCGGGTGATCCCACCAGCAGCAGGCGCACCGTGCACAGGCGCCGCGCCAGCAGGCTGGAGTCGGGCAGCGAGGAGATGCGCAGCGCGATGTCGAAGCCCTGGGCCACGACGTCGATCAGCTCGTCGCTGAAGTGCAGGTCCAGCGTGACTTCCGGGTGCTCGGCCATGAAGGCTGGCACGGCCGGCGCCAGGTGCGAGATGCCGAACGACATGGGCGCCGCAATGCGGATGGGGCCGCGCAGGCTTTTGGACTGCTCGCTGATCTCGGCCTCCACGGCCTCGCCCTCGGCCAGGATGCGCGCGGCACGCTCCAGCGAGGCCTGGCCGCTGGCCGTCAGCGACATGCGCCGCGAGGTGCGGTGGAACAGGCTGGTCTTGAGCCGCGTCTCCAGCCGCGTGATGGCCTTGGAGATGGTGGGCTGGGAGACGCCCAGGTCGGCGGCGGCCTTGGCGAAGGAGCCCGTCTCGGCCACCTTGGCGAAGACGGCCCAGGCTTCGAGGTCAGGAAGTCTTGGCATGAAAGTTTTGGAATAGATGTCTTTGCATATTTTCTATTCTCTTCTTGATCGGCAAAACATAAAGTTCATCCATCGCAACACACAACGCAGCAGGAGAACACCATGATCGAACGCCGTCCCTTCCAAGCCCTTGGCGGTGCCAACCACGGCTGGCTCGATGCCAAGCATCACTTTTCCTTCGCCGGCTACCACGATCCGGCCCGCATGGGCTGGGGCGCGCTGCGGGTGTGGAACGACGACACCATCGCCGCCGGCACGGGCTTCCCGCCCCATGCCCACGCCAACATGGAAATCATCACCTACGTCCGTGAAGGCGCCATCACCCACCAGGACAGCCTGGGCAACAAGGGCCGCACCGAAGCGGGTGATGTGCAGGTGATGAGTGCGGGCACCGGCATCCGCCACTCGGAATACAACCAGGAAAAGGACACGACGCGGATCTTCCAGATCTGGATCATGCCCGACGAGCGCGGCCAGCAGCCCCCGTCCTGGGGTGCCAAGCCCTTCCCCAAGGGCGAGCGCTCGGGCAGCTTCGTGGCCCTGGCCAGCGGCCTGCCCGGCGACGAGGACGCCCTGCCCATCCGCACCGCCGCCCGGGTGCTGGGCGCCACGCTGAAGGCCGGCGAGAGCACGGAGTACCGCATCGGCCGTGATCGCCTGGGCTACCTGGTGCCGGCCAGCGGCTCGGTGCAGATCGACGGCGTGACGCTGCAGGAGCGCGACGGCGCCGCCATCAGCGATGTGGACAGCTTCCGTGTGACGGCCCTGGCCGACACCGAGCTGGTGCTCGTCGACACGGCGCGCTGAAGCGCCCTGCCCGCCTCTTCCCAAGAAAACATTTCCCGTACCCCGTCCAACCCCTCACAGGAGATCACCATGACCGACCGCAAGTACCTCGAAGTCCTGACGCCCGCCAACAGCCAGATCATCTTCATCGACCAGCAGCCCCAGATGGCCTTCGGCGTGCAGTCCATCGACCGCCAGGTGCTCAAGAACAACGTGGTGGGCCTGGCCAAGGCGGCCAAGGCCTTCGGCATTCCCGCCACCATCACCACGGTGGAGACGGGCAGCTTCTCCGGCCACACCTATCCCGAACTGCTGGCCGTGTTCCCCGAGCACCCACTGCTGGAGCGCAGCTCCATGAATTCCTGGGACGACCAGAACGTGCGGGACGCACTGGCCAGGAACGCCGCCCAGGGCCGCAAGAAGATCGTGGTCTCCGGCCTGTGGACCGAGGTGTGCAACACCACCTTCGCCCTGTCGGCCCTGCATGACACGGACTACGAGATCTACATGGTGGCCGACGCCTCGGGCGGCACGTCGCTGGACGCGCACAACTACGCCATGGACCGCATGGTGCAGGCCGGCGTGGTGCCCGTGACCTGGCAGCAGGTGCTGCTGGAATGGCAGCGCGACTGGGCCCGCCGCGAGACCTACGACGCAGTGATGGACATCGTGCGCGAGCATTCCGGCGCCTACGGCATGGGCGTGGACTATGCCTACACCATGGTGCACAAGGCCGCCGAGCGCGTGCAGCACGGCGAGACCGTGGGCCCGAACCCCGCCAAGGTCTGAGCGTCAGCGCCGCCGCCGGCCCCGTCCACGGAGTGACACCATGAAGCTCTACGCACTTTCCCTTGGGGCCGGCCTGCTGGTCGGTGTGGTCTACAGCCTGCTGCAGGTGCGCTCGCCCGCACCGCCGCTGGTGGCCCTGGTCGGCCTGCTGGGCATCCTGGCCGGCGAGCAGATCGTGCCCGTGGGCCGGCATCTGCTGCAGGGCATGGACCTGCGCAGCGCCTGCAGCAAGACGCAGGCCACCGAGCATGTGCTGGGCCAGCTGCCCGGCCGCAAGAACGCCGATGCCGATGCCGATCGGCACCACGGCTGACACCTCCCCCTCTCTCCAAGAAAACTGCACCATGACCACGCGCAGAAAAGTCCTGGGCTCCGCCGCCACCCTTGCCATGGGTGGACTGCTGGGTTGCACCACCAACGCTCGCCAAGGAGCCTCCATGTCCGATTCCACGCCCGAAGTCATCTTCCACAACGGCCGCTTCACCACGCTGAACAAGGCCCAGCCCACCGCCACCGCCGTGGCCGTGAAGGACGGCCGGTTCATCGCCGTGGGCTCGGACGCCGAGGTGCTGGCCCTGGCCGGCAGCGGCACGCGCCGCATCGATCTGCAGCGCCGCAGCGTGCTGCCCGGCCTGTTCGACAACCACACGCACGTGATCCGTGGCGGCCTGAACTTCAACCTGGAGCTGCGCTGGGACGGCGTGCGCTCGCTGGCCGACGCGCTGGACATGCTCAAGCGCCAGGTGGCCATCACGCCTGCGCCGCAGTGGGTGCGCGTGGTCGGCGGTTTCACCGAGCACCAGTTCGTGGAAAAGCGCCTGCCCACCATCGACGAGATCAACGCCATCGCGCCCGATACGCCGGTGTTCCTGCTGCACCTGTATGACCGCGCCCTGCTCAACGCCGCCGCCCTGCGCGCCGTGGGCTACACCCGCGACACGCCCCAGCCTGCAGGCGGCGAGATCACGCGCGATGCCAACGGCAACCCCACGGGCCTGCTGCTGGCCAAGCCCAACGCCACCATCCTCTATGCCACGCTGGCCAAGGGCCCCAAGCTGCCGCTGGACTACCAGGTCAACTCCACGCGCCACTTCATGCGCGAACTCAACCGCCTGGGCGTGACCGGCGTGATCGATGCGGGCGGGGGCTTCCAGAACTACCCCGACGACTACGACGTGATCCAGAAGCTCAGCGACGCCAACCAGATCACCGTGCGCCTGGCCTACAACCTGTTCACGCAAAAGCCCAAGGAGGAGAAGGCCGACTTCCTCAACTGGACGCAAAGCGTGAAGTACAAGCAGGGCAACGACTATTTCCGCCACAACGGCGCGGGCGAGATGCTGGTGTACTCGGCCGCCGACTTCGAGGACTTCCGCCAGCCGCGCCCCGACATGCCCCCCAGCATGGAGGGCGACCTGGAGGAAGTGGTGCGCGTGCTGGTGCAGAACCAATGGCCGTGGCGCCTGCATGCCACCTATGACGAGACCATCTCACGCGCGCTCGATGTGTTCGAGAAGGTGCACCGCGACACGCCCATCGACGGCCTGAACTGGTTCTTCGACCATGCCGAGACCATTTCGGACAAGTCCATCGACCGCATTGCGGCGCTGGGCGGCGGCGTGGCCGTGCAGCACCGCATGGCCTACCAGGGCGAATATTTCACCGAACGCTACGGCGCACGCGCCACCGAGGCCACACCGCCCGTCAAGAAGATCCTGGAGCGCGGCGTGAAGACCTCGGCCGGCACGGACGCCACGCGCGTGGCCTCCTACAACCCCTGGGTGTCGCTGTCGTGGATGGTGACGGGCAAGACCGTGGGCGGCCTGCAGATGTACCCCCAGCGCAACCTGCTGGACCGCGAGACCGCGCTGCGCATGTGGACCGAAAACGTGGCCTGGTTCTCCAACGAGGAAGGCCTGCGCGGCCGCATCCAGGTGGGCCAGCTGGCCGACATGATCGTGCCCAGCAAGGACTACTTCGCCGTGCCCGAGGACGAGATCTCCTTCCTCACCTCCGACCTCACCGTGGTGGGCGGCCGCGTGGTCTATGGCGCAGGACCCTTCCAGCAGCATGACGACAACCCGCTGCCGCCGGCCATGCCCGACTGGTCGCCCGTGCGGCGCTTTGGCGGCTACGGCGCCTGGGGCGAGCCCGAGGGCGCTGGCAGAAACTCGCTCAACCCCGCGCGCTACCGCAGCCTGGCGGCGGCCTGCGGCTGCGGCACCAGCTGCGGCATGCACGGCCACAGCCATGCCGACGCCTGGGCATCGAACGTGCCGACCTCGGACCCCCGAAGCTTCTTCGGCGCGCTGGGCTGCTCCTGCTGGATGGCCTGAGGACCACACGCATGACACCCGCCATGACCCAAGCCAGTACGTTCTCCGGCCGCCTTGCGGCCACCGCACGCCCGGTGTTCGGCAGCCAGGCCGTGCGCCTGGTGGCCTACCTGGGCCTGTGCGCCGCCTATCTGCAGGGTGGCCTGGTCAAGCTCACCGACTTTCCCGGTGCGCTGGGCGAGATGGCCCACTTCGGCCTGTCGCCGGCACCGCTGTTCGCGGTCCTGGTGATCGCGCTGGAGCTGGGCGCCTCGGCCATGATCATCACCGGCCGGCTGCGCTGGCTGGGCGCCCTGGCGCTGGCCGCGTTCACGCTGCTGGCCACCTTCGTCGCGCTGCGCTTCTGGGAGCTTCCTGCAGGGCAGGAGCGCTTCATGGCGGCCAATTCCTTCTTCGAGCATCTGGGCCTGGTCGGCGGCTTTCTGTTCGTCGCCTGGCATGACCTGGGAGAGCGCCATGACCGCTGATTCGACCCGGCCCGCAGCCACTGCCTCCGGCAGCTTCGCGCCGCTGCGCCAGCCCGTGTTCGCGGTGCTGTGGGCGGCAACGGTGCTGGGCAACATCGGCAGCTTCATGCGCGATGTGGCCAGCTCCTGGATGGTGACCGAGCTGTCGGCCAGCCCGGCCGCCGTGGCCCTGATCCAGACGGCAGCCACGCTGCCCATCTTCCTGCTGGCGATTCCGGCCGGTGTGCTGTCCGACATCCTGGACCGGCGGCGCTTCCTGATCGGCATCCAGATCCTGCTGGCCGCCGTCAGCGCCAGCCTGCTGCTGCTGGCCCGCACCAACACGCTGACCGTGGAGTACCTGGTGGCGCTGACCTTCGTGGGCGGCATAGGCGCGGCGCTGATGGGGCCGACCTGGCAGTCCATCGTGCCCGAGCTGGTGCCGCGCAGCGACCTCAAGAACGCGGTGGCGCTGAACTCGCTGGGCATCAACATCGCACGCGCCCTGGGCCCTGCGGCCGGCGGCCTGCTGCTGGCCAGCTTCGGCGCGGCGGCGGCCTATGGCGCGGACGTGGCCAGCTACGTGTTCGTGATCGCCGCGCTGGTCTGGTGGAAGCGCCCCAAGGCAGAGGCCTCGGCCCTGAACGAGCAGTTCTTCGGCGCCTTCCGCGCAGGCCTGCGCTATGCCCGCTCCAGCCGCGAGCTGCATGTGGTGCTGCTGCGCGCCGCCGTGTTCTTCCTGTTCGCCAGCTCGGTGTGGGCCCTGCTGCCGCTGGTGGCGCGGCGCATGCTGGGCGGCTCGGCAGGCTTTTACGGCGTGATGCTGGGCGCCGTGGGCGCAGGCGCCATCCTGGGCGCCCTGCTGCTGCCGCGCCTGCGCCAGAAGCTCGATGCCGATGGCCTGGTGCTGCTGTCCTCCGTGCTCAGCGCCGCCGTGATGGCCGCGCTGTCCACCGCGCCGCCGCAATGGGCCGCCGTGCTGCTGATGCTGGTGCTGGGCCTGGGCTGGATCATTGCGCTGACCACGCTCAACGGCGTGGCCCAGGCGGTGCTGCCCAACTGGGTGCGCGGCCGCGGGCTGGCCATCTACCTGATGGTGTTCAACGGCGCCATGGCGGGCGGCAGCCTGACCTGGGGGTTGTTCGCGCAGGGTGTGGGCATTCCCACGGCGCTGCTGATCGGCGCGGCGGGCCTGGTGGCCATCTCGCTGGTGTTCCACCGCATCAAGCTGCCCACGGGCGAGGCGGACCTGCAAGCCTCCAACCACTGGCCCGAGCCGCTGCTGGCCGAGCCCGTGGCCCATGACCGTGGCCCGGTGATGATCCAGGTGGAGTACCAGGTGCGCCGCGACGACCTGCCAGCCTTCATCGAGGCCATGCAGCATGTCGCACGCGAACGCCGGCGCGACGGCGCCTATGCCTGGGGCATCGCCGAGCACACGGGCGAACCGGGCCGGGTGATCGAGTGGTTCCTGGTGGAGTCCTGGGCCGAGCATCTGCGCCAGCACCAGCGCGTGTCCAAGGCCGATGCCGATCTGCAGGCCCAGGCGCTGCGCTTTCATATCGGCCCCGGGCGGCCCGTGGTCCACCACTTCCTGGCGCTGGATGCCGCCAGTGCCACCAAGGCCGCGAGCGGGCCTGCGCAGGCACCGGCGCACGGCCACGCCCACTGAAGCGTTGCGGCAGGCCGGCCCCTGGCCTGCGCCCGGCCTGCCAGGACACCTCAGCGGATATCCAGCCGCTCCAGCGCACGCACCAGGTCGGCCAGCGTGCGCACCTGCATCTTGCGCATGGCCTGGCCGCGCCGCACCTTCACCGTGATCTCGCTCACGCCCAGGTCTGCCGCGATCTGCTTGTTCAGCAGGCCGCGCACCACGCCCACGACCACTTCCTGCTCGCCCGGCGACAGCGATTGCCAGCAGGCGCGCAGCGCCTGTTCGCCGGCCTCCAGCGCGCGGCGCTGGCGGTCCAGGGCAATGCCCTGCTGGATGGCGTCCAGCAGGTCCTGGTCGCGGAAGGGCTTGGTCAGGAACTCGATGGCGCCGGTCTTCATGGCCTCCACGCTCATGGGAATGTCGCCATGGCCGGTGATGAAGATGGTGGGCAGCTTCAGGCCCATCTCCAGCATCTGGCGCCGGAAATCCATGCCGCTTTGGCCCGGCATGCGGATGTCCAGCACCAGGCATGCAGGCCCCGCGGGCGGCTGCCGCTGCCAGTGGTCCAGAAACTCGCGCGTGGCGCCGAAGGCGCGCACGCACAGGCCCACCGAGGCCAGCAGGTCCTCGATGGCGGCGCGCACCGAGGCGTCGTCATCGACGATGTAGACAAGTGCCTCGGCTTCGGCCGTGGAGGGTTCAGCCATGGCGCAATCCCGTGGAAGACCTGTCGCCCGTGGCCGGGGCGCAGGCAATGGTGATGTGAAAGACCGTGCCGCCGCGCATGTCCTCGCGGTCCGTGGCCCAGATGCGGCCGCCGTTGGCCTCGGCCATGTGGCGGCAGATGTTCAGGCCCAGGCCCATGCCGTCGGGCTTGGTGGTCCAGAAGGCATCGAACAGGTGGGTGCGGGCCAGCGGCGACAGGCCTTCGCCCGCATCGGCCACGGTCAGCACCAGTTGCTGGCCCAGGGCCTGGGTGGTGACGGTGATGCGCCGCTGCGCGGCGGGCGTGCCCTGCATGGCATCCATGGCATTGATCAGCAGGTTGGCCAGCACCTGCTGGATGTGCACGCGGTCGGCCCAGGCCGGCTGCAGCGCGGGCGCCAGTTGCAGGTCCAGGGCCACGCCGCGCCGGTCCAGCTCGGCGTCCGACAGGCGCGCCATCTCGCGCACGGCGTCGTTGAGGTCGAAGGACTGGCGGCTGGGCGCCTCGCCGCGCGCCATGCTGCGGATGCGGGCAATGACATCGCTGGCGCGCTGCGCATCGCCCAGGATGCGCTCCAGCGCCTGGCCGGCCTTGGCGAGGTTGGGCGGCTCCTGGGCCAGCCAGCGCTGGCAGGCATTGCCGCTGGTGACGATGGCCGCCAGCGGCTGGTTGACCTCATGGGCGATGGAGGCCGTCAACTGCCCCAGGCTGGTGGTCTGGGTGATGCGCATCAGCTGGCTGCGCGCCTCATGGGCCGCGTTCTGGGCCGCCACCATCTTCAGGCCCAGATAGGCCGTGACGGCAATGGCCAGGATGCTGATCACCATGTTGATCAGGCCGGTGCGATAGGCACCGGCCGGCGTGAGCGCAAAGCTGACCAGGGTCAGCACGATGCACAGCGCCGTGAGGCCGATGACCACGCGCGGGCTGAACCAGCGCACCGCCACCAGGATGATGGCGGTATGGAACACGGCGGCCGCCACGGCGTAGTCGGTCAGCGTGTCCAGCGCGAAGATCGCGGCCATGGCGACGCCCATGGCCGCCAGGATCAGGGCCCGGGGCCAATGGGGAAAGCGGCGCAGAGCGGTGGTCATGGCGTGCAGGGCTGCGATGAGGGCGTGTCGATTGTGTCGCAAGATGCCCTGCCCTCCCGCGATCAGAGGGCGGGTCGCCGGCCCACGCTCAGTTGGAGCTCCACGGTGGCCTTGGCCAGCTCGGTCTCTGCCTCCAGCGATCCCAGGTAGGCCTCGTCGGCCGAGCGCTGGGCGGACAGCAGCTCCAGCAGCGAAGCCTCGCCATGCCGGTAGGACAGGCGTATGCCTTCGAGCACGCGCTGCGCATCGCGCAGCACGCCGTCGCGGTAGCGCTGCACGTTCTCGCGCGCGGCGGTCAGGCGAAAGCGCGCGCCGCGCACATCGGCCTCGGCCCGGTTCTGGGCCTGCTGCAGGGCCAGCATGGCCTGGGTCACGGCCGCCTCGGCCTGCACCAGATCGCCCCGGTCCAGGCGCGACAGCGGCAGCGGCACGCTGACCGAGACCGACAGCGTGCGCGAGCGCCCGCCGCCATCGAAGGGATTGCCCTGGGCATCGGTGCCGGCAGCCGTGGAGGGCACGGCGGCCATGCCCACGGCCAGCGTGGGATTGACCCAGCGGTTGGCCCGGGCCAGGCCCGCGTTGTCGCGTGCATGCTCCAGCGCCGCCTGGGCGATGCGCACCTCGGCGCGCGACTGCAGCGCCTGGGCGACCAGGGCGTCGGCATCCTCCAGCCCCGAGTCTTCGGCCAATTCCATGAAGCCGCATTGCAGCGTGTCGCTGGCAAAGACTTCGGACAGGCGGCGCCCCAGCGGGACGGACAGCGCCAGCCGCGCGGTCTGCGCCTCGGCGCGCGCCTGCACCACCTCGGCCTGGAAGCGGTCGCGCTCCACGCGCGACTGCAGCCATTCCACGCCGCCGATGTCGCCGGCCTTGCGCCGCAGCTCGTTGGCCTGCACCACGTCGCCCAGCGCCTTCAGCGTCTGCTGCTTGCGCTCCAGCGCCAGCGAGTCGCGGCAGGCCTGGGTGTAGTCCTGGGCGGCATCGGAGAACAGCTGGCTGCGCACGCCTTCAAGGCCGGCCTCGGACAGGCGCACCTGGCTGCGTGCGGACTGAATGCGCGCGGCGCGCTTGCCGCCCGTCTCCAGCTCCATGCTGATCTCGTAGTTGCGCGTGGTGGGCCGGGGCTGGCCGGTGCGCACCTGCTCGCGCGAGGCGCCCAGCGTGAGGCTGGGGTCGGGGCGTATGCCGGCGATGCCGATGCCGGCACGCGCGGATTCCACGCCCTGTTCCTCCGAGCGCAGCAGGGGGCTGTGCTGCTCCACGGCGTTGAGGTAGTCGGAAAAGCGCAGGCCGGCGGACGGCGCCGTCTGCGCCTGGGCTGCGGCGCCAAGGCACAGCAGCAGGGCCAGGGCCTGCCTGGGGAAGAAAAGGGTCGTTTGCATGGCGACTCGCATCAATGGGGTTGGCTCGTTGCGGTGCGATGCCCGCCCTCGTCCTCGGCGGCATCCGGATCGCCGCTCTCACCGCGTTCAGCGGCGCGGCGCTGGCGGCGTTCGGCAGCGCTGGCGGCACGGGCCTCGATCACGTAGTAGAGGTTGGGCAGCAGCAGCAGGGTCAGCAAGGTGGCGCTGAAAAGGCCGCAGACCACGACCGTGGCCAGGGGCCGCTGCACGTCGCTGCCCAGGCCCGTGGCCAGCATGGCCGGCGTGAGGCCGAAGGCGGCGACGGTGGCCGTCATCAGCACGGGGCGCATGCGGCTGGAGGCGCCTTCGAGCACGGCTTCGCGCAGGCCCAGGCCATCCTCGCGGCGCAGCCGGTTGATCTGCGAGACCATGAGCACGCCCGAGAGCACGGCCACGCCGAACAGCGCGATGAAGCCCACGGCGCTGGAGACGTTGAGCGTCATGCCGCGCAGGTGCAGGCCCGCAAAGCCGCCGATCATGGCCAGCGGCACCACGCCCAGCACCAGCAGCGGCTGGCGCAGGTTGCCGAACTCGCCGAACAGCAGCACCAGCATGATGCCCAGCGTCAGCGGCAGGATCATGAGCAGCCGCGCCTCGGCACGCTGCAGGTTCTCGAACTGGCCGCCCCACTCGATGTGCAGCTTCTGGCGGTCGTAGTCCAGGTGCTGATCGATGGCGGTGTGCGCATCCTTGAGGAAGCCCGCCAGGTCGCGGCCGCGCACATTGAGCTTGACGAGGATGTGGCGCTCGCCGCCCTCGCGCACGATGACGCTCTGGCCCACGGTGGTGGTGATGCGCGCCACGTCGGCCAGCGGCACCTGGGCGCCGTTGGCCGCCGACAGGCGCAGCGCGCCGATGGCCTCGGGGCTGCTGCGCGTGTCGGGCGTGAAGCGCACGGCCATGTCGTAGCTGCGCTCGCCCACGTAGAGCTGGCCGATGGAGGCCCCGCCCACGCCGGTGGAGATGAGCTGCGCCACGTCGGAGGCATTGATGCCGTAGCGCGCGGCAGCCGCGCGGTCCAGCGCAATGCGCAGGTTGGGCAGCGGCGGCTCCACGTCCACGGCCACGTCGGCCGCGCCGGGCACTTTCTCCAGCACGGCCACCAGGGCATCGGCCACGCGCCGGTCCTCGGCCAGGTCCTGGCCGAAGACCTTCACCGTGAGGTCGCTGTGCGCGCCGGACAGCTTGTCCTGCACGCCGTCGATCATGGGCTGCATGAAGCCCACGGAATAGCCGGGCAGCTGGTCGAAGCGCGCGGCCATCTTCGCGATCAGCTGCTGCTTGGTCAGGCCCGACTTCCATTCGCCATAGGGATGCAGGCCCACGCTGGCCTCGATGTGCGAGGGCGTCCAGTAGTCGGTGCCGTCATCGTTGCGCCCGGTCTGGGTGACGATGTAGGAGACCTCGGGGAACTCCAGCGCGGCGCTGCGCAGCGCGTCGGCCATGTCGCGCGCCTTGTCCAGCGTGATGCCGGGCGGCATCTGCACCTGCAGCCAGATGGAGCCTTCGTCCAGGTACGGCAGGAAGTCGCGGCCCATGGTGCCCGCCAGCACGCCCAGCGCCAGCAGCGAGGCCGCCACGGCCCCCGCCAGCCAGCGCACGCGGCCCACGGCCACGCCCAGGAAGCGGTCATAGCCCACGCCCAGCCGGTGCAGCACGGGGTTGTGGAATATCTTGCGCGGCCTGCGGAAGGCCAGCCAGGCCAGGGCCGGCGTGAGCAGCAGGGCCACGGCCAGCGCCCCGACCAGGGCCGCGCCCACGGCGCTGGCCATGGGCGAGAACAGCTTGTACTCGATGCGCTCGAAGGCGAACAGCGGCAGGTAGGCGGCCGCGATCACGCACATGCCGAAGAAGATGGGCCGCGCCACCTGCAGCGTGGCCGTGATGGCGTCCCTGGGCGTGAGCGGCCGGTTCTGGTCGGCCTCGCGGCGCCGCAGGATGTTCTCGACCACGACCACGGCGCCGTCCACCAGGATGCCGAAGTCGATGGCGCCCAGCGACAGCAGGTTGGCCGGAATCTTCGCGTGGTGCATGAAGATGAAGGCCAGCAGCAACGCCATGGGAATGGTCAGCGCCACGATCAGCGCCGCGCGCGGGCTGCCCAGGAAGACCAGCAGCACCAGGGTGACGACGATCAGGCCTTCGGCCAGGGTCTTGCCCACGGTGTGGGTGGTGCGCTCGATCAGCGTGGTGCGGTCCAGGTAGGGCACGACCTTCACGTCGGGCGGCAGCAGCTTGCCGTTGAGCTCCTCCACGGCGGCGTGGATGCCCTCCAGCGCCTGCGAGGGGTTGGAGCCCTTGAGCAGCAGCACGATGCCCTGCAGGGTGTCGGAGTTGCCGTCCTTGCCCAGGATGCCGCGCCGCTCCACGTTGCCGTAGGTCAGCCGCCCCAGGTCCTTGACCAGCACGGGCGTGCCGCTGTCCGTGGTCTTGACGACCACGTTGCCCATGTCGTCCAGCGAGCCCAGCAGGCCCACGCCGCGCACCACATAGGAGACATCGCCCCGGTCGATGACGCTGCCGCCGCCGCTGGCGTTGTTGGCATTGATGGCCTCGATCACCTGGGACAGCGCCAGCCCGTACTGCAGCAGCCGCGCCGGGTCCAGCTCCAGCATGAACTGCGTGGTCAGGCCGCCGAAGTTGGTCACGTCCACCACGGACTGGGCCTTCTTCAGGCGCGGGATCACCACCCATTGCTGCAGCTCGGACAGCTCGCGCAGGCTGCGCACCGGGCTTTCCAGCGTGTAGCGGTAGACCTCGCCCGTGGGCGAGCTGTAGGGGTCCAGCCCGGCGCGGGCGCCATAGGGCAGCGTGACCTCGTCGATGCGCTCCTTCAGGCGCTGGCGCGCCCAGTAGCCGTCCACGCCGTCCTCGAAGACCACGGTGATCAGCGACAGCGCGAACAGGCTGCGCGAGCGCAGCACGTGCATGCCGGGCGTGGCCAGCAGGGCGCGCTCCAGCGGAATGGTGATCTGCTGCTCTATCTCCTCGGCCGCCAGGCCTGGCACCTGGGTGACGATCTGCGAGGTCACGTCGGCAATGTCGGGATAGGCCTCCAGCGGCAGCTGCTTCCAGCTGAACACGCCATACAGGGCCGCGAAGCAAAAGACCAGCCAGACCACGCCGCGGCGCGAAAAGCCGATGTTGACGATGCGCTCGATCATTGCAGCAGCACTCCCCCGTTGACCACCACGCGCTCGCCGGCAGCCAGGCCCGAGAGGATCTCGGCCTGGCCGTCCTGCTGCGCGCCGACCTGCACGTCGCGCGGCTCGAAGCGCCAGCCGCCCTTGTCCACGAAGACGCGCGTGCTGACCTGGCCCTGCAGCAGGGCCGCGGCCGGCACCATCACGGCCTGGCGCGCCGGGGCGTCGAAGCCCACGCGCGCAAACATGCCGGGGCGCAGCCGCCCTTCGGGGTTGTCCACGGCCACGCGCACCTTGACGCTGCGCGTGGCGGTATCCACCAGCTCGCCCACGTACTGCACGCGGCCCTGCAGCTGCAGGTCGGGATAGGCGGCCAGCGCGATGTGGGCCTGCTGGCCCACGTCCACATGGGCCAGGTCGCGCTCGCTGACGCTGGCGCTGAGCCAGACCTTGCGCAGGTCGGCCACGGTCATGACGGAGGCATTCACATCGTTCCAGTAGCCGCCCTGCGAGCCCGCCATCTCCACCACGCGGCCGCTGATGGGCGACTTGACCACGTAGCTGCCGCGCGAGCCTTCCTGCACGGCTGCGCCCAGCTGGGACAGGTGGTCGGAGGCGGCGCGCGCATCGGCACCCGCGGCGGCCAGCGACTGCTGCGCGGCCTCGTAGTCCTTGCGCGCGGCGATCTCGGCATCGAACAGCAGCTTCTGGCGGTCGAATTCCTGGCGCGCGTGCAGCAGCGCGGCCTGGGCCTTGGCGTGCTCGGCACGCACGCTGGAGATCTCGGAGGAGTCCATGGTGATCAGCGCATCGCCGGCCTTCACCGCATCGCCCAGCTGGTGGTGCAGGCGCACCAGGCGGCCCGCCACGGGCGGCGTGATGCGGACCAGCTTTTCAGGCTCGGCCTCGATGGTGGCGGGGGCCGACAGGCGGGTCTGCAGCGGCTGCAGGGCGATCTCGGCCACCTGCAGGCGCTCGCGCAGCGGCGAGCCTTCGGGCACCACGATGAGGTTGCCTTCGCGTCGCACGGGAGCCGGCTGCGGGGCGGCGGTGGCGGGGGTTGCCACTGCAGCCTGGGTTTCGGCCGGGCCGTTGCAGGCGGCCATGGCCACGCTGATCAGCAGCCCGCCCACAGGCCAGGCGGCCGCCAGCAAGGGATGGCGCGGGTGCAGGCCATGGAGTCGGTCATGGGGTCGGCCATGTGGTTGGCCATGGGGTCGGCCTGGTCGTTCAGAAGCGAGAAAGCGGGTCATCCTGAGGTCTCCGGGCGCCACGGACCCGCGCAGACCTCTCGCCCCTTCAGGCGATCACAGGCCTCCGCCCGGGTCCGGGCAGATCAAGAAATGGAAGAAGGGAAAGACGGAAAGGGGCGGCGCGGCAGCGCCTGGCAGGATCGGGATCGGAATCAGGATCGGGGTCCATGGGGTACTCCTTTGCGTGTGGGTGGCGCAGTCCCCGTGCAGGCCGGGAGCCCTGTTTGCTGCAGTGCAATATGTGCCCGGAATTATCAAAGGCGAAAGTGCCTGCGGCCAGCCTTTGTTGGGAAGGCTGGCCTGTTCATTGGTGGATGCGGGATATACCTTCGTATAGAAGATGGCCGGCACAAGGCCCCCTCGGCCCGGCCCGGACCGGAAAGAAAAAAGCCGCCAGCGCGGAGCGGGCGGCTTGCGGGCGATGGCCTGCGGGAAAGCTCAGTCCACTTTCAGGCCGATGGCTTTCACCAGTTCGCCAAAGCGCTCGCGCTCGGTGGCGTGGTGGTCGATGAAGGCCTTGCGGCTCAGGGGCGCGGGCGTGGCGCCCAGGGTGAGGATGACGTCGTTGACGTTCTTTTGCTCCAGCGCCTTGGCCACGGCAGTGCGAACGGCCTCGATCACCGATTCGGGCGTGCCCGTGGGCGCGTAGATGCCGAACAGCGTGTCGGCATCAAAGCCGGGCAGGCCGCTTTCGGCCAGCGTGGGCACGTTGGGGTACTGCGGCGAGCGGTGCGGGCTGCCGATGGCCAGCAGGCGCAGCTTGCCGGCCTCCACCTGCTTGAGGCCCGGACCCGGGTCGAACCAGAACTGCAGCTGCCCGCTGAGCACGTCGCTGAGCGCCGGGCCCGCGCCCTTGTAGGGGGCGTGCACGGCATCGACACCGGCCATGCGCTTGAACATCTCGCCGGCCAGGTGCGGCGAGCTGCCCTGGCCCGGCGAGCCGTAGGACAGCTTGCCGGGATTGGCCTTCAGATGCTTGATGAACTCGGCCACGTTGGTGGCGGGCACGGCGGGATTGGTCTCCAGGAACACATGCACGCGCGCCACGGCAGCCACGGGCGTCAAGTCCTTTTCGGGATTGAAGGCCAGCTTGCTGTAGATCATCGGGTTGATGGTGATGGCCCCGCCCGAGCTGAGCAGCAGCGTGTAGCCATCCTTGGGCGCGCGCACGGTTTCGCTGATGCCGATGTTGCCGCCCGCACCGGGCTTGTTGTCCACCACCACCGACTGACCCAGCACCTGGGACATGGTGGGCGTGATGGCGCGCGCCAGCACGTCGGCCGCGCCGCCGGGCGCGAAGTTCACGACCAGGCGCACGGGGCGCTCGGGCCATTTGTCGCCGGCCTTCTGCGCCAGCGCAGGGACCGAGGCCGTCGCGCCCAGCAGGGCCAGCAGGCCCAGGCGGCGCCAGCGGCTGAAGGGGGTTGTCTTGTGCATGAGCTATGTCTCCTTGGGTTATGAGTTCTTGAAAACGGTGAGGGCGCCTGAAGCAGCAGCGGCGCAGCGGCGCTACGGTCAATCCAGCCGTATGCCCGCCGACTCGATGACCTGGCCCCAGCGCCGGCTTTCGCTGCGCCAGTAGTCACGCATCTGCGCAGGCGTGCCGGGCAGCGGCTCCAGCGACAGCGCCTCGAAACGCGCCAGCACGGCAGGCGAGCGCAGCGCCTGCTGCAGCGCCACGGACCAGGCCTGTACGGTGGCGTCGTCCGTGCCTGCGGGTGCGACCAGGCCCTGCCAGGCATGGGCCTCGAAATCCTTCACGCCCTGCTCGGCCAGCGTGGGCACGGACGGATGGCTCTTGAGCCGCTCGGCGCTGGCCACGCCGATGACGCGCAGCTTGCCGGCCGCAATGTGCTGGGCCGCCGCCGCGCTGTCGGCCAGCATGAAGGGGATCTGGCCGCCGATCACGTCGATCAGGGCCGGCCCCGCGCCGCGATAGGGCACATGGGACATCTTCAGGCCCAGGCGCTGCGACAGCAGTTCGGTGGCCAGGTGGTGCGGCGTGCCCAGGCCCGGGCTGCTGTAGCTGACGAGGCCTGGCTGGGCCTTCACCCACTGCGTGAACTCCTGCAGGTTGTGCACCGGCAATTGGTTGCCGACCACGAGGAACAGCGGGAAACGCGCCAGCAGGCCAATGGGCACGAAGTCCTTCTCGGCGTTGTAGGCCAGCTTGCGAAACAGGTGGGGGTTGGCCGCCAGCGTGGCGAAGTCGGCCGTGAAGACCAGGCTGCCCAGTTCGCGCGTGCGCGCCGCGTATTCGGCGGCGATGTTGGTGCCGGCCCCGGGCTTGTTCATGACGACCACGGTGCGGCCCAGGGCCTTGCCAAAGGACTCGCCCACGGTGCGCGCCACGGCGTCCGAGCCGCCGCCTGCGGCAAAGCCCACCACCCATTCGACGGGCTTGCCGGTCTGTGCGTGTGCCGTGCCCATGCCCAGCAGGGGCGGGGCGCCTATGGCCAGTGCGGCCTTGAGTGCTTGTCTGCGCAGCATCTTGTCTCCTTCTTGTAGTGGCTCGTTTTGCCTTGAGCGCGTTCAGCGCGGTGCGACAGCGCCCGCGTTCTCGGACAGGCTGACCAGTGCGTGCAGCGTGCGCGTCACCGGCACGGCAATGCCCAGGCGGTCGGCCACCTGCAGCACGGCGCCATGGATGGCGCCCGTCTCGGTGGCACGGCCGGCCAGCAGGTCCTGCAGCATCGAGGGCTGGTGGCCCCGGTGGTGGTCCAGCGCATCGCGCACGGCCGCGCCCACGCGCTCGGCACTGGCGGCGACGCCATGGGCATGGGCGACGGACAGCACCTCGTCCAGCACGCGCTGCAGCAGGGCCTCGCCCTGCGGATTGGCCAGTCCGTCCACGGTATGGCGCGTCACGGCGCACACGCCGTTGAAGGCGGCATTGAAGGCCAGCTTCTCCCAGATGGCTTCCTGCACCTGCGGGTCGATGCTGCAATGCATGCCTGCGCGGTTGAGGTCTTCCGCCAGCAGGTCGAAGACCGCGCTGCGCTGGCCATCGCAAGGCATGAAGCGGATACCGCCCTGCCCCATGGAGCTCACCTCGCCCGGCGACATCACGCGCGCAGGCCAGGTGGTCACGCCCACGGCGATGCGTTCGACCGGCACCCGCTCGCGCAGCACGTCGGCATGGCCTATGCCGTTTTGCAGGCTCAGGAAATGCGTGTCCGGCCCGATGAGATGGGCAATGCCCTGCAGCGCGGCCCGCGTATGGGCCGACTTGGTGAAGACCAGCCACAGCGCGGGCCCGGCCGTGAGCTGCTCGGCCCGCGCCGCATGCACGCGGGCCTGCAGCAGCCCCTCATCGGTGTGGCAGCGCGCGCCATCGCGGTTCAGGGCCTGCAGCAGCTCGTCGTTCACGTCGACCAGGGTCACGTCCAGGCCGATGCGGGCCAGCCGCGCGCCGAACAGGGTGCCCATGGCGCCTGCGCCGAGGATGCCTATGCTTCTTGTGTTTTCCATGGCTTTGTCTCCTGCCCCGGGGCCTGCGCTCAGGCGACTTCGACCTCGACCACGATGGGCTTGGGGTGGGCCAGCGCACGCGCCAGCACATCGGCCAGCTCGGCCGCGTTCTCCACATGCACGCCGTCGCAGCCCTGGCCACGGGCCAGCGCCACGAAGTCGATGTCGGGCAGTTCCGTGCCCTCGACCTTCTCGCCCTCGCGGTAGCCGAAGACATGGGCGAAGTCCTGCAGCGCCGCATAGCGGCGGTTCTTGAGGATCACGAAGCTGATGGGCAGGCGCAGCTGGGCTGCGCTCCAGAGGGCCTGGATGGCGTACATGGCCGAGCCGTCGCCGATGACGGCGACCACCTTGGACTCGGGCTGTGCCAGCGCCACGCCCACGGCGGCCGGCATGCTGTGGCCCAGGCCGCCGCTGCACATGGTGTAGAAGGTGCCCGAGTGGAAGATGGGCAGGTAGGTCTGGATGGTGGAGCGCGAGCTGGGCGCCTCTTCCACCACGATGCTGAGCCGGTCGCGCACCTGGGCCAGCGTGTGCATGGCAAAGGCCACCGACATGCGCTCGCCTGCGGCGGGCGCGGCCGGTACGGGCGCTGCGGGCCGGGGTGCGGGCGCCTGGCGCGGTGCGGGCGCGGGGCGCTGCAGCAGCTCCTCCACGCCCATGCGCACATTGCCCACGGCGGCCGTGCCCACGGGGGCCCAGGCGGCAATGGCCGGGTCCTCGATCAGTTGGTAGAGCGCCGTGTCTTCGGGGATGTGCGGGCCCTCGCCTTCCACGTGGTAGGTGAAGGCGGCCGCGCCCACGGCGAAGACCACGTCATGGCCGGACAGCAGTTGCACGATGCGCTCGCGCATGGCGGGCAGGAAGCCGGCGAACAGGGGATGGTCCTCGGGGAAGCTGCAGCGCCCGCTCATGGGGGCCACGAAGACGCGGGCCTGGTGGCGCTCGGCCAGCGCAACCACGGCATCCCAGCCCTGGGCCCGGTCCACGGCCGCGCCCACGACCAGGGCCGGGGCACGCGCGGCGTCCAGCGCATCGCCGATGAGGTCCAGCGTGCGCGGATCGGGCCGCGTCTCGAAGCCCACGTGGCGCAGCGTGACGGGCTCGGCCGGCTTGTCCCAGTCATCGGCGGGAATGGAGACCAGCACGGGGCCGCGCGGCTCCTGCATGGCGATGTAGTAGGCGCGCGCCAGCGCCTGGGGCACGTCTTCGGCGCGCGCGGGCTCGCAGCTCCACTTCACATATGGCTTGGGCAGCTCGGCGGCCTGGCTGGAGTGCAGGAAGGGGTCGAACTGCAGCAGCGAGCGCGCCTGCTGGCCCGCCGTGATCACCAGGGGCGTGCGGTTCTTGAAGGCCGTGAAGATGTTGGCCATGGCGTGGCCCACGCCCGCAGCCGAGTGCAGGTTCACGAAGCTGGCATTGCGCGTGGCCTGGGCGTGGCCGTCGGCCATGCCCACGACGACGGTTTCCTGCAGGCCCAGCACATAGGAGAAGTCTTCGGGGTAGTCACGGAACAGCGGCAGCTCGGTCGAGCCCGGGTTGCCGAAGATGCGCGTCATGCCCAGCTCGCGCAGCATGGCGATCACGGCATGGCGCACGGTGTAGGTCGCGGTGGAGGTCGCGGTGGAGGGGGACGCCTCGGCGGGCTGGCTGCGCGGTGTGGTGGGTGCTTGCAAGATGGGGTCTCCTGGGGAATGGGCCGGCCGCCCGGTGCGTGCCGCGCGGTGGCCATGGAAGTCGGTGCCCATGGTGCAGGCGCTTATGATTTCCAGCAATTGAATAAACTATCTAAGAGATATTCATCAAATGGATATCAAGAACCTGGACCTCAACCTGCTGCGCGTCTTTGACGCCGTGTACCGCCACTGCAGCGTCAGCCGCGCGGCCGAGGAGCTGGGCATGTCCCAGCCCGCCGCCAGCCAGGCCGTGACGCGGCTGCGCCTGCTGCTGGGCAATCCGCTGTTCGAGCGCGCGCATGCGGGCGTGCGCCCCACGCCGCGTGCCGAGCGCCTGGCGCTGGCTGTGCGCCAGGCGCTGGAGGTGCTGGAAGTCGCCATGTCCGAGGCCCAGAGCTTCGAGCCACTGCAGGCGCGACAGCGCTTTCGCATCCACCTGAGCGACATCGGCGAGGCGCGCTTTCTGCCGCCGCTGATGCAGGCGCTGCACCAGCGCGCCCCGCATGTGCAGCTGGAGACCCTGCCCATGCCGCTGGACGGCATTGCCGATGCGCTGGACCGGGGCACGCTGGACATCGCCATCGGCTTTCTGCCGGGTGGCACGCGGACCCGGCAGACCGTGCTGCTGTCCGACCATTACGGCGTGCTGCTGCGCAGCGGCCACCCCGCGCTGGCGCACGTGCCCGAAGACGCGCCACTGGCTCTGGCAACGCTGCGCCAGCTGGATTTCGCGGCAGTGCGCTCGCATTCGGAGACGCTGCGCATCCTGCAGGCGCTGCGGCTCGATGAGCGCATCCGCCTGTCGGCCGCGCATTTCATGGCCGTGCCCTCCATCGTGGGCAAGACCGACCTGGCGGTGATCATGCCGGCCGAGATCGCGGCCGGCTTTGTCGAGCGCGGCGGCTATGCGGTGCGCGATGCCGACCTGCCCGATCACCGCTTCGACGTGTCGCTGCACTGGAGCTGGCGCTTCGAGCAGGAACCGGCCAAGCGCTGGCTGCGCGAACTGGTCTGCGAGCTGTTCCAGCAGCCCCGGCACCGCGAGGCCGCCGCGCCCTGAAGGGCCGGCCGTCACGGCCATGACTTGCGGGCTGCCAACACTGGGGAGCCGGGCCTGCCGACTCAGTTTCGTCTAAGAAACCGGCGCCAGACTGGTCCCTGCGCCGACAAGGGCACGCGGCCGGCCCCGCCGAAGATGGACACCGGCCTGTTTCATCCACTCTCCAGGAAAGACTCACCATGCAACTCAAGGACAAGGTCGCCTTCATCACCGGCTCGGCCAGCGGCATCGGCAAGGAGATCGCCACGCTGTTCGCCAGCGAGGGCGCGCGCATCGTCATTGCCGACCTCAACAAGGAGGCAGCCGACGCCACGGCGGCCGAGCTGCGCGCCACGGGAGCGCAGGCCATGGGCGTGGCCGTGGACGTAACCGACGAGGCCCAGGTCAACGCCTCGGTCGAGGAGGCCGCCCGGGCCTTCGGCGGCATCGACATCCTGGTCAGCAATGCCGGGATACAGATCGTGCATCCGGTGGAGGAATTCAGCTTTGCCGACTGGAAGAAGATGCTGGCCATCCACCTGGACGGCGCCTTCCTCACCACGCGCGCCTGCCTCAAGCACATGTATGCGCAGGGCCGGGGCGGCAGCGTGATCTACATGGGATCGGTGCACTCCAAGGAGGCCTCGCTGCTCAAGGCGCCCTATGTCACGGCCAAGCACGGCCTGATCGGACTGGCCAAGACCGTGGCCAAGGAAGGCGCCAAGCACGGCGTGCGCGCCAATGTGATCTGCCCGGGCTTCGTACGCACGCCGCTGGTGGACAAGCAGATTCCCGAGCAGGCCCGCACGCTGGGCATCAGCGAGGACGAGGTCATCAAGAACGTGATGCTCAAGGAAACCGTAGACGGCGAGTTCACCACCACAGAGGACGTGGCCCGCGTGGCCCTGCTGTTCGCGGGCTTCCCCAGCAATGCGCTGACCGGCCAGTCGCTGGTGGTCAGCCACGGCTGGTTCATGCAGTAAGTCGCCAGTCGGCCACCCAATTGGCCCTCAATCGGCCTTCAATCGGCCTTCAGGCCCAGCGCCCGGGTCACGGCGGCATAGCGGTCGATGTCGGCCGCGATCAGCGCCTGGAATTGGCCCGGTGTCTGCCGCGCCAGGGTGTAGCCCTGGTCGCGCAAGCCAGCGCTGACGGCGGGATCGGCCAGCGCCTGCTCCAGCGTGTCATGCAATGCCTGCACCGTGGCCCGGGGCGTGGCGGCAGGTGCCAGAAGGCCATGCCACTGCTCCACCGCAAAGCCCGGCAGGCCGCGCTCGGCCACCGTGGGAACGCCGGCCAGCTGCGGCAGTCGCTGCGGCGCCGTGACGGCCAGGGCGCGCACGCGGCCTGCAGCGATCATGGCCGCAGCACTGCTGGCCGTGACCATGCCCGCCGCCACCTGGCCTGCCGCCACGGCCGTGATGGCCGGGCCGCAGCCCTTGTAGGGCACATGCTGCACAAAGCGCTTCGCCTCCCGGGCCAGCATCTCGCCGGCCAGGTGCTGGGGCGTGCCGTTGCCGCAGGAGGCGAACAGCAGCGGCCGTTCCTGGTGCGCCTGGGCCAGCGCGTCCTCCAGCGTCTGCAGCGCGCTGTCCGCAGGCACGACCAGCACCGAGGCGATGGAGCCTGCGTTGAACACCGCCGTGAAGTCCTTGCGCGGATCGAAGTCCAGGCGCTCGTACACACCGGGGTTGATGGCGAACGAGCTGTTGGCCATCAGCAAGGTGCTGCCGTCCGCCACGGCCTGGGCCACGGCATGGGCGCCGATGTTGCCGCTGGCGCCGGGCCGGTTCTCCACCACCACGGGCTGGCCCAGGCGCTGCTGCAGCTGCTCGCCCAGGCGCCGCGCCAGCAGGTCCGTGCCGCCACCCGGCGGAAACGTCACGACGATGGTGATGGGCCGCTCCAGGCGCGTGCCGGCCTTGCCGGGCGCCGCCAGCCACAGCCCCGATGCGCCCGCCAGCAGCGCGCAGGCCGCTAGCGTCCAGAGTCCCCGCCCGCGCAAAGAAAATGCCATGGCCGAGTCCTCAGGTGTCGAGGCCGATGTCGAGAACCCGGGCGCTGTGCGTGATCCAGCCCACGGCGATCTGGTCCACGCCGGTCTCGGCCACGGCGCGCGCCGTCTCGGGCGTGATGCGGCCCGAGGCCTCGGTCACCGCGCGCCCGCGCGCCATGGAGACGGCCGTGCGCAGCGTGTCCAGGTCCATGTTGTCCAGCAGCACCACTTCCACGCCCAGGGACAGCGCCACCTCCAGCTGCTCCAGCGTGTCCACCTCCAGCTGGATCTGCACCATGTGGCCCACGCCCGCGCGCGCCCGGGCCAGGGCCTCGGCCACGCCGCCGGCCAGCGCGATGTGGTTGTCCTTGATCAGCACGGCATCGTCCAGGCCGAAGCGGTGGTTGCTGCCGCCGCCCACGCGCACCGCGTACTTCTGCAGCGCACGCAGGCCGGGCATGGTCTTGCGCGTGCAGGTCACGCGTGCGCCCGTGTCGGCGATGGCCCTCGCGATCGATGCCGTGGCCGTGGCCACGCCGCTCAGGTGGCACAGGTAGTTGAGCGCCACGCGCTCGGCGGTGAGGATGGCGCGCGCGCTGCCTTGGATGCGCGCGATCTCCTGGCCGGGCGCCAGTTCGCTGCCATCGCGCAGCACCGGCTCGAAACGCGACTGCGCATCCAGCGCACGGAACGCCAGCCGCGCCATGTCCAGCCCGGCCAGCACGCCCTCCTGGCGCGCCACAAGGCGCAGTTCGGCCTGTGCGTCGGCAGGGACGATGGCATCCGTGGTCAGGTCGCCCGCGCGGCCCAGGTCTTCCAGCAGGGCCGAGCGCACCAGCGGCTCCAGCATCAGGTCGGGCAGCGGCGGTACCGGCAGGCGGGCACTGAGGGCATTGGCAATATTAATGCTCATTTTGAGTATATGTAGGTCAAAAAAATGTGGCGCGCGGCCTTGCGGGCTTGAGCGAGGAACTTATGCTAGATACGAGCATAAGTGCTGTCAAGCCATTGTCACAATCGGGCAAGTGCCGTGCGGCTCAGGGGGAACCGTCGATTCCCTTGGCCAGGGGCAGCTTGCTGCCCGAGATGGCCCGCTCCAGCAGCACATCGCTGCGAAAGCGGAACAGCTTGGCGGGCCGGCCCGCCGAGCCCACCGTGAGCTGGCCGGTCTCCTCGACCAGATCCTGCTGCTCGATCAGGCGGCGGAAGTTCTGCTTGTGCAGCCCGCGCCCGGCCAGGGCCTCCACCGTCTGCTGCAGCTGCAGCAGCGTGAACTCGGGTGGCATCAGCTCGAACACCACGGGCCGGTACTTGATCTTGGCGCGCAGCCGCGCCATGCCCGTGGCCAGGATGCGGCGATGGTCGTGGTGCATGGCCTCGCCGGGCAGCATGGCGGCCGCGCCATGGACGCGGTGAGCCGCCTCCTGCACCAGTCCGGCCTCGTACAGCAGTTCGTAGCGCTGCAGCACCATGTCCTCGTTCCAGGGCCCGCCGTCCAGGCCGAAGGCGATGTCCGCGCGCTGGCGCCGCAGCGCACGCTGGGCGCCGCGCGCCTCGGCCATCCAGGCATGCAGGCGCGGAGCGATGTGGGAGCGCAGCAGGGCCGGCTCGCCGCCGCGCCAGTCTTCCCAGGGAAAGTAGCGGTACCAGTCCTGCCAGACGGCCTGCCCCGCGCTGCGGTCGGCAGACTCGCGCGTCAGCCCCAGGTAGCTGACCGAGATCACGCGCGCCCCGCTGGCATCGGTGCGATCGCCATCGGCAAAGGTGTAGAGCTGCTCCATGTAGCCCAGCGGGTGATGGGTCTGCTCCTCCACCCAGGCACGCAGGCCGGCCTGCAGCGAACGGTGCCCCACCTCGAACGGCCCCGCCGGCAGCAACTGCCCGTCCGCCGTGGTCAGCACGCGCGGTGTGCCCTGGGTCACGGCCGCCAGCACGGCAACGAGTTCGGCATGGATGGGAGAGGCTGCGGGACTGGTGGGGTGGGGCACGAAGGTGAGGGAGGTCGGTTGGCGGGATGGGTGATTATGGTGGGTTGCCGCCGCTGCGGCCGGCTGCCGCCCTGCCCACCCGGCCACTCAGGCCAGCGCGGCCTTGAGGATCTTCCTGTCCACCTTCCCTACGGAATTTTCCGGAAGGGCATCAACGTAGTGGTAGGCGACGGGTGCATGCATCCGCGAGAGCTCGCCCAGCACCGCAGCGGCCAGGTGCTGCTCCGTGAGTGCACGTCCCGTTTCGTCGCCGGTTCTCACGACGAAGGCGCACGGCACCTCGCCCAGGTCGGCATCGGGCCGGCCCACGACACAGCAGGCGCGTACGCCCGGCACCTTCGCAAGCACGCCTTCGATGAGGTTGGGAGAGAGGTTCTCGCCGCCGCGGATGATCACGTCCTTGATGCGGCCGGTGATGTACAGATACCCCTGGGCATCGAAGCGCCCCAGGTCTCCGGTGCGCAGTGCCGGCCCGGGGCCGGCGGGCGCGCCTGCGGTCCCCTCTTCGAGATAGCCCAGCATGAGGGTGGGTCCGCTGATGCAGATTTCTCCTTCTTGCAGGGGATCTTCGATCTCGGCACCGCCCGGCCTGGCAAGAAAGACCCGCTGCCCCGGCAGCACCGTGCCCACGGAGCCCACCCTGCGCGCGAGCGGCGGATTCATCGCAGAAGTGCAGGTCGCTTCCGAGAGCCCGTACGACACGACCAGGGGCACGCCCAACTTTTCCTCGACCCGCCTGTGCAGCTCCTCGGTGATGGGGGCCGAGCCGCAGCGCGCCATGCGCAAGGCGGCCAGCGAGGCTGGCGGAAACTCGAACGCGAGCATGCGCGAGTACATGGTCGGCACTCCCGTGATCACGGTGGGCCGATGCCGCTCCATCAGCGCCGGCATGTCCTGCGCCTTGAAGCGCTCCGCCAGCACGACGGTCGAGCCCGCCAGCAGTGGGGCCAGCAATTGGTTGTTGACGCCATTGGTGTGGTGCAGCGGCATGGTGTGCAGCAGCCGGTCCTGCGGGCCGAGCCCCGTGTGCCGGACGATGCCGTCCGCGTTGACCCGCAACCCCAGGTGGCTTTGCAGCACGCCCTTGGGCTTGCCGCTGCTGCCGGAAGTGAACAGCAGGTAGGCACAGTCCCGGGGGCCAGATGTGCAAGCCCAGTACGGCTGCACATCGGGAGCAAGGCTTTCCAATGCAATGCGCCGTACCTGCGCAACGGCCGCCAGACAGGGATCGTCATGGTGGCTCCGGTCATGCACCAGCCAGGTCATGGCCGTCGCCGCAAAACGCCTTGCGGTCTCCTCGGCGCCAAGCCCGGGCTCCAGCACGCAGGGACAGGCGCCGGCCACCAGGGTCGCAAGCAGTGCGCAGGCCAGGTCCAGCGACCGCGGCACGGCAATGGCCACGCGGTCGCCCTCGCGTATCCCGGCAACCCGCAGGCCACCGGCCAGCACGCCCACCCGCTGCGCGAGGGCTCCGTAGCTCAGGACACCGCCCTGCGCCACCAGGGCGGGCCTTGCAGCCCACCCTGGCGACTGCCAGCGGCGATGAAAGGCCGCGACCAGGGATTCGAATTCGTCGGTCATTGGCAGCTCCTGTCCGGTGCGGCTCAGCGCAGGCTCACGCGTGCATCGCGCTCGAACTGCCCGTCAGGGTCCAGCGAGGCCAGGGCCTGGAGCTCGCGCTGCGTTGGCGGGTCGGTGGGATGCGCCGTGCTGGCGTCAAACTCGAAACCCGTGCGCTCGCGCACTTCTTCGAGGGATGCCTGCGGGTGCCATGAATCCAGCGCCAGGCGTCCGTCGCGCTTGATGAAGGTCGCGATCGGAGTGACCACTCCATGAAAGCCTCCCCACGAGGTGCGAAAGTCGAGCTTGTTCACCAGGGTGCGCGTCGAATGCTCGGTACGCCAGGTGCACGCGCGCAAGGCGGTGGGAAGCATGACGGCGCCGCCGCCTCCACCGGGAAGGCGCACCTTGGGCCTGTGCCAGTCGCCGATCGCCGAGTTGTTGGCGCACCCCTCGCCGTCGATCTGCGCCGCGCCAAGAAACGTCAAATCCATGCGCCCGCGGCAGCACAGGTCGTAGAAGTCCTCGTTGGCGAAGATGGACGCGCTGCGCTGCGCGAGCACGGGGTCCGAGCTCGACAGCGGGACGCTGGACGGCTCGGGGTCCACGCCGCCCGCGACGTTGATGTAGATGAAGTCCTCATCCAGCGTCTTTTTGGCCAGCAGGCAGGCCAGCATGGGCAAGGTGGAATTGACGCCGCTGAACGTGATCTCGCCGGGCCGGATGAACCGGGCCAGGTTGATGGCGATGTATGAAAAACCGGACCAGTTCGCGCTCATCGTGCCTTCTCCTGTGTTGCTGCCTCGGGCGCTTTCGCCAGGTGCGCGGCCAGGGCTTCGTCGCCCTCGGCCAGATAGCTTTCGACCGCGGGGTAATCGATCGGATAGCTGGGCCAGCATGAGCCTGGCCAGGCGCCGCCGGGGACGACGGAGAAGGCTTCGACCATGAAATACGGCACGACGGTGGACTCCGGGTTGTCCTGGAATACCTGCGTGTCCACCAGCTTTTCCGCCACCACCAGCACACTGCGTGAGGCACGGCTCATGATGCGGTCCCAATGCGGCGTGCCCGCAATGCGCACGTTCCCCTGCCGGTCGATCTCCGAGGCAAGCAGCACCGCATAGTCCGGCTCGATGGCCGGGATGGCGTACACCGGTGCGCGATCCGAGTACGGGTCCGGCAGGCTCACCCAGCCGTTCAAGGCGGGCAGGTCGCTTCCGTGCAAGCCAGCGCACGGCTGAAAGGGGATGCCGTACGCCGCCGCGCGCAGCCCGGCGGTCAGGCTCGCGCAGGCATGCTCTTCGAGAACGACTTCCTGGCGCTCGACGGCCCGGCGGTACCAGGGCGCCAGGCCGAAGTTGCCCTCCATCGCGACGATGCCGGCCCGCACCTTTCTGACGGCCCCGGCCCGGCAAAGAATGTCGATGTCGTAGCCGGGAGACTGCTTGATGATTTCAAGGCCGGTCCTGCCCTGGCGGATCAGTTCGCGCACGAAGGCGAACGGGCCACGGTGAAGAAAGCTCCCGCCGATGGCCAGGGAGGCCCCGTCCGGTACGCGCGAGACGAGTTCCTGCAGGGGAACACATTTGTTTTTTCCGACGAATCCAGAAGGCATGGGTTGGTCCTTGTGAAAATTGCTCCACTACTGGCCCAGATACTTGCGCAGCCGGTCTTTCAACCCTGGCCGCGCGGCGGAACGCACCAGATGCGCCAGGTCGGCATCCGCCTGTACCGTATCGAGCGCGCGATACAGCGAGGCCCGGGCCTCGTCCTCGAGTTCAACGACCAGCGCTTCGCATTCCTGCACCACGCCCGGCCAATCCTCCTGGGCCAGGACCTGCTGGACGAATCCCATCTGCACGGCCTCGTCCGTGGAAAACGGCCGGCTTGCGCCGAGGATGTCCAAGGCCTTCTGCGTTCCCACCAGGTCGGCGAAGCGCCGGGTTCCGAGCACCAGGCCGAACTTCAGGCCGGGCATGCGGAACATGCCCTGTGCGCTGGCAATACGCCGGCGGCATGCGGCGAACAGGTCGACGCCAGCCCCGTACACCTTGCCATGCGCCAGGGCGACGGTGTATGCCGGCGACGTTGCAAGCGCCTGAAGCAGCTGTTCGATGCGGATGAAGCGCAGGACGAGATCGCCTTCGCTCTGTGCCTCCAGGTCGGACAGATCGAAGCCGGCGCACAGGCTCTTTCCAGCGCCGCGCAGGACCAGCAGGCGAGCCCCCTGGGCATGGGCATGCCGCACCCCCTCCAGCAGTGCGTCGACCAGCTCCGCGTTGAGGGCATTGAGCTTGTCGGGGCGGTTGAGGGTGAAAGTCCAGCGGTGGCCGCTGACCTGGATATCCAGGACGCCGCTCATACCGTCTCCTTTGCGCCATCGCGCAGCGGACCCAGCACCTGCTCGTTGTGCTCGCCCAGCGAAGGCGGCCGCAGCCGGACCGCCAGCGTGCGGTCATCGAAGCGGACGGGCGAGACAAAGGTCCTGGTCTTCACGCCGTTGGGCAGCTCCAGCGGTTGCACCCACTGCATGTGCTCGACCTGCGGGTCGACGAGCACCTCCGAGTACCGATTGATGGGCGCGCAGGGCACCCCCGCGTCGCGAAAGCGCTGCAGCCAGGTCGCCGTGTCGGCGCGCACGAACTCCTCTTCGAGGATCTCCAGCAGAGCATCCTGGTGCTGGGCACGCAGCGTCGGCGTCAGGAAACGGGCATCATCCAGCAGCGCCATCTTGCCGACCACTTCGCAGACCGAACGCCACAGCGCGTTGTTGCCGGCGGCCATGCCGAAGTAGCCATCGGACGAGCGAAAGACGCGGTACGGCGCGTTGCGGGGATGGGCCGAGCCCAGCGCGCGCGGGTCACGCCCGCTGCCGAAGTACTCCGATGTCTGTAGCGCCGCGATACCCAGCGTGGCGCCCAGCATTGGCACATCCAGATGTACACCCTGTCCGCTGGCCTGCGCCGCACGCAATGCCGCCGCAATGGAGAAAGCGGCATACAGGCCCGCGGAGAAATCGGCCAGCGGCACGCCGCACTTCACGGGAGCGCCGCCCTCCTCCCCGGTGATGCTCATGATGCCGCTCATGGCCTGGACGGTGAGATCGAACCCGCCTTCCCCGGACCGCGGCCCCGACTGTCCGTAGGCCGAGATGGAGCAGTAGACCAGGCGCCGGTTCAGGGCCTGCAGGTCCTTGTAGCCCAGCCCCAGGCGGTCCATGACACCGGGGCGATTGTTCTCGATGAGCACATCGGCACCCCGGACCAGCTCGCGCAGCAGTTGCACATCGCCGGCCTCCTTGAGGTTGAGGGTGACCGACTTCTTATTGCGATTGAGCGAGGCGAAGTTCTCGCTGTAACCGTCACTGATGGGTGGCCAGCTGCGCAGGGTGTCACCGCCTTGCGGGTTCTCCACCTTGATCAGCTCGGCCCCCAGGTCCGCCAGGAGCATTCCACAAAAAGGCCCAGCCGCCACGTTGCAGATCTCGATCACTTTGATGCCGTCCAGCGGCAGTTGATGGCTCATGTTGTCTCCAAAAACGAGGGGCGTGGTCGGCGTGTGCGGTTGGCTGGGGTTATCGCCAAGGTGTTGCCGCGTTGACAAATCCTACCAGCGGCGCCCATGATGTCAACAAATTATGAGACATCAATCCTAATTTTTGGGAATAAACAAAGAACTGAATTCAAGCCGACAGCGATCAGAAACCCACCGACCCCAAGGGCAAAAGGAGATAAAAGATGATTCACAGACGCCAAATCCTGGCAGGCATCGCAGGCATGGCCTGCTCGGGGCCGTTGCTCGCACAGCAATGGCCGGCAAAGCCCGTGCGCGTCGTCACGCCCTACCCGCCCGGCGGCGCGACCGACATCACGGCACGCGTCTATGCGCAGTACCTGGGTCAATGGCTGGGCCAGCCCTTCGTCATCGAAAACCGGGCAGGCGCCGGAGGCGAAATCGGCGCCACGGCCGTGGCCAACAGCGCCGGCGACGGCTACAGCCTGTTGTTCGGAGCGATTGGCAGCCTGGCCATCCACGCGGTCATCCCCACGCAAAAGCCTCCCTACGACCTGATGACGGCATTGACCGGCGTCTCCATGGGCAGCTCGGTGCCTCTGGCCATCGCGGTGCGCAGCGACCTGCCCGCCCATTCCGTGGCCGAGCTGGTCAAGCTCGGCAAGGCCGGCGGCAAAGGCCTGAGCTATGGCTCCGCAGGCAATGGATCCACCCAGCACATGACGGGGGAGTACTTCCAGCAGGCGGCCGGCATGAAACTGATGCACATCCCCTACAAGGGAAGCGCGCCCGCTGTCGCCGATCTGCTGGGTGGCCAGATCGACCTGGTCTTCGAGACGCTGCCGGCACTGGCCTCGCAGATCGGCAGTGGCAAGCTGCGCATACTGGCCGTGACCAGCGCCAGGCGCAGCGACATGCTGCCCGACGTGCCCACGCTCAAGGAATCGGGTTTCCCGGATTTCGAAGTCACGACCTACTACGGGCTGCTCGCGCCCAAGGCCACACCACCGGCCATCGTGGGCCAGCTCTCGAAGGCCATGCAGGAGATCGCAAAGATGCGCGAAGTACGCCAGACGCTGCAAAAGCAGGGCGCCGATGCCTACGCAAGCAGTCCCGAACACACCACCCGGCTCATCGAGGCCGAGCTGGCCAAGTGGGGCCAGGTTCAAAAGACTGCCCAGGTGCAGTGAACGCAACGGCACCCTCATGCAAAGCATGCGAATTGCCGTCGTGGGAGGCGGCTCCGTGGCCACATCCTTCCTGTTCCATCTGGTGCGTGCGCGAGTGCAGGCACAAAGCGCCCTCCCTCGGCTGCAGGTGCTGGTCTTCGAGCCAGCCCCTGCCGTCGGCCGTGGAGCGGCCTATGCCGACGACGCACCCACCAATCTTCTGAACGTCACGGCCGGCAGCATGTCCGTCGCCGAAGATGACCGGCAACACTTTCTGCGCTGGCTCCACCGCCAGGCAATCACCCATTTCCAGGGCGAGCAGATCACGCACGACTCGTTTCTGCCGCGCCCGCTTTTCGGCCGCTATCTGGAAGATGTCTACCGCGAAACCTGTGCCACGGGGGCCACGTTGGGCGTGGACATCCGCCACGTCCGGGAGGCCGTGCACGATGTCAGGGCAGACCCACCGGCCGGCTACCGGCTCGTGACACAGCAGGCAGAGCACATCGCGCAACGGGTGATCCTCGCCATCGGCAACCTGAGCTCGGCCGCGTTCGGGGACCTGCGCGGCCACGCCGGCTACTTCGACAGCCCGTACCCGGTCCGGGCACTGGCCTGTGGCATCCCCCGCGATGCGACGGTATGCGTGCTGGGCACGAGCCTGAGCGCCATCGACGCCGTGGTGGCGCTTGCCGAAGCCGGCCACACGGGGCCGATGTACTGCATGTCCCGCAACGGCAGGCTTCCGTCGGTCAGGGGCCTGAAGAACCAGCCCGTCACACTGAGTCCGCGCCTTGTGGCCACCCTTGCCGAAGGGGTCGCCCAAGGCCGCCGCCTGACACTGCGAGAGGCAATGGGTCTGCTCGCAGACGAACTGGCGCACCAGGGCATAGCGTTCGACGAACTCCTGGACCTGCAGGCTGCACCGCCCCCTGCCACGGACTATCTGCAAGAGGAAATCACGCTGTCCTCATCGCGTCCACGGCAATGGCAGTCGCTGGGCAATGCGCTCAACGCCGTCGTGGACGCCATCTGGCAGCAGCTCGACGACGCCGGGCGCGAGCGCTTCGACGCCACGCTGCGCAGCATCTGGATGGCTCGCCGCGTGACCTTCCCCATCGAGAATGCACGCAGGCTGCAGGCATTGCTTCGTGCGGGGCGCCTGCAGGTGATGCCGGGCCTGCAGTCTGTAGCCCCGGTCCCCGGCCAGCACCACCGGTTCCGCATTCAGGCCCGGGACAGGGCCGAGCTGCAAGCGGACGTGGTCATCAATGCCACGAGCTTTTCCGCCGACGCCAGGCACTCGGACCTGCCATTGCTGCGCAACCTGCTGGACCGGGGCGAGGCCTGCCCTCACCGCTTCGGCGGCTTGTGCGTGGATTTCGCGACCGGAAATCTGATGCGGTCCGACGGCAGCATCAATGCGGACATCAGCGTGCTGGGCACCATGGCGGCAGGAACCTACTTCTGGACCAACTCCATGGATGTCAACGCACGGCTCGCACGGGGAGTGGCCGGCCGACTGGTCCAGGAGTTGTGCGCATCGGAAACTCGGGCCGAGCGAACCTGCCCCATCTGATCCCCGGGCACGGCGCGAGCGGGCTCGCAAAGATGCTGTCCGGGCCGTGAGCGACGCCATGCGTGCTAAGCTCATCCCAACATTTGGGATTCATTGCATGGACAAAACGCTACTCAAGGGCCTGGCAGTGCTGGAGGCCATTGCCGAGATGCAGGGCGAGGCACGCGTCATCGACGACGTGGCGGCCCGCGTGGGCCTCACCCGAAGCAATGCGCACAGGACACTGCAGACCCTCATCCACGCCGGATACGTGGAGCGCGACCCGGCAGGCGGGGGCTTTCGCAGCACGACCAAGATGTATGCACTGGGCGTGCGCCAGCTGGGGCAGCTCGACCTGCGCAAGATCGCTCCCTCTTTCATGGCGGTACTGGCCGAGGAAAGCGCGGAGACGGTCCATCTGTCGGTGCTTGAAGGGCAGGATGTCATCTACGTGGACAAGATAGACAGCGTCCAGCCCATACGCGCCTACTCGATGATCGGTGGCCGCGCTCCCGCCTATGCCGTGGCCACGGGCAAGGCCCTGCTGGCGGCGCAGCCCGCGCAGTACCTTGACCGGCTACCTGACCCTTTGCCGAGGTTCACGCCAAACACGATCGTGAGCAAGGAGCTTCTGAAGGCCGAATGCGCCAAGGCGCTTCGCGTCGGATATGCGGTCAATCGCGGGGAGTGGCGCGAAGGCGTTGGCGGCCTGGCCGCAGCCGTGTACGACGCCTTCGAGCGTCCCGTGGCCGCCATCGGCATTTCGGGACCGCTGGACCGCCTGAGCGTGGCCCGCATGAAGGAGATGGCGCCGCGCGTCATCGACGCCGCCGCGCAACTCTCGAAGGCCTTGGGGTATACGCGCGGGTATTTCGGCGAATCGGTCTGAACGGACTCATAGATCCACTGACCCGTGGCCTGAAGGCTTGGCCGTTTGATCATCCCTGCATCCCAGTTCACGCTCGAGGTCGGGGCGGTCGGCTGGCGGGATGGGTGATTATGGTGGGTTGCAGGGGCCGGTCCGCCCGCGTTCACGCATGGCGGTCCAAGCTTCCGATGTACTGGTCCACCATGGCCTTGGCCTGTCCCAGGCTGCAGCCATGCTCGCTCTGGCAGGCCCTGATGGCCGCCATCTTCTGCAGGGGATCGGCGGCGAGGGTGCGCCAATCGATCTTTGTGGGCTCTGGCGCAGGGCCGTGCCGCGCGTCTCCCTCCTCCACCGAACGCACTTCCCAGCGCGCCACGACGGGAAAGGAAAGGTCCACGGCGGGCAGCCTGTCCAGTTCGGCCGCCAGTTCATCTTGTGAAATCAATGAAGCCACCTGACGAACACGCGCCCGGGGCCCGTCGCGCCAAGGCCTGATCTCCAAGGGACGCCGGCAGAAATCCTGCAGATAGCCACCCAACTCCTGCGTCATGAAGCGCGCGGCCTGCGCGACATCGGCCCGCAACAGTTGCAAGGCCTCCGGCTCCGAGAAGTCATCCAGCTGATCGCTCAGGTCCGCAAAGGCCTGCAGAAATCCCGCACAGACAAAGTCATCGAAGCAGGCGTGCGAAACACTGCTGGCCTCGTCATCGTGCAACACCAGCGCCACGCCCACGCCATGCGTGTCCAGCGGCGTCAGGCACCAGGCATCGCCAGCACCCGACTGGGCGAATGGCAGAAAGCTCCGGCCGTTCTGTGCGCCAGGATGAAGCCAGCCCTCGATGATTTCCCGGCTGGCTTCGGCGTCTATCCATTCGAAGTCCTGCCAACTCATGAACAAGGGCGGGTCCTGCAGGCAGCGCTGGCGCCAGGTGGCAGCCCAATCCGGACCGTAGACGGTCTTCCCCGATGCCAGGAGGTCGCTCAACAGCGGCGGCAGCGCAATGCCTGTTTGGGTGGAGAGGTCGGCGTAGGTGGTCATTGGATTCATCCCACGTCCATATGCAGCCGATGCCGGCCGCAATGCACGCACCGGAAAAGGCAGCCGGAAATCATGCCGTCCGTGGACATGCGCTCCAGCATCCACTGCGCATCGTTCCTGTAGCTGCCTTCGATGTCGGGCAGGACTTCAGCAAGGAAAGGCTCGACGGCCTGCCTGTCGGCGTGACCCAGGAAGACACAGGGTGCGTTGCAGTGCGTGAGCCACACGGGCTGCTGCCAGGCCCTGTAGCCAGGCGTACGCTGCGCTATTTCCAGCAGCAGTTCCCTGGCGATGGTGGGCTCGGGGTCTGCCGGATCAGGCGACACGCCTTCGATATCGGTATATCCCACAAGTTCGCCGTCGTATGTCTCGCAAGCCTGCCCGCTGGCAATGCACCAGGGACACAGGTAGTCGGGGCTTTGCTGGCTGTAGAACGGGCCTTCGTACTTGAGGCTGCGGTTTTGTCCGCAGCAGGAACACACACCCTCTTCCTGCTCGAAGACGGTTTCATAAGCACCGGGATGGAATCTGAAATGCGGGCGGTCCATTTCAAGGTCTCTCTTTCCCCAATGGAAAGGCGCCATTGTCCATGGACGTTCGGTGCGCGGGACCGAATCGATCCAGGCATGAAAAAACCGCGCACAAGCGCGGTTTCCTGAGGTGGGCGAGAACTGCTTTTCAGCAGTTCTGCCGCGGCATCCGTTGCCTCAGACGTTGAACAGGAAGTTCATCACGTCGCCATCCTTGACGACATATTCCTTGCCTTCGGCGCGCATCTTGCCCGCGTCCTTGGCGCCTTGCTCGCCCTTGAAGGCGATGAAGTCGTCAAAGGCGATGGTCTGGGCACGGATGAAGCCGCGCTCGAAGTCGCCGTGGATGACGCCTGCGGCCTGGGGGGCGGTGTCGCCGACCTTGATGGTCCAGGCGCGCACTTCCTTGACGCCGGCCGTGAAGTAGGTCTGCAGGCCCAGCAGGCCGAAGCCGGCGCGGATCAGGCGGTTCAGGCCCGGTTCTTCCAGGCCCAGTTCCTGCAGGAACATGTCGCGGTCTTCGTCGCTCATCTCGGCCATTTCAGCCTCGATCTTGGCGCAGATGGCCACGACGGGAGCGCCTTGTGCCTCGGCATAGGCCTTGAGGCTGTCGAGCAGCGGGTTGTTCTCGAAGCCGTCTTCGCTGACGTTGCCCACGAACATGGCGGGCTTGGCGGTGATCAGGCAGAACTGCTTGAGCAGGGGCGCATCTTCCTTGGAGACGGGCACCGTGCGTGCGGGCTTGCCCTGGTCCAGGGCAGCCTGGATGGGGGTCAGGAGCGCCACCACCTTGGCGGCTTCCTTGTCGTTGCCCGACTTGGCGGCCTTGCTGTAGCGGTTCAGCGCCTTCTCGACGGTGGCCAGGTCGGCCAGGCACAGCTCGGTCTGGATGACCTCGATGTCGGCGATGGGGTCCACCTTGTTGGCCACGTGGATGACGTTCGGGTCTTCGAAGCAGCGCACCACGTTGACGATGGCGTCGGTCTCGCGGATGTGGGCCAGGAACTGGTTGCCCAGGCCTTCACCCTTGGAGGCACCGGCCACCAGGCCGGCGATGTCCACGAATTCGACGATGGCCGGCACGATGCGCTCGGGCGTGATGATGTCGGCCAGCTTCTGCAGGCGCGGATCGGGCACTTCCACCACGCCGGTGTTCGGCTCGATGGTGCAGAAGGGATAGTTCTCGGCGGCGATGCCGGCCTTCGTCAGCGCGTTGAAGAGAGTGGACTTGCCCACATTGGGCAGGCCCACGATGCCGCATTTGAGGCTCATGGCAGGGCTTTCTACAGGGATTCTGGGGACAAACCCCGTATTTTAGTCAACCGGGCATTTCCTGTCGTTTCAGGCGAACTGCCAGTCGCCGGCCACGGACTGGCCAACGACCAGTTCGGCCCCGTCATGCAGGCCTTCCAGCACGGCATTCATGCCGAAGGTGATGGCGCCATCGACACGGTCGTCCTGGCGGTAGGTACGGATGGCGTCACCCACGGCGGTGCCCTGCACGGCCGTGACGGGGTCGATGTCGGGAATGGGGCAGCGTGTGCAGGGCTTGGCCATGCGCAGCCGCAGGCCCTGGGCATCGAGCACGTCGAACCCGTCGACCCGGTCCTCGTCATGGGCTTCGAGGCCCTCGATCACGATGTTGGGTCGGAAGCGGCGGGCATCGACGGCGGGCTGGCCGGCGGCCTGCAGGCGCTGGTTGAGTTCATCCACGGCCGCCTGGCTCAGTACCAGCAGCGGATAGCCGTCCGCGAAGTGCACAGGTGCAGCCTCGCCCCCGGTCCAGCGCTCGCTGGTGCGGCGCGGCGCTGCCGGGTCGAAGCGCACCAGGGAGCAGTCCGTGCCCAGGGCCTGCGTCAGCCAGCGGGCGGCCTCGGGGCCCATGTCCCAGGCCTGCACCCAGTCCGACCAGACGCGCGCCCGGCGCTCCGGCCCCGTGGCCTGCAGCGCGATGCGCAGCGGCGGCTGCTGGGGAAAGTGCAGCACCAGGTGCCCGGCCTCCAGCTCAGGGCGTATCCAGGCCATGCGCGGATGGTCGCGCTGGGTCAGGAATTCGCCCTGCGCATCGACCACCATCCAGTGGCGGTCCCAGGCCAGGCCGGTGGCGCCGACGCCGCTGCTTTGCAGCGCGATGCCCGCGCAGGATTTGACGGGATATACCCACAACTGGGCAATGCGGCCCTGCACGTCTCTTTCTTGGTCAAACATCGGATAGCTCTTTTTGGGAAATCTGGAGTGTGTATGCCATCCATGGTGCGAATGGCGCCATGCGATGGGCGGCAATATGCCAGATGGCGACGCAGGCTGCGGCAGGTCATGCCAAAGCCGGAGTTTGCGCCAGTTGGAATCCCCGGCATGGCCCGGACTCCTACAATGCCGGCCATGGCGCAAACCTTTGATGTATGTATACGCGGGGCCGGCATTGCAGGCCGGACCCTGGCTCTCCTGCTGGCCCGGGAACGGCTGCGCGTGGCCCTGGTGGTGGCCGCGCCGACCGGCAACGCGCCCGATGTGCGCGCCTACGCGCTCAATGCCAGCGCACGCGGCCTGCTGGACAGCCTGCGTTGCTGGCCCGATGACCAGCACGCCACGCCCGTGACGCAAATGGAAGTCTTTGGCGACCTGGACGGCCATGTGCTGTTCGACGCCGCCAGCCAGGATGTCGAGGCCCTGACCTGGATCGTCGATGTGCCCGCGCTGGAGCAGCGCCTGGCCGAGGCCGTGCGCTACCAGCCCATGGTCGAGGTGGTGGAGCAGCCCGTGGCGGCGCCGCTGACGGCCATCTGCGAGGGCCGCGCCAGCCGCACGCGCAGCGAGTTCGGCGTGGACTTCGCCGTCACGCCCTATGCACAGCACGCCATCGCCACCCGGCTGCACTGCGAGCTGCCGCACGGACAGGTGGCGCGACAGTGGTTCACGCCCGAAGGCATCCTGGCCCTGCTGCCGCTGGACGGCCCGCAAGGCCACAGCGTGGCCGTGGTCTGGTCCATCGCCCGCGAGCTGGCCGACGGCTGGCTGGCCGCCGACACACAGGATTTCACCGCGCGGCTGGAAGCCATCAGCCAGGGCGCGCTGGGGCGGCTGGAGCTGAGCGCACCGCGCATGGCCTGGCCGCTGCAGCAGGCCGTGGCCGACCACTGGTGCGGCTCCATGCCCGACGGCGATGCACGCTCGGCCCGCAGCTGGGTGCTGGTGGGCGATGCCGCCCACAACGTGCATCCGCTGGCAGGCCAGGGCCTGAACCTGGGCCTGGGCGATGTGCAGGCGCTGGCACGCGTGCTGCAGGAGCGCGGCTACTGGCGCAGCACCGGCGATCTGCGCCTGCTGCGCCGCTATGAACGCGAGCGCAAGGCCGCGCTGGCGCCCATGGGCCTGGCCATGGACGGGCTGCAGCAGCTGTTCAGCCGCTCCGAGGTTCCGGTGCAGATGCTGCGCAACTGGGGCATGAAGGGCTTCGAGCGCTTCGGCCCGCTCAAGGACTGGATGGCGCGCCAGGCCATGGGCCTGGACCCGCGCAACGGCGCCTGAGCCTGGAGCCAAGCCGATCCCGTGCCGTTGAACCCTTTGCCGTTTTGCGACTCGTACCCCTGCTCCGTGGCGCCCCGCGCCGCGCAATCCCCCTCAACCACGGCGCGGCCGGCCTGAACGCGGCCCCGCCCACCCACCGCATTGCCATGAAACTCTTCGCCTGCCTGCTGACGGCCGCCAGCCTGACCTGGAGCCTCGGTGTCCATGCCCAGGACGCCAACCTGCGCAAGACGCTGACCGAGCGCATTCCCCAGCTGGAAAAGATCGACGAAATCCGCCCCACGCCCATGTCCGGCCTGTTCGAAGTGCGCATCGGCACGGACCTGTTCTATACGGACGCCAAGGGCAACTACCTGATCCAGGGCGAGCTGATCGACACCAAGGCGCGCCGCAACCTCACCGAAGACCGCATGAACCAGCTGACGGCGGTGGACTTCAAGCAGCTGCCGCTCAAGGACGCCGTGACCATCGTCCACGGCAAGGGCGAGCGCAAGATGGCCGTGTTCGAAGATCCCAACTGCGGCTACTGCAAGCGTTTCGAGCGCGACCTGCAGACCGTGGACAACGTCACCATCTACCTGTTCCTGTACCCCATCCTGAGCCCCGACTCGGCCGAGAAGTCGCGCAACATCTGGTGCGCCAAGGACCAGGCCGGTGCATGGGCCGACCACATGCTGCGCGACAAGGTACCGGCCGCCGCCCAGTGCGACACCTCGGCCGTGCAGCGCAACCTGGCCTTTGGCCGCAAGTACAAGATCACGGGAACGCCCACCGTCATCTTCACCAACAACACCCGCGTGCCTGGCGCCATCAGCGCCCAGGAAGTCGAGAAGAACCTGGCCGCAGCCGCAGCCGCGCGCTGACCGCCACCGGGGGGGGGGGGGGGGGGGGGGGGGCGGGCCGCCCCGCCCCCCCCCCCCCCCCCCACCTGATCCCCCTCGGCCGGAGCTTCCCGGCTCCAGCCCGCCGCAGCGGGCCCGGGCAGCCTCCAGGCCACACCTGCAGGAGCCCGAATGACCTCTCCCCTCGCCGCCACCGCCACTGCCACTGCCGCAGCGGACATCCACTACCGCGTGCAGGCCCTTGATGTGGATGCGCACCTGTTCAGCGTGCAGCTGCACATCGCCCGCCCGGCCGCTGGCCAGACCCTGTCGCTGCCGGTCTGGATTCCCGGCAGCTATCTGGTGCGGGAATTCTCCAAGAACCTCCAGGGCCTGTCTGCCGAGCAGGACGGCCGCCCCGTCGCGCTGGCCCAGCAGGGAAAGAACCTCTGGCAGGCCGATTGCGACGCCAACACGCCCCTGGTGCTCAGCTACCAGTTCTGCGCCTATGACAGCTCGGTGCGCACGGCCTGGCTGGACCGCCGCCGCGGCTTTTTCAACGGCACCAGCCTCTGCCTGCGCGTGCACGGCCAGGAAGATACGCCGCACACGCTGCAACTGCTTGCGTCGGATGCCACGGCATCGTGGCAGGTGGCCACCGGCCTGGACGCCGTGGACACCGATGCGCGCGGCTGGGGCCTGTACCGCGCCGCCCACTACGACGAATTGGTGGACTGCCCCGTGGAGATGGGCAGCTTCTGGCGTGGCGACTTCGTGGCCGCGGGCGTGCCGCACAGCTTCATCGTCGCGGGCGCCGCGCCCAGCTTCGACGGCGCGCGCCTGATTGCCGATGCACGCAGGATCTGCGAGACCGTGCTGGCCTTCTGGCACGGTACGGGCGAGCAGGCCACGCCCGCGCCCATGCAGCGCTACGTGTTCATGCTCAACGTGGTCGATGACGGCTATGGGGGCCTGGAGCACCGCAACTCCACGGCCCTGATCTGCGGCCGGCGCGACCTGCCGCGCGTGGGCGAGCGCAAGGCCGCCGAGGGCTACACCACCTTGCTGGGCCTGATCAGCCACGAGTACTTCCACACCTGGAACGTCAAGCGCCTGCGCCCGGCCGAATTCGCGCGCTACGACTACGGGCAGGAGAACTACACCGAGCTGCTGTGGTTCTTCGAAGGCTTCACCAGCTACTACGACGACCTGCTGCTGCGCCGCGCCGGCCTGATCGACAACGCCCAATACCTCAAGCTCATCACGCGCACCATCAACCAGGTGCTGCAGACGCCGGGCCGACACCTGCAGTCCGTGGCCCAGGCCAGCTATGACGCCTGGGTCAAGTACTACCGCCAGGACGAGAACACGCCCAACCAGACCGTCAGCTACTACACCAAGGGCTGCCTGGTCGCACTGGCCCTGGACCTGCAACTGCGCCGCGAAGGCCGCAGCACGCTGGACGACGTGATGCGCGCGCTGTGGCAGCGCTGCCAGGGCGGCCCCATGGGCGAGGCCGATGTGCTGGCCGTGCTGCAGGACCTGGGCGGGCGCAGCTTCGCGCCCGAGATCACGCAATGGGTGCACGGCACCGACGACCTGCCGCTGGCCGAGCTGCTGGCCGCGCACGGCGTGCAGGCCAAGGCCGAGCCGGCGCAGACTGCCCAGCGCCTGGGCCTGCGCGTGCAGGAAAGCCAGGGCATCACCATCAAGACCGTGCTGCGCGGCAGCCTGGCCGAGCGCGCAGGCTTCATGGCGGGCGACGAATGGCTGGCCATCGAGCTGCCCACCGGCGCCGAGGATTCACAGCCCGCGCGCTGGCGCATCACCCGGCTGGACGACGTGGCGCTCTATGCAGGCACGGCCCTGGACATCGTCGCCTGGGTGGCCCGCGACCGGCAGATCCTGGCCTTGACCCTGCCCTGGGGCTCGGGCCTGCTGTCCGAGGCCGCCGCCATGGTGGAGAAAACGGACAACGGCGATGCAAAAGCTGCCACATCCGGCACCCTGGCGGCGCCCGCCCCCAGCAATCTCGGACTGGAAATCACGGACGAGGAGACCGCTGGACGCTGGCTGGCCGGGCACACGGGCAGCGCGCAGGCGCCTGCCACACCCTGAACGGCGCATGCCGCCCCGCGCCGCCGGCCGGTTATTCTTGAGGATCACGACGACAACCCCAGCAGGAGACTCCCTTGGCCTACGAAATGATTGAAGTTCGCGTCGAAGCCGACAAGGTCGGCATCATCACGCTCAACCGCCCCAAGCAGCTCAACGCGCTCAATGACCAGCTCATGGACGAGCTGGGCCAGGCCCTGCAGGCCTTCGATGCCGATGAGGCCATCGGCTGCATGATCATCACCGGCAGCGAGAAAGCCTTCGCGGCCGGCGCCGACATCGGCGCCATGGCCAAGTACAGCTTTGCCGATGCCTACAAGGGCGACTACATCACCCGCAACTGGGAAGCCATCCGCTCCATCCGCAAGCCCGTGATCGCCGCCGTCAGCGGCTTTGCCCTCGGCGGCGGCTGCGAGCTGGCCATGATGTGCGACTTCATCATCGCCGCCGACAACGCGAAGTTCGGCCAGCCGGAAATCAAGCTGGGCGTGATCCCCGGCGCCGGCGGCACGCAGCGCCTGCCGCGCGCCGTGGGCAAGTCCAAGGCCATGGACATGGCCCTCACGGCCCGCATGATGGACGCCACCGAGGCCGAGCGCGCCGGCCTGGTCAGCCGCGTCGTGCCCTTCGACAAGCTCATGGACGAAGCCCTGGGCGCCGCCATCATCATCAGCGGCTTCTCGCAGATCGCCGTCATGGCGGCCAAGGAATCGGTGAACCGCGCCTTCGAGGGCTCGCTGGCCGACGGCGTCATGTTCGAGCGCCGCCTGTTCCACGCGCTGTTCGCCACCCAGGACCAGAAGGAAGGCATGGACGCCTTCGTCAACAAGCGTCCCGCCAGCTTCAAGCATCTCTGAGCGGGCTGAAAGTCGCGCTACAATGCGCGTCTTCCGGCAAGGCGCAGCAAGCCTCTCGCAAAGAAATTTCGAGAAATTTGCACAACTTGCCGGACGGGCCGAAAATTCTGCATATAATTTAGGTCTTACGGCGCTTTAGCTCAGTCGGTTAGAGCGATGGAATCATAATCCACAGGTCCGCGGTTCGAATCCGTGAAGCGCCACCAAACAAAGAAAAGGGTGTACGTGCAAACGTAGACCCTTTTTCCGTTGGCGCTGCACTCCGCCAGAGCGCGCCGCTTGCGGCGCCGCCTCCGGCTGCTAGCTGCCGCGCTCCAACGCAATCCAGTGGTTGTCCAGCGCCATGCCAGGAACAGCCACCGTGCGCAGCACCTGGCCGCGCTGGCGCAATTGGGCCTGGCGTGCACCGCCCATCCACAGCGCGGGCTCGGCAGGCAGGGGCCGGCCCTTGGCATCCAGCGAGACACTTGCGTTGGCCACGCAGTACACGCCCGGCATGGCATCGCCGCGCAGCCAGCGTCCGCTGGCCTGACCGCTGTCGGGCACCTGCCACCAGGTGACGGTGTTCACGCGCGGGCAGCTGACGGCAAAGAGCTGACCGTCGCAACCGATATCGCCGCCATAGCCGGCCAGGGGCTCGCGCCCTTCGGGCAGGGGCACGGCATGCAAACGGTGGCCATCGAACAGGGCCAGCACGGGCGCGGCGGCGCGCGCTTCGGTGTCGCGGTGCTCGGCCTGCAGCGCGATGCCCAGCCAGCGGCGCGCGGGCGCGTGGGCGACCTGCGGCCCCCAGGCCAGGTGGCGCAGGCTCAGGCGGCTGTCGTCCAGCTTCCACAGGCCGGCACGGGCGCCGCCTTCGGCCGGCAGCAGCCGTGCGATGGACGAATCCATGTGGTCCAGCTGCAGCTTGCGCCGGCCGGTTTCGGACTGCGTGGGAATGCCGCCATTGGCGACCATCAGCGTGCCGTCGGCGTCCAGCAGCAACTGGTGCGGGTCCATGCCGCCCGTGCGCCATTCGGCGATCTTCTCCAAGGTGATGGCATCGCGCACGCCGATCAGTCCCTGGGCATCTTCCAAGTCGGTCTCGGTGGTGTAGAGATGGCGGCCATCGGCGCTTTCGATGATATGGCCGTTGAAGAAGCGGTCGGGCTCGATCCACTGCCACTGCGCATCCTCGGCGGCCTGTCCGGGCTTCAAGCGCACCAGCCAGTCACCGGGGCGGCGGCTGGCAAAGACCACGGAGCCGTCGCGCAGCGCGGCCATGCCATGGGCGCGCGTGGGCACATCCAGGGCCTGCAGCACCTGCAGCGGCCTGTCCACCTGCGCACTGGCCTGCACGATGCCGACACGCATCTGCTCGCCCTGCATCCAGGCCGCAGCCAGCGACCGTGCCGGTCCAGACGGCCTGGCCGCATGGGAGGTTGTCAGCGGCATGGCAGCCAGCAGCCCCATGCCCTGCAGCCAGCGGCGGCGATTCAGCGCCTGCTCAATCCCCGTCGGCATCCGAGAACCCGATGTTGACTTCCAGCGCAGGCGCCACCTCGCCTTCCATGAGGCGCTTGAGGCGCGACAGCGGCTTGGTCGCGGCATCGACGGCCTTGGCGGTCGGCTCGGTCAGGGCGCGCATGCCGGCATCGGCCTCGTTGACGGCCTTGAGCCAGCGGTCGGCCAGCGGGTTGAGGCCACGGCCGCGCAGGTAGGACTCGATGGGCACGATGTCCACGCCGGGCTGGGGCACCTTGCGGTCCACGCTCACGGCCAGCGTGCGCAGGCCCTGCCAGTGCGCGCGCCAGATCTCCAGGGTGCTGCCGCTGGCGAGATGCTCCCAGGCAGGCGGTTTGCTGCCCGCACTACGCAAAGGCTTTTCCATGTCCGCCCAGCGCAGGCGCTCCAGTCCGCCCACCCACTGGTTGATGAACTCGGCCATGGCTTCGGTGGTGGCATCGCCGTCCTCGGACCAATCCTGGGCCGCGAGCTTGGCAAAGCCGTTGCCGAGGATGCCCATCTCGGCGCCGATTTCTTCGGCCACCAGGGTGGCATAGGCGCAGGCCGGCGTCTGCGGCTCCACGGACTGGGTCCACAGCAGGTTCTCGAGCGCCGGGTATCCCTTGGCGGGTGCGCCGATGCGCTCCATGGCAGCCAGATCGGCGGGGGCCGACTGTATGGCCTTCTTGAGCAGGGCCGGGCGCATGGGGCGGAAGTCCACCAGACGTGCCGAGCGGCGCTCCACCAGCGGCCCCAGAGCCACGGCCGAGAGGCTGCTCCACTGCCGCGACGATTGCACATAGGCCTGGCGCGCCGTCTGCAGCGTGGCGGCAGCCGATCCCGCAGGTGCCGCAGGTGCCGCAGGTGCCGTGCAGTGCGCGCGCAGCGCCTGGTTCAGCGCCTGGGCGGATGCCTGCGCGGCCTTGGCCTGGGGTGAGAACCATTGGCCGTACAGCCCCTGCACGGCGTGGGCCGTGTTGTAGAAGGGAATGGCCATGTTGGCATCCACTTCCTGGGCATGGGCCGGGGCGGCGGCCAGCAGCGCCAGCGCGGCGGCGCAAAGGATTTGGCGAGGGGTCATGCGCATGTCTTGCATCAGAGGGACTCCACAAATTTGACCAGGGCTTCACGGTCTTCGGCACTGAACTGGCGCACCTGTTCGCGCGCGGCTTCGGCCTCGCCGCCGTGCCAGAGGATGGCTTCCAGCACGCCGCGCGCACGGCCGTCGTGCAGCAGGCGCTGGTGGTTGTTGACATCGGGCAGCAGGCCTATGCCCCACAGCGGCGGCGTGCGCCACTGGCGGCCTGAGGCCTTGAAGTCGGGCCGGCCATCGGCCAGCGCATCGCCCATGTCGTGCAGCAGCAGGTCGGTGTAGGGCGCAATGGTCTGGCCCGACAACCCCTTGCTGCTGAGTGCCGGCGACAGCGCGGGAAACAGCTCCCCGCCGGTCTTGTACGAGGGCCGGTGGCACTGCGCACACTGGGCCTGGTGGAACAGTGCCTCGCCACGGCGCACGGCAGGGTCGCTGGCGTTGCGCCGTGCAGGCGGCGCCAGCGTGGCCTGGTAGAAGATCACGTCGTCCAGCACGCGGTCCTCGATCTCCACGCCCTCGGCGCCGTTGCCGTTGGGCGCGGCCAGGCAGTCCTTTTGTGCGGGCGTGCAGGTCTGGTGCGGGAAACGCTTCGATGTGATGCCGATATCGCCCAGGAAGGCCGAGGCCGTCTGGTGGGCAATGGAGGCCACGTTGGCCTTCCAGCCGAAGCGGCCCAGCATCATGCGTTCGCCGTAGGCATCCCAGACATAGTTGGGCTGGCCCTTGATGGGGCCGCCCAGGGCCGCCTGGGCGGCAGCGTTGGCCAGGATCTCGGACTCCGGGATGTGCTCCAGCAGGCCCAGGCCGATGACCTGGGGCGCAATGCGCGGGCTGGTCATCAGGTTGGAAGCCAGGGGGCCGTAGTTGAGCGCAGCCAGCTCGTAGACCGGCTTTTCCAGCGTGTAGGCCGTGCCGTCGGCAAAGCGGCCATGCACCTGTTCATAGCGGATGCGCAGCTGGCCCTCGCCCTTGACGCCCAGCACGCCCTCGGTGTTGAACTGGTCGCCATAGACCGGGTCCGGCACCGGGCTGCCGTGCGGGCCTTCGCCCGGAATGGACAGCCGCATGAGCAGGCCCGCGAAAGGCTGGGGCTTGAGCGGGTTGTGGAAGTCGGGCGGCTGGGCACGGCCGTCCTGCACATGGCAGCCGCCGCAGGAGCGCGCCAGGAAGTGCGGGCCCAGGCCATCGCGCGCCGTGGTGGAGGCCGGCGCCTGCACCCAGTTGCGCTTGAAGAAGGAGTTGCCGATGACGAAGCGCGTGCGCTCTGCATCCTCCAGGTTGGCGGCGGGCAGCGAGAAGGCGTTGCGGCCCGTGGCGTGGACCGTGGTCTGGCCGCCCGGGGGCAGGGGCTCGCCGGGTGCCGCGAACAAAAGGGCTGGATCGGGAGCTGGATCGGGAGCAGGCTGCGGTGCTGGCGCGCGCGCTGGAGCGGCAGCCACCGTGTCCTGCTGTTGGGCCGAGCAGCCCATCAGGACCAGGGAGGCAGCGACCAGCAGCGGGGGGGAGAGATTCATGGGTGGGGACGTCCCTGGAAAAGCCAGGGCCGCCGAACCCTTTCGGGGGCGGCGGCCTTGGCACATGGGCGCAGGAATGGATGGACGCTGGCGTGGATGTTCTTTTAGTTGGCCTTGGGGTCCACCAGGTTGAGCTGGGTGATGCCGACGGCATTGGCCGCCTCCACCAGATCCTTGCTCTGCTGGACCAGGCTGTCGATGGTGGCCTGGATCTTGGCGCGCGAGGCCGAGTCGCGTGCGCCCTGGATGGCCTGGTCGAACGGCGCGGGAATGGCCTGGGCCGCCTGCACCGACTGCATGATCTGGCGCGTGGTCCTGTCGGCCAGCGCGCTGTCCTTGGAGGCCACCCAGTCCTTGATGCCCGGGCCTTGCAGCTCGCTGCCATCCAGGCGTTTGTAGCTGCCCTGCCAGACGTTGAGGATGCCCTGGGCATTGGTCACCGCATCGCGGTGCGTGTTGTCCGAGAAGCAGGAGTGCTCGTCTTCCTGGTCGCGGCTGGCCAGGGCCACCTCCAGGCGCTCGCCGGCCAGCTCGCCGCGCGACAGCGAACCCAGGCCCACGAAGATGCGGCGCAGCGCATCGTCGGGCTTTTTCTCGAACTGGGCGCGGAAGTTCTTGGGCGAGCCGGGCTTCCACTGGTCGGCCACGGACTGCAGGTCCTCGATCAGCAGCGCGGTCACCACCTTCAGGTACTCGCGGCGGCGGTCGGCATTGGACTTCTTGCCATCGACAAAGTCGGTGTACGGACGCGCGCCGGGCCCCTTGTCGTTCAGGTCCTGGCCCCAGAGCATGAACTCGATGGCGTGCCAGCCGGTGGAAACGTTCTCCTCGCCGTCATGCTCGTTGAGCTCGGCCAGGCGCTTCTTGGTGATGGCTTCCTTGCGGTTGTTGATGATGCCGGCGTTGGGATTGCCTTCCACATAGTCCACATAGGACTCGTCCATGGGCCAGGCGTTGATCTGGCCTTCGGGGCCTTCATCGTTGTCGATGGGACCGGCGTAGAAGCGGAAGGCTTCGGTCTGGCCGTAGTACTCCCGGGCATCCAGCCAGGCCTTGCGTGCCTGGTTCAGGCCCTGCTCGCTGGGCGCCGCCAGAAAGGCCGCAATGGCTTTCTGCATGGTCTTGGCGGAGCTGATGGAGTCCGAGTAATTGGCGTGCACCAGGGTGCCGTAATGCTTGACCACCTCCGCAACGGAGAGGCTCTTCTTCACGGGCTGTTGAACGGTGCCGGCGGCTGCGGCCTGGCTCATCGGGGCGGCCGCGCCCAGGGCCAGGGCGGCTGCAATCAGGATGGGATGCATGGCAGAAAGGATCGGAGGTTGGAGAACTCGGAATGCCAAACTGTAATGAGAATTGTTTTTATTGGCAAAACCTGCGAGATATCGCCGCACTGCACCGCAAGGTCATAGACGGACCCGGGCAGTAATGGGGCGTGCCAGCGGCGCAATGGCCGCAGCGGGCGCCAGCCTAGCACGAGCCCCCTTGGCGCCCCGGCCAAAGACCCAGCGCCCTGGCATAAGCCCCGCAGCTTGCCTTGGCTGGCGACTTGCCTTACCATTGCGCCCGCTCGCATGGGCCGCCCTCTCCTCGCAGGGCCAGCCCACCGCCTCCAAGCCCTGATCGCCCGGCCGATTTCAGGGCTTTCGCTTTTTGCAGAAGCGGTCTTTTGGCGCTGCACCTTGCGCTCTGTCTTTTGCGCGCAGCCCCTGCCATGCTCCGGCATGCCGGCCGCCCAGCTTGTTTTCCCACCAGGATTTCCCGTGCCCATCGCCACTCCAGGATGCCGCACACGCGCAGCGTGCCCGCACGCCGGCCCAGCCGGCGGCGCAGGCGTTTTGCGTGGTGCCGCACCCCAGCGAGAGCGCGCGCCGTCCTGGCTTTCAAGGATTTTCACGTGACCACCACTTCCTCCGGGGCGCTCGCAGCCAATGCTGCCGGCGCCAGCACAGACACGCATGTCGGCACACATGCCACCCAGGTCAACGGCTACAGCTGGAAGGCCCTGGCCGGCTCGGCCGTGGGCTATGCCATGGACGGCTTCGACCTGCTGATCCTGGGCTTCATGCTGTCGGCCATTTCGGCCGACCTGCACCTCACGCCGGGCCAGGCCGGCTCGCTGGTGACCTGGACGCTGATCGGTGCCGTGTTCGGCGGCATCTTCTTCGGCCTGCTCAGCGACCGCTACGGGCGCATCCGCGTGCTGACCTGGACCATCATGCTGTTCGCAGTCTTCACGGGCCTGTGCGCCTTCGCGCAGGGCTACTGGGACCTGCTGGCCTACCGCACGATTGCGGGCATCGGCCTGGGCGGCGAGTTCGGCATCGGCATGGCACTGGCCGCCGAGGCCTGGCCTGCCCGCCACCGCGCCCGCGTCTCGTCCTACGTGGCCCTGGGCTGGCAAATGGGCGTGCTGGGCGCGGCGCTGCTGACGCCGCTGCTGCTGCCCCTCATCGGCTGGCGCGGCATGTTCCTGGTGGGCGTGATACCGGCCGTGGTGGCCTGGGTGATCCGCAACAAGCTGCACGAGCCCGAAGTCTTCGTGAAGCGCCAGCAGTCCGCCACGCCCTCGGCCCGCGTGCCGGTGCTGCAAAGCCTGAAGCTGCTGGTGAAGGACCGCGCCACGACCAAGGTCAGCCTGGGCGTGATCGTGCTGACCTCGGTCCAGAACTTCGGCTACTACGGCATCATGATCTGGATGCCCAGCTTCCTGTCCAAGCAACTGGGCTTCAGCCTGACCAAGTCCTCGATATGGACTGCCGTGACCGTGGTGGGAATGATGGTCGGCATCTGGGTCTTCGGCCAGCTGGCCGACCGCATCGGCCGCAAGCCCAGCTTCCTGATCTTCCAGCTGGGCTCGGTCATCATGGTCGTGCTCTATTCGCAGCTGTCCGACCCCACGGCCATGCTCTGGGCAGGGGCCCTCATGGGCCTGTTCGTCAACGGCATGATGGGCGGCTACGGCGCCGTGATGAGCGAGGCCTACCCCACCGAGGCGCGCGCCACCGCGCAGAACGTGCTGTTCAACATCGGCCGCGCCGTGGGCGGACTGGGCCCGGTGGTGATCGGTGCGCTGGCCATGAGCTATTCGTTCCAGGTAGCCATCGCCCTGCTGGCGGCCATCTATGTGCTGGACATGCTGGCCACGGCCTTCCTGATCCCCGAACTCAAGGGACGCGAGCTGTCCTGAGCGGCTCAGATTCTCCGGCTCAGAACGATGCCCCACAATGCAAAGAGCTGCCGATGGCAGCTCTTTTTTTGTCCGGCAACCGGCGTGCCCAGGCTCAGCCGCCTTCGCTGCACTCCAGGTTTTCGATGCGGTCTGCCGCCTCGCGAATGCCTTCCTGGAACATCTGGTCTCCCAGCATCACGGAGACCTGGCCCTCAAAGCCGCGCAGCTTGACCAGCGCAGCCTCGTAGCCGCCGCTGCCCATGCGCTTGAGCCCGCACAGCGCATAGAGCTTGGCCACGGGAGATCGGCGCGGATCGTCGATCACCGACAGCAGGACGGCATTGGCCTCGGGCCGCCTGAGCATGGCCTCCAGGTGCCGCTCCGCAGGCGAGATCTCGCCCGCGAACCCGACCAGCCCCAGGTTGAACTGCGAGGCATCCAGAGGCGCCGGGTCCAGCGGACGGGACATCGCCGGGGTGGACAGGAACAGGCAGATCAGGGCGGCGGACAGGGTGGTCTTCATGGCAGGGGGCAAGGCCGTGGATGGCCTGGTGAGGCAGTCGAAAAGGATCTTCGATGCAAAGCGTGGCGGCAGGTTCCCCCACCACCTTCACCGCCTTCACCGTCGTCATCCGCCAAACAGCCACCCTGCGGCCAGCGTGCCGGCATAAAACAGCAGCAGGGTCACAGGCACCAGATGCCAGCCCCAGACCCGGAACCACCAGTGATTGAACCAGGTCACCAGCGCACCGATGACGGCGCAGATGGCCAGCGCATCCAGCCGCTGCTGAAAACTGTCAGCAACACCTTCGGACGCGAAGAAGATGAACGCCGCGATGAAGGAACACAGCAAGGCGGTGTAGACCGCCACTTTCTCTTGCCTGCGCAATTTCAGGATGCTCATGGAGGGCCAGGGAGGTTTCGATGATTCGGTCGCCAGAAAAGCCCGCGCCGCCAGAGCGCGCAGGTTTCACAGCGGCGCAATTCTTCGTATACCGCCCTGAATGCGCCATCAGACCCGTCCGAATCTGCAGCCACTGCTGCGCATGCGCAACGCGCTGCTGCTCCTTCAACACTCCATCCGCTCCATCTGCTCAATCGGCCACGGCCAGCACCACGGCGGACTCCGGCACCGTCAGCCAGACCTTGCGCCCTGCGCGCAAGGTCCAGGACTCGCCCTCGGCCGGCTCGGCCGCGTAACCCACGCCGCTACCGCCCCAGGGCAGTTGTGCCACCACTTCACGCGGCCCCGCCCTGTCGGCCCGGGCCACGCGCTGCACCTGGGCGGGCCAGGCATTGGCCTGGGCATGCACATCGGAGCGTGGCGCCGAAGGCAGCACCTGCACGGCCGTGGCCTTGCACAGCGCCATCACGGGCAGGCCCGGCGCCAGGCCCAGCAACTGGGCGCTTTCTTCGGTGATGCGTGCGGCAATGCCTGATGCATCCCCGCCGCCGTCGGGCAGCAGCCAGACGCGGACCTGGGCGCCCTGCGCCTGCAGGGCACCAACCCGGCAAGGCCACAGATTGCGCATGCTGGTGCGCAGGCCCAGCCCCAGCCCGGGAGCCGCCGAAGAAACGCCGGCGGGCCCGCCAAAGCGCTGCAGCACCTGCGCGCGCGCCTGCTCCAGCGCATCGGCCATGGCCAGCAGGGACTGCCCGGCCTCGGTGATGCGCGCGCCACCACCGCCGGCGCCGCCCACCGAGCGCTCCACCAGGGCACGGCCCGCCAGATTGGTCAGCACATCCAGCGCCTGCCAGGCCGCCTTGTAGCTGACACCCGCCTCGCGCGCGGCCTGGGAAATCGAATGCCCTGCCGCGATATGCCGCAGGATGGCGATGCGCCGGTCGGCCAGGTCATGGCCCAGCGCGGGCACCAGGTCTGAGGGAGAAGCGGGGGTTGCGGCAGTCATGCGCAGCATCATGCCCGCCAAGCGTTATTTCCCGCCAAGCAAAACGCCTGCACCCTGCATGCGCATTTTCAGGTCGTTACACTGCGCTATTCACCAACGGAATAGCGAGAGACCCATGAACGTGAACCAGCCCCTGCGTGCCACCGCCTTCGCCGCCCTTGCCCTGTTCGGCTGGGCCGCTGCGCAGGCCGCCGAAGTGTCGGTGGCCGTCGCCGCCAACTTCACGGCGCCCATGCAGAAGATCGCCGCCGAGTTCGAGAAGGACACCGGCCACAAGGCCCTGCTGTCCTTCGGCGCCACGGGCAAGTTCTATGCGCAGATCGTCAACGGCGCGCCCTTCCAGATCCTGCTGGCCGCCGACGACACCACGCCCGAGAAGATCGCCAAGGAAGGCCGCGGCCTGCCCGATTCGCGCTTCACCTACGCCATCGGCCAGCTGGTGCTGTGGAGCCCCAAGGCCGGTTATGTGGACGACAAGGGCGAGGTCCTCAAGACCGGCGACTACAAGCACATCGCCGTGGCCAATCCCAAGCTGGCGCCCTACGGCACGGCAGCCATGGAAGTGCTGAACAAGCTGGGCATCACGGCCCAGGTGCAGCCGCGCATCGTCATGGGCGAGAACATCGCCCAGACCTACCAGTTCGCGGCCACGGGCAATGCCCAGCTGGGCTTTGTGGCCCTGTCGCAGGTGATGGAAAACGGCAAGCTGCGCGAAGGCTCGGCCTGGCAGGTGCCCGGCTCCATGCACGAGCCCATCCGCCAGGACGCCATCGTGCTCAACAACGGCAAGGACAACGAAGCCGCCACCGAGCTGATGAAGTACCTGCGCGCCGACAAGGCCCGTGCCATCATCCGCTCCTACGGCTATAGCTTCTGACACCTGTTGAGGCGCGCTTGCGCGCCTTCCCTCTCTCCTGGGGAGGGGTCGGCCGGCACGGGCCCGTGCTCAGCGTCGCTGAGCCGGGCCGCGCCGGTTTCGTGCGTTGAGTGAGATCCAACAGCGCTGCGAACCACTGAATTCTTCCCGCATGATTCTTACCGCCGACGACTACGCCGCCATACGGCTGACGCTGAAACTTGCCAGCGTGACCACGGTGCTGCTGCTGACGCTGTGCACGCCGCTGGCCTGGTGGCTGGCGCATACGCGCTCGCGCTGGCGCGGCCCGATTGGCGCCGTGGTGGCGCTGCCCCTGGTGCTTCCGCCCACGGTGATCGGTTTTTACCTGCTGGTGACCATGGGTCCCAACGGCCCCGTGGGGCAGCTGACGCAGGCGCTGGGGCTGAGCACCCTGCCCTTCACTTTTCCGGGCCTGGTCATCGGTTCGCTGGTCTATTCCATGCCGTTCACGGTGCAGCCGCTGCAGCGTGCCTTCGAATCCCTGGGCACGCGGCCCATGGAGGCTGCGGCCAGCCTGGGTGCGGGGCCGCTGGACCGCTTCTTCACCGTGGCGCTGCCGCTGGCGCGGCCGGGTTTCATCACGGCGGCCGTGCTGACCTTTGCGCACACCGTGGGCGAGTTCGGCGTGGTGCTGATGCTGGGCGGCAATATTCCCGGCGTGACGCGCGTGGTCTCGGTACAGATCTACGACCATGTGGAGGCCATGGAGTACGCCCACGCCCACTGGCTGGCGGGCGGCATGGTGGTGTTCTCCTTCCTGGTTCTTCTGGCCCTGCACCTGTTGCAGCCGCGTGAGGAGCGCCGCGCATGATGACCGCCTTCTCTCCCTCCCTGATGTCCGGCGACGCGCACTCCCATCCCTCCTCGGAAATCATCGCAAACCTGGCACTGGAACGTGCCGACTTCCGCCTTGATGTGCAGCTGCAGCTGCCCGGGCGCGGCGTCACCGCCCTGTTCGGCCCCTCGGGCTGCGGCAAGACCACCTGCCTGCGCGCCCTGGCGGGACTGGAGCGCGCGCGCGGCCGCGTCGCCGTCAACGGCGAGGTCTGGCAGGACGATGCGGCCAGCCAATGGCTGCCCACGCACCGCCGTGCGCTGGGCTATGTGTTCCAGGAAGCCAGCCTGTTCCCGCACCTGACCGTGCGGCGCAACATCGACTACGGCATGCGGCGCACGCCGGCCGCACGGCGCAAGGTATCCCAGGACCAGGCCGTGTCACTGCTGGGCATAAGCCACCTGATGGACCGCATGCCCTCCACCCTGTCGGGCGGCGAGCGCCAGCGCGTGGCCATTGCGCGGGCGCTGGCCACCAGCCCGCGGGTGCTGCTGATGGACGAGCCGCTGGCCGCGCTGGACGCCCAGCGCAAGGCCGAGGTCCTGCCCTACCTGGACCAGCTGCGCCGCGAACTCGACATTCCCGTCCTCTATGTCAGCCACTCCATCGACGAGGTCGCTCGCCTGGCCCAGCACCTGGTGCTGCTCAAGGCCGGCGGCCTGGTCGCCGCCGGCGCCACCAGCGAGCTGCTGGCACGGCTGGACCTGCCGCTGAGCATGGGCGACACGGCAGCGGCCATGGTCAGCGCACAGGTCCAGCAGCACGATCCCGATGCACACCTGAGTACGCTGTCCTTCGATGGCGGGCGCCTGCGCCTTGTCATGGCCTCCCCGCGCCCCATCGGCGAAACCGTGCAGTTGCGCGTGCAGGCACGCGATGTGAGCCTGAGCCTGCAGCACCCGCAAGACAGCAGCATCCTCAATATCCTGCCTGCCACCGTGCAGGAGCTGCGTGAGGACGGCCCGGGCCAGGTCATGGTCTCGCTGCAGCTGGGCCCGTCCCGCCTGCTGGCACGCATCACCCTGCATTCCGCCCGGCAGCTGGGCATTGCGCCGGGCATGCATGTCTTCGCCCAGATCAAGGGCATGGCATTGCTGGACTGAGCACGCGCGGCGGCGCCGATATCATGCGGAAGCCGCCTGCACGGCCCACGCCATGAACGCCACCACCGAACACGCCCCCGCACCCGTCCCCGCCCCAGACGCAGGCCCCGGCGCAGCAGATGCTGCATGCGCCGCCCCGCCTGCCATTGCCGCGCTGCGCACGCATGCGGTGGCGCGCCACCGGCTCGGTGAAGGCGGCTCCGTCAGCATCCAGGCCGAGCCGCAGGTGCTGGCCAGCGAAGTCCCCATCGCCCTGGTGTTCAATGGCATCTCCCATGCCGTGATGATGGGCACGCCCTCGGACCTGGAAGACTTTGCGCTGGGCTTTGCGCTCACCGAAGGCATTCTGGACAGCGCTGCCGACTGCTACGGCATCGAGGTGCGCACCGTGGCTGCACAGGCCGCAGGCCTTCCGTCCGGCATGGACGGCATCGAGGTGCAGCTGGACGTGGCCTCGCGCTGCTTCGCCCGCCTCAAGGACCGGCGCCGCAGCATGAGCGGGCGCACGGGCTGCGGTGTCTGCGGCGTGGACAGCTTCGCGGCGCTGGACCTGTCCTTCGACCCCCTGCCCGCGCACGACTGGATCGCCCGTGTCGATGCCGATACCGTCTGTGCAGCCATCGCGGCACTGCCGCCGCTGCAGTTGCTCAACGCCGAAGCCGGCGCCGTGCATGCCGCAGGCTGGGCAGGGCTGGACGGGCAACTGACGGATGTGCTCGAAGACGTGGGCCGCCACAACGCGCTGGACAAGCTGGTCGGCCGCCTCTCCCGCACAGGCCGCCTGGGCGAGGCCGGCTTTGTCGTGCTCTCCAGCCGCGGCAGCCATGAGCTGGTGCGCAAATGCGCCAAGGTCGGCATCGCCGCCCTGGCCACCATCTCCGCACCCACGGCCATGGGCGTGCAGATGGCCGAACTGATCGGCCTGCGCTTCTGGGGCCTGTGCCGCCCGCCCAAGGCGGTGCTGTATGCGCCGGGCCGCACCTGAACCAATGCCCGAGTGCTGCGCCTGCGCGGCGGCAAGTTCGTAGAATCGCGGGTTCAGCCCCTGGATGTACACCATGAACCGCTGCAAGCCCCATTTCTCTCCCGTCCGCCGCCTGTGTGCCGGCGCCCTGCTCGCCGGCCTGGCCTGCGCCAGCCTGGGCGTGGCCGCGCAAGGGCTGCCGTCCAACGAGACGCGCAATTTCCCCCCGCAGGCCCAGTTCGGCGAGCTGGTCGTGACCCAGTTCCCCGAGGTGGAGATCGACGGCAAGACCATTCGCACCAGTCCGGGCTTTCGCCTGTTCAGCCCTGAACGCACGCTGGTGCAGGCCATCAATTACCAGGGCAGCAAGCTCGTGGTGGGCTATGTGATCGAGCCGCAGACGCAGTGGCTGCACCAGGCCTGGATCCTGACCAAGGCCGAGGCCGACAAGCACTACAAGCCCAAGTCGATGCTGCAGCGCATCTTCAACTGAGCACCGCGCGCACCACAGCAAGCGCACAGCACGTACACGGCTGACGCGGCCCGCGACTTGCGGGGCGCAGCGGCCCGGCCATGGGGCACGCCGCCCCCTGGCCGAGCCACCTTCATTTTTTGCAGACCGCCGCTTGCAGTGCGGCGGCTGCCTGACGGAACCCCACCATGTCCAAGAAAGTCTTTATCAAAACCTTCGGCTGCCAGATGAACGAGTACGACTCGGACAAGATGGCCGATGTGCTGGGCGCAGCCCAGGGCTACGAATCCACCGACGATCCCGAGCAGGCCGACCTGATCCTGTTCAACACCTGCTCGGTGCGCGAGAAGGCGCAGGAGAAGGTGTTCAGCGACCTGGGCCGCTACAAGCACCTGAAGGAACGCGGCGTGCTCATCGGCGTGGGCGGCTGCGTGGCCAGCCAGGAGGGCGAGGAAATCATCAAGCGCGCGCCCTATGTGGACGTGGTCTTCGGCCCGCAGACCCTGCACCGCCTGCCCGAGCTGCTCAATGCACGCGCCGCCAAGCACAAGCCCCAGGTCGATATCAGCTTTCCCGAGATCGAGAAATTCGACCACCTGCCGCCCGCGCGCGTGGAAGGCTCCTCGGCCTTCGTCTCCATCATGGAAGGCTGCTCCAAGTACTGCAGCTACTGCGTCGTGCCCTATACGCGCGGCGAGGAAGTCAGCCGCCCGTTCGAGGACGTGCTGATCGAGGTCGCCGGCCTGGCCGACCAGGGCGTGAAGGAAGTCACGCTGCTGGGCCAGAACGTCAACGCCTACCTGGGCAAGATGGGTGACACGGCCGAGATCGCCGACTTTGCCCTGCTGCTGGAGTACGTGTCCGAGATCCCCGGCATCGAGCGCATCCGCTACACCACCAGCCACCCCAACGAGTTCACGCCGCGCCTGATCGAGGCCTACGCTCGGCTGCCCAAGCTGGTCAGCCACCTGCACCTGCCCGTGCAGCACGGCAGCGACAAGATACTCATGGCCATGAAGCGCGGCTACACGGCCATGGAGTACAAGAGCACCATCCGCAAGCTGCGCGCCATCCGGCCCGAAATGGCCATGAGCAGCGACTTCATCGTGGGCTTCCCCGGCGAGACGGAGGAAGACTTCCAGAAGATGATGAAGCTCATCCACGACGTGCGCTTCGACAACAGCTTCAGCTTCATCTTCAGCCCCCGCCCCGGCACGCCGGCCGCCAACCTGCACGACGACACGCCGCACGAAGTCAAGCTGCGCCGCCTGCAGGAGCTGCAGGCCGTGATCAACAACAACATCAAGGACATCAGCGACGAGCGCGTGGGCACGGTGCAGCGCCTGCTGGTGGAAGGACTGTCCAAGCGCGATGGCAGCGAACTCATGGGCCGCACCGAGTGCAACCGCGTGGTGAACTTCCCGGGCAACGAACGCCTGATCGGCCAGATGATCGATGTGAAGATCACCGAGGCCCGCACCTTCACGCTGCGCGGCGAAGTCGTGGTGCGCCACTGATCCCAACCCGATCCCGGCGGCCCCGGCGGCCCCGGCGGCCCAGCGTCTCCTGCGTAACCAAAGCCCGGCAATGCCGGGCTTTTTTGCATGTAACAGGACGTGAAAACAGCCCGGCCACTCTGGCATGGTGCCGGCTGGCCCGCTAGCATCGCGGGGTCGCCGCCCTGAGGTCCGTCGGCCTGCATGGCTTTTCCAGCTTCGCTTGCTTGCTATCGATTCCATGAACACCTCCCAGCCCGCCACCGCCCAGGCCGTCCTTGAGGGCGAAGCCCTGCATGCCTTCATGGACCAGGCGCACGACCTGCTGCAGCAGGAGGCTGATGCCAGCCCCATCGCCCCGGCCGAACGCCAGGCGGCCGTCATGGAGCTGCTCTCCCAGCAGCGTTTCGCCCCGGCCACGGTGGGCGAGCTGGAGCGCCTGCACGATCTCTGGCTGGACCTGGAACGGCCCGAAACCGCCAACGCACTGCTGCGCGAACACCGCGCTGCCACGCTGCAGCCCTTGCAGGGCGACAACCACCTGCTGGCCACGGCCAGCCTGGCGCTCAGCGACATCCAGAGCCGGCTGCGCTTTGACCGTGAAGGCGGCGTGGCCCTGCTCGCGCCCGCCGCCGATCTCATGGGCCGGCTGCCGCATACCAGCGAGCCCTACCGCTACTGGAACGGCTGGCACTACCTGGCCCGCGAAGCCCAGGCCTGGGAGCTGGCCGAGCAAGGCGTGGACCTGCAGCGCAGCCACGAACGCAGCGACCCGGATGGCGAGGCCTCCCCCGCGCGCCGCGACGCGCGTGCCTGCCTGCGCAAGGCCGAGCTGGCCCGTCTGCGCGGCGATGTGCCCGCCACCGTGCGCCAGGTGCAGGCCGCCACGGCGCTGCTGACCCAGGCCGATGCAGAGCAGAACGTGGACTTCGACGACTGGCTGCACCTTGCGCGCGAGGTCCTGCCGCTGGCCCCGCAAAGCGTTCCGGCCGTGCTCATGGCGGCGGAGCAGCACCTGGCCCGCACCGAAAGCCCCGCCGCATCGCAGGCGGTGCGCACGCACCGCAAGGTCCATGCGGCCCGGCTGCAGGCCATGGCCTGCCATGCCATGGGCCAGCCCGAGGCCGCGCTGCAGCTGGCTGCGCTGGGCCGCTTCGGCCTGGTGGATGACTCCGACGATGCCTTCAGCGGCCTGGTGCTGCAGTGGCTGGAAGAGGCGGGCCGCCTGGCCGATGCGGCGGACCTGGCGCTGGAAAGCGTGCTGCACAGCCGCCCCGGATCGGCCCGTCAGGGCTATGAACTGGCCTTGCGCAGAGTGGACAGCGACACCGCCCATGCACCGGCCTGGGCGCTGATCCTGGCCTGGGCGGGACTGGATTCCGACATGCAGGAGATCCTGGAAGACAGCCCGGCTGCTCCGCGCAGCGCCGACGACTACTTGGCCCTGGCGCGCACCCAGGCGCCCGGCCACCCTCTGCTGGACCTGATCGACGGCTGGCGCCTGGCCAAGGACCGCCAATGGGAGCAGGCCCTGCCTCTGCTGGAGCGCGGCGTGACCGAGCAGCCCCGGCACGCCAACTCCGAGCTGCTGCCCATGCTCTGGGCCGCGCGCTTCGCCGTGCTGCCCGCCGCGCAGGCGCTGCAGCGCCCCTTTGCGCAGGGCCATGGCGCCCACTGGTGCTATGCAGCGGGCGTGACCCTGGACGACGAGGACGACCTGGCCGCCATCATGGGCGAGGGCCGGCAGGTGCCGGGCGACGAGGTGCGCGAGCCGCTGGTGCAGCGTTACTACGAAGAGGGCCTGGCCCGCTTCGAGGCCTTCTGGGCCACCGGCCAGGGCCGGTACAAGGACGCGCACCTGCACGTCTACTCCATGCTCTGCAACAACCTGGCCATCAAGTACCGCTCGCAGCAGCGCTATGACGAGGCGGCGGCCCTGCACCACAAGGGCCTGTCCAGCAGCCCCTTTGCCGAACACCACGACGGCCTGCTGTGGTGCGCCATCCGCCGTGACGACCGACCCGGCATCGTCACGGCGGCCGAGCAGCTGTGGCACTTCACCCAGGACTACGGCTACAGCCGCCACTGCCCCACGGACTACTTCCCCAGCGCGGCGCTGGCGCTCTACCAGCTGGGCCGCGCAGGCGAAATCGGCATCTGGCTGGAGCGCCTGGACCAGTGGTTCGAGGAATTGGACGAGGACGACCAGCGCGAACAGCGGCGCGACTACCTGGCCTCGCTGATGTCCCTGCTCGACTTCTTCTCCGAAAACCATGGCGAACTGGTGCGCCCGCGCCTGGACGCCCTGCTGCCCGAAGTGCGCGCCCTGGGCGAGTGCTACACGCTGCGCCGCCTGGCCTGCGCCATGGAAAGCTGCGGCCCCATCGACCAGGCCGTGGCCCTGCACCGCGAGGCCATCGACAAGCTCACGCCCGACGACGGCGAGGCCGAGCACAGGATGGCAAAGGACGGCCTCAAGCGCTGCCTCAAGCTGCGCTCGGACAGCAAGCCCTGGTGGAAGCTGTGGTGAACCCGGGCGCCGGTGCCAACGCCGCCAGTGCCTATCGGCCGCGCGACGTGGTCAATGCGCCGGCCATCAAGCAGCGCATCCGCGAGCGCAGCGCTGCACGCGGCGACAGCGAGGAGATCGCCGCCTGGCTGGCCAACCACTTCTACCGCCATGTGATCGGCAACCTCGACGCCGATCCGCCTGCCGTGCAGCCCGTGTCCACGCAGGCCGAGCTGATGCGCCTGCACCGGCGCGCCGAGCCTGCCGCCTGGGCGCTGGAGCGCCTGCGCGAACATGCGTCCCGCCAGCCGCTGTCACCGGACAGGCCGGCGGCCGACGGCAGCGCGCCGCTGTGGTGGGTGGAGCCCGACAGCGCACCCCTGCTGGCGCTGGAGAGCCGGCTGCTGGAGTTCCTGTCCACCCGGCGCGGCACCGCGCTGGAGGGCAAGCTGCAGCGCATCAACTGCCCGCAGGCGCTGGCGCGCTGGACGCTGGAGCACCTGGCCTTCGCCCGGAAAAGCGACAGCGGCTGGGCCGAGCACCGGCCCGGCGCCGTGCGCCCGCTGCTGCGTGGCCAGCTGGGTGTCTTCGTCGAATTCGATGCCCAAAGCCCGGACCTGCGCGCCGAAATGGCCTATGAAAGCCAGATGATGCGCCACTGCCTGGGCCAGTTCAGCGAGCGCGGCGCACTGCGCGGCGGCTATGGCGAGCACTACGCCGAAGCCTGCGAGCAGGGCCGGCTGCGGCTGTTCAGCTACCGCACGGGCACGGCCCAGCCGCGCATCACCGTCAGCGCCCAGGTGCGGGACGACGGGCGGCTGCGCATCGACCAGATCAAGGGCAAGCAGAACCGCCCGCCGATTGCGCGCTACCTGGCCGATGTGCTGGCCCTGCTCAATCACCTCGATACCGATGGCGAGGCGCCGGCGGACGCCCTGGCCATGGGCATCGTGCGCCGACCGGCACAGCTGCTGGCCACGGGCAGCGCGGCTGCCTGGTGCGCGGCCAGCGAGCTGCACACCGAGGCCGAGCAGCTGTGGCTGCTGCAGTCCCACCCGGCGCTGCTGGAGCAGTTGGATATCCGGTCGCCCCTGATGCAATGGCTGGTCGCGGCACGCCGCGACACCGTGCCCGTGCCCGCCTTCGAGCGCATGCCGCGCAGCGCGGCCCTGCAGCAGTCGCTGGAGCTGGCGCGCCGCCGAGCGGGATCGCCGGGCAGGACAGGAAATCCGAGATGAACGCCTTCACCCTTGTTGTGCTGTCTGCACTGCTCTGGTGGGCAGTGCGCGCCGGCCTGCGGCGCATGCGTGCGTCGCGCCAACGCGGTGACTTCAGCAGCTACCGCAGCGGTGACGCGGCACTGGACTGGGCCCTGGCCCTGGCCCATCCCATGGCCTTTCACGCCATCCAGGGCGGCTTTGCGGACCGGCAGCTCAACGGCGCCGACTCCGCACTGACCACCCAGCTGCGCCCCATGGTGCTGCACCACCTGGGCCTGCGCACCGACCTGGACGATACCCAGATCGCACGCCAGTTGCCCGACGGCCTGCGCCAGCGCTGGTTCACGCTGGACCTGCAGCGCCTGCAGGCCGGTGACGATCCCCATGCCGCCATGGCCTTTGCCTGCGCGCGCGTGGCCTTCCATGTGCGCTGTGCCTGGCTGCTCGGCTGGGTGGACGAGGCCCTGCACCAGCAGATCCTGCACCTGAACGCATGCCGTGCGCGGGACTGCTTTGACAGCTGGCAGGCCTTCGGCCTGGCCTACGCACGCGGCCGCAGCCAGTGGCTGGCCCGTGGCCGCGCCGACGTGCTGGGGCGCAGCGTGACGCCCGAGCAAGTGCAGCAGTGGGTGGCCGATCCGCGCCACCCCTGGCATGCCATGCCCTGGCAGCAGCAGGCCGTCCGGTGACTGCCGCCAGGCGGGAGCGCCGCCTGCCCTGCCTGCCCTGCCCGGTGCTCAGCCTTCGCCATGCACCTTGGCGAAGGTGAGGATCACCTCCCGCACCACCTGGCGCTGAGGCGCGGGCAGCTTCAGAAAGGCATCGAAGGTTTCTCGTTCGAGATAGCCCACGCCCGGCTCCTGGCATTCGAGCGGCGACGGCAGGGACGACGGGGACCGGTGGGCCGACTCGCCATAGCGCAACACATCGGGCTCGACCTCGAGCAAACCCGCCAGCAGCACCAGCTTGTCCTGCTCGGGAACGGCCTCGCCGTTCAGCCAGCGCGAGACCGCCTGGAACGAGATCGGCCGCCCCCAGTAACTGGAATTGAACAGCTTCAGAAGCACGCTGGGCCGGGGCTCCAGTCCCGCAGCCTCGATGGCCTGGCGCAGGCGCAGTGCGAATTCGAGCTTGTTACGCATTCCGACACCCTGGATTTCCCTGGAATCTTGATTGACTCATCGATTGAAGACCCGGCTCAAACCCGTCGCCCGGCCAGCGTTCAGGCGAAGATGCTGCGCGCCTCGGTGAAGCGCTTGGCGAAATAGATGTTGTCCATGCGCACGCGCTGCACCGTGCCGCCGCTGGACGGTGCATGCACGAACTGGCCGTTGCCCACGAAGATGCCCATGTGCGAATAGCGCGCGCCCAGGGTATTGAAGAACACGAAGTCGCCGCGCTGCAGGCTGCGGCTGCCCACGGGATTGCTGAACTGCGCCCACTGCGCCGTGGTGCGCGGCAGGCGGTTTTCGGTGATGCCGCCCACGGCCCACTGAATCAGGCCGCTGCAGTCGAAACCGCCTTCGGGCGAATTGCCGCCATAGGTATAGGGCGTGTTGACCACAAGCATGGTGCGCGCCAGCAGCGCCTCGCGCAATTCGCCGTCCAGATTGAGCGCCTGCGGCGAAGGCACCGGCGCCGGGCCCGCGCCCTTGCGCGGAGCGGAAGAGCAGCCAGCCAGCAGCACGGCGGCCGCCAGCAGACCCCAGTCACGGCGCGAGAGCCGCGCGCCGGTCACCGGAGACACCGCAAGGGAAGTCGAAACACCAGCCTTCATGGCGCTGCATGTTCTCACAAAGCCCTCGCGGCCAAAAGAAAAGCCGCAGGCTGCGCTGCGGCTTGGCGGGAAAGAGCGCGCGGCCCGGCGGCTCAGGCGGTGCCCATCAGAACGGGAGCTTGGGCATGCCGCCGCCACCGCCCATCATTCCCTTCATGGCCTTCATGCCGCCCATGCGCTTCATCATCTTCATGAGGCCGCCGCCCTTCATCTTCTTCATCATCTCCTGCATCTGCTCGAACTCCTTGAGCAGGCGGTTGACTTCCTGAACCTGCACGCCCGCGCCGTCGGCAATGCGCTTCTTGCGCGTGGCCTTGATGATCTCGGGCTTCTTGCGCTCCTTGGCGGTCATGGAGCAGATGATGCCTTCCTTGCGGCGGATCTCGCGCTCGGCCTTGTCCATGTCCACCTGGCCGGCCTTGGCCGTGAGCTGGGCCGGCAGCTTGTCCATGAGGTTGGACAGGCCGCCCATCTGCTTCATCTGCTGGATCTGGGCCAGGAAGTCGTTGAGGTCGAAGCCGTCACCGCTCTTGACCTTCTCGGCCAGCTTCTGCGCGGCCTCCATGTCCACGCCCTTGGTGACCTGCTCGACCAGGGCCACGATGTCGCCCATGCCCAGCACGCGCTGCGCGTGGCGGTCGGCGTCGAACACCTCCAGGCCGTCGATCTTTTCGGACACGCCGGCGAACTTGATGGGGGCGCCCGTGATCTGCCGCACCGACAGCGCCGCGCCACCGCGCGAGTCGCCGTCGAGCTTGGTCAGCACGATGCCGGTCAGGGGCAGCGCTTCCTTGAAGGCCTTGGCCGTGTTGATCGCATCCTGGCCCTGCATGGCATCGACGACGAACAGGGTCTCGACCGGCTTGAGCGTGGCGTGCAGATCCTTGATCTCGGCCATCAGCAGCTCGTCGATGGCCAGGCGGCCGGCCGTATCGACCAGCAGCACGTCAAAGAAGTGGCGCTTGGCGTAATCCAGCGCGGCCACGGCGATGTCGTGGGGTTTCTGGTCAGGCGTGGAGGGGAACCACTCGGCACCGGCCTGGGCGGTCACGGTCTTGAGCTGCTCGATGGCGGCGGGGCGGTACACGTCGCCCGACACGGTGAGCACCTTCTTCTTGCGCCGCTCGATCAGGTGCTTGGCCAGCTTGGCCGTGGTCGTGGTCTTGCCGGCGCCCTGCAGGCCGGCCATCAGGATGACGGCCGGCGGCTGGGCGTTGAGGTTGATGTCGGCCACGCCCTCGCCCATGGTGGCGGCGAGTTCCTTGTTGACGATGGACACCAGCAGCTGGCCCGGCTGCAGCGAGCCCAGCACCTCCTGGCCCAGCGCCTTTTCCTTGACGCGCGCAACGAAGTCGCGCACCACGGGCAGAGCCACGTCGGCCTCGAGCAGGGCCATGCGCACTTCGCGCAGCATGTCCTGCACGTTGGATTCGGTGATGCGGGCCTGGCCGCGCATCTCCTTGACGAGTCGCGAAAGTTTGTCGGTCAGAGCGGAGGCCATAAGCGGGGAGGAACTGGAGTCGTCGGAAAGGAAAAGGTGTGCTGCAGCGAGCCAGCCGGGGCCAGGTGGCCAAGTGGGGCCGGGTCGCGGCACGGACCCTGCAGATCCCGATGATTCTACCCGCTGCCCCTGCCGGGGTAAGTACCGGCCTTCCGTGCCCCACGGCAGGCATCGGCCAGCAGTAACATGCGCAATGTTTCCATAGTTTATGGCTATCACATTCCGCAATGCTGGCTTGCTACCGCCTGGGAGTCTTCATGCCTGATACGCCGTATCGCCAGTTTCTGGACCGTGTGCCCGACGGGTTTCTTCTGTTTGACGAGCAGGGCGGCCTGCTCGATGCCAATGCCCAGGCCTGCGCCAGCCTGGGCCATCACAAGGCCGCCATGCTGGGACTGGGCATCATGGACGTATGGCTGGACCTGGATGGACGGCCGCGTGATTTCTGGCGGGACATGGTCGTGGACAGCCAGGCCCTTCTGCGAGGCCGGCTGATCCGCCGCGATGGCAGCAGCTTGCCCGCCGAGATCCATGTCCATTGCCTGTCACTGTCGGGCAGGCGGCTTTTCTTCACTACCTGGCACGACCTCGGCGAGCGCACCGGCCAGGACGAGCCGATCGGCCAGCCCAATGCGCAGCTTGAGCCGCACCTGCAAAACCGCACCTGGCCGTGGCAGGACTCGACGCGCCTGCTGGAGACCGTGATGCGCGAGACGCCCGACCTGGTCTTCGCCAAGGACCGGCAGGGCCGCTACACCTTCGCCAACCCCGCCACAGCCCGCTTTGCCGGACGCGCGCCCGAAGACATCGTGGGCAAGACCGACCAGGAGCTTTTCTCCGACAGCAGCTTCACCGACAGCGACCGCCGGGTGCTGGACAGCGATGCGCCCGTGGTGATGGACGATCATCTGCTGGTCGACGGGCAGCGCCGCATCTTCCAGTCCACCAAGATTCCCTATCGCGATGCCGAGGGCCGGACGGTGGGCGTGCTGGGCATTGCGCGGGACATCACCCTCATGCGCCAGACCGAGTCCCAGCTGCAAAAAAGCTACGACGTGCTGCGCCAGGCCGAACAGCTGGCGCGCCTGGGCAGCTGGACATGGGAACTGGACACCGGGCACTTTCAGGCTTCGGAGATGATGTATGTGATGAACGGCCTGGACCCCCAGGGTCCGCCACTGAAGCGCCATGCCCTGCGCGCCATGCTCGGGCCGCAGGATCTTGCCCGGCTCACCGCTGCCGTGGATCTGTGCATCAGCACCGGCCAGTCCTACAGCATCGATGTGGTCCAGCGCTGCCCGGACGGCCGGCAGTTCGCCGCCCGCCTCATGGGCCGGGCCCTGCGCGACGAGCAAGGCCGCATCGTCGCGCTCAGCGGCACGCTGCAGGACCTGTCCGAACGCGAGGACGCACGCATGCGCCTCGAAGCCCTGGCCGACAACCTGCCCAGCGGCGCCATCTACCGCCTGGAAGGCGGCTTGACGCAACTGCGGCTCAGCTACATCAGCGCCGGCATAGAGAACCTGATCGGCGTGCCGGCCCACGCCATCATGGCCGATCGGCAGGTCTACCTGAATGCCATCCATCCCGAGGACCTGCCGCTCTACCAGGGGATGATGCAACGCTCGATCGATACGCTGCGGGTCTTCGATTGCCGCTTTCGCGTGATCAGGCCCGACGGAGAGATCCGCTGGCTGCGCTGCCGCTCGGCCCCCCGGCGCTGTCAGGAGGGCATGGTCTGGGACGGCATCATGCTGGACATCACCCGCGAGCGCGAGGCCGAGCAGGCGCTGCATCAGGCCAAGGAAGCCGCCGAAGCGGCCGAACGCGCCAAATCGGATTTCCTGGCCATCATGAGCCACGAAATCCGCACACCCATGAATACCGTCATCGGCATGACGCGCCTGGTGCAGCAGACCGCGCTGACATCGCGCCAGCGCGGCTACCTGGAGAAGGTGGAGCGCTCGGCCAGCGCCCTGCTGGCCGTGATCAACGACATCCTCGATTTCTCCAAGATAGAGGCGGGCATGCTGGCGCTGGAGGAAGTGGACTTCGCCCTTGACGATGTGCTGGAGACCGTGACGGCCTCCACGGCGCTGCGCGCAGAGGAAAAGGGCTTGGAAGTGGTCTATGCGCTGGACCCGCAGCTGCCGCCCCGTTTGCGCGGCGACCCAATGCGCCTGGGCCAGGTGCTGACCAACCTGGTCGGCAACGCCATCAAGTTCACCGAGCATGGCGAGGTGGTGATCTCCCTGCATCTGGAGCCGCCGCCGGTGGACGCGCCTGCGGATGCCGATGCGGACACCACGGCAGCACCCCTGCACCACCTGTGCGTGAGCGTGCGCGACACCGGCATAGGCCTGGATGCATCGCGGGCCGAGCGGCTGTTCCAGCCCTTCACCCAGGCCGACATCCAGACCACGCGCCGCCACGGCGGCACCGGCCTGGGCCTGGCCATCTGCCACAGGCTGGTGCAGCTCATGGGCGGCAAGATCGGCGTGTGCAGCCAGCCCGGCCAGGGCAGCGACTTCCGCTTCACGGCCAAGGTCCGGCTTGCCACGGATGCGCTGCCGGACGGCCACGACAACCTGGGCAGCACCGGCGTTCTCATCGTCGATGACAACGCCAGCGCGCGCGAGGCGCTGGCCGCCATGGTGCGCAGACTGGGCATGCGCTGCGATACGGCGGCGGAGGGCATGCAGGCGCTGCGCATGCTTCAAGAGGCCGCACGCCAGGAATCCCCCTATGGCCTGGCCCTGCTGGACTGGCGCATGCCCGGCATGGACGGACTGGAGCTGGCACGCCGCATGCGCGAGCGACAGGACCTGGTCAAGACCCCGGCTGCGCTCATGGTCACGGCCTTCGGGCGCGACGAAGTGCAGCTGCATGCTGCGCAGTTTGGCCTGCGGGGCCTGCTGATCAAGCCCCTGACCGCATCGGCACTGAGGTCCTCCATCCGGGAGGCGCTGCGGGACCCCGAATCGACCCAGCCTGAAGACCCGGCGGCCGGCCCGTCGCCACAGCAGCGCTACCCGGGCCTGCCTGGGCGCAGGGTGCTGGTGGTGGATGACAACGTGCTCAACCGCGAGGTGGCCACCGAGCTGCTGGAGCAGGCCGGCATATCGGTACAGACTGCGCAAGACGGTCTGCAGGCGCTGCAGCTGCTCGACAGCCAGCCTTTCGATGCCGTGCTCATGGACGTGCACATGCCCGGCATGGACGGCCTCAGTGCCACGCGTGCCCTGCGCACGCGCAGCGCGCTGCGGCATCTTCCGGTGATCGCGCTGACTGCACAGGCCTATGTCGAGGAGCGCGCCCGGATCGAGGCCGCAGGCATGAATGCCCATCTGACCAAACCCGTTGACGATGTGCTGCTGTACGAGACGCTGCAGCGCTGCCTGCGCGCAGCCCCCCCGCCAACGGCAGCGCCTGGGCCGGCCGCGCCCTCCCGGCCCACGCCGCCAACCCCTGCCCCGGCCTGGGATCCTGTGCAGCTGCGGCAACGCCTTGCCAGCCAATCGCCGCGCATGCAGCATGCGATCGAAGGCTTTGCCCAGGACTTTGCCGATGCGCCGCAACAGCTGCGCCGCGCCGCGCGCAGCGGCAACTGGGCAACCGTGGCGTCGCTGGCGCATACCTTCAAGGGCAGCCTGGGCTACCTGGGCGCGAATCTGCTGGAGCAATGGTCGGCCATGGCCGAGACCGGCGCGCATGCCTGCATGTCAGGCGACGGCAATGGCGGGAATGCCCGGCCCAGCGGTGATCTGCCATCCCTGGTGCAGGCGCTGGCCGATGGGCTGCAGGGCCTGCTGGCGGAAATCGCCGTGCGGTCCGGGCAGGCGGCCTTGCCACCCCCGGCCACGGTGTCCAGCGCTGCGCCCCCGCAGCAGCCGCAGCGGCAGCCGATGACCGCAGAGGAAGTCTCATCCACGCTGGCTCGGCTGCGGCTGCAGATTGCCGACAGCGACTATGCCGCCGTGGCCGAACTGGAACGGCTGCGGCCCCTGGTCAGCGGGCGCCATGCGTCCGTGCTGCAGCGCATCCAGCGCTGCACCGAGTCCCTGGAAACCGAGGCGGCGCTGCAGGCGCTCGATCAGCTGGCGCGGAGCATGGCTGCGAACCGGATGGCCCTACAGGGAGCTGCAGATGCTTGACGCCCTGACCGGGTCGGAGCTGCCCACGGTCCTCATCGTGGACGACGAGCGGCTGAACCGCAGCATGCTGGCCGAGCTGCTGAGCCCCCACTACCGAGTGCTGCTGGCCAAGGACGGCCCTGGCGCCCTGGTGGTCGCCCACCGCGAAGCCCACCGCCTGCAGCTGATCCTTCTGGACCTGGCCATGCCCGGCATGAACGGCTACGAGGTGCTGGGTGCGCTGCGCGCGCAGGAGCGCACCGCCCATATCGCCGTCATTTTCATCACCGGACAGAGCAATGCCGAGGCCGAGGAATACGGCCTGCGCCTGGGCGCGGCCGACTATGTCTCCAAGCCCATACGCCCCGCCGTGGTCGAGGTGCGCGTGCGCAACCAGATACGGCTGGCCCTGCAGCGCCAGGCCCTGGAGCGCCTGGCCATGGTGGACGGGCTGACCGGCCTGGCCAACCGGCGCCACTTCGACGACGTGCTGGAGCGCGCCTACCGCCGCAGCCTGCGCACGGGCGAGCCCGTGGGCCTGGCTCTCATTGATATAGACCACTTCAAGCAATACAACGACTGCTATGGCCATGTGCAGGGGGACGAGGCGCTCAAGGCAGTGGCCGCCACGCTGCAGCGGCATGCGCGCCGGCCCTACGACCTGGCCGCGCGCTTTGGCGGCGAGGAATTCGCGCTCATCCTCCCCGGCGAAAGCGATGCCCCGGCCATGGCCGAGCATTTCCGCCAGGAAGTGCTGCGCCTGTCCATCGCCCACGCCGCCTCTCCCACGGCGCCGCAGCTCACCGTCAGCTGCGGCGTACTCACCGTGCGGCAGCCGTCTGCCGCGCCTTTGGAAACCTGGCTGCAGAAGGCGGACGGCCTGCTCTACCAGGCCAAGGCCCAGGGGCGCAATCGCATCGAGGCAGCCGTGGAGCCCTGAAAATGCGCGCCGAACCACGGCATGGCACCCGGATTCTGAGCCTGCACAACCGGCGGCGGGAAAGCCACAGCTATCATTGAAAGATGCTCTCCGTCCCCCTGATTTCCGCCAACGTATCGCCCCTGGGCTGGATGCTGGCGCTTGCCGCAGCCGTGGCCTATGCCGTGCCAGCCGCCGGCGCCCGACGCATCAGCCAGGCCGGCGCCCGCATTGCCCTGCGCCTGGCCTGGGTGCTCCACGCCCTGGCCCTGGCCTGGGGCCTGCTCGGGGAGCAGCCTCACTTCGGCTTTGCACCGGCCCTGTCCATGACGGCCTGGCTGGTGCTCACCGTCTATGGCGTCGAGCAGCAGCTGTTCCCCAAGATGCGCGCGCAGCTGGCGCTGTCCGCGCTGGGCACGGCCGCCGTGCTCATGGCCGCGCTGTTTCCGGGAACGCCCCTGCATGTCAACGCCTCGCCCTGGCTGCCGCTGCACCTGGCACTGGGCATTGCCTCCTACGGACTGTTCGCGGCCGCCGTGGTCCACGCCTCGCTGATGACACGCGCCGAGCAGCACATGCGGCTGGGCGGCGGTGGCCATGACAGCGGCCTGCCGCTTCTCACGCTGGAGCGCCTGACCTTCCGCTTCGTGTCCGCAGGCTTTGTGCTGCTCACGGCCACGCTGGCCGCAGGCTGGCTGTTCGGCGAACAGCTCTATGGCAAGGCCTGGGTCTGGAACCACAAGTCTGTGTTCTCGCTGCTGTCGTGGCTGACCTTTGCCGTGCTGCTGATCGGCCGTGCGCGCTTTGGCTGGCGTGGCCGCAGCGCCGTGCGCATGCTCTATGCAGGCGCCCTGCTGCTGCTGCTGGCCTATGCGGGATCGCGCTTCGTCATGGAAGTGCTGCTGGAGCGCACCACATGAAGTACCTGCTGGTCCTGATCGTCATCATCGTGGCTGTCGGCATCTGGCGCAGCCAGCGCCGTGCCGAGGCCCGCGAGCGGCGCCACGCCGCTGCGCCGCGCAACCCGACCAATGCGCCGCTGGCGGCTCCACAGGACATGGTCGAGTGCGCGCACTGCGGCCTGCACCTGCCGCGCAGCGAGGCCATCGAGGCGGCCGGCCGCAGCTACTGCAGCGCAGAGCACCGCACCCTGGCGCAACGGCGCTGAGCATGCAGGACGCGGTCCCCCCCCAGCCACCCACCATCGACGAGGCCGCGGCGCAGTCGCCGCACGACGCCAACGCCCCCTTTGTCCGGCTATGGCAGGGCTTCCTGACCGGCCGCGTGCTCATCGCCACTGCGCTTTTGCTGCTGCAGCTGGCGCTGCTCAGCGTGCAGCCCGGCGGCAATTCCCTGGTCTGGCTGGTTTGCCTGGGCTACCTGGGGCTGACGCTGCTGCTGCGGCTGACGGCACGCGCCCAGCCGCCCTCGCCCCGCGCCGGCGTGCACTGGCTGCCCGTGATCGGCGTGGACATCGCGGTCATCTGCCTGCTGCAGATGCTGCAGACCGGGCCGCTGAACTACTCGGCCCTGCTGGCCATTCCCATCCTGATCTCGGCCGTGCTGGGCAATCTGACGCTGGCCCTGGCCACCACGGCCAGCGTCACGCTGCTGACCCTTGGCTGGGTGGCATGGCAGGACGTGGCTGGCCGCATAGAAAGCACCCAGGCCTACTACCAGGCCAGCTTTGCCTGCGCAGGCTATTTCGCGGTGGCCTATCTGACGCACGAGCTGGCACGCCGCGTGCGGCGCGAGCGCCACCTGGCCCAGCACAGCAGCCGCAAGGCCCAGACGCAGGAACAGGTCAATGCCCTGGTGATCCGCCACCTGGGCGAAGGCGTGCTGGTGGTCGATCCCCAGTTCCGCGTGCAGCAGGCCAACCCGGCCGCGCTGCACCTGCTGGGGCTGGCCGACGCGCATGCCCTGCCCTTCGCCCTCAAGGAGCATTCCGGCTGGCAGCGGCTGCAGGACGCCGTGGCCCAGAGCTTTGCCCAGAACCTGCCCATCTCGGCCGCCATCCATCTGCAGTCCATCGGCCAGGAAGGCATGACGGGCCTGCACCTGCGCACCTGGCTGACCGAAGTCGCCACCCCATCCGACGCCGCCGACGCGGCCGAGCCCGCGCTGCTGCAGCAGCTGTGCGTGGTCTTTTTGCATGATCTGCGCGAGATGGAGGCGCGGCTGCGCACGGAAAAGCTGGCATCCATGGGCCGCATGTCGGCCGCCGTGGCCCACGAGATCCGCAATCCGCTGGCCGCCATCACCCAGGCCAATGCCCTGCTGGCCGAGGATCTGGCGCAGGACCCGGCCCAGCAGCAGCTGTGCCGCATCGTGGGCCAGAATGCCGAGCGCCTGGCACGCATCGTCGAGGACGTACTCAACATCGCCCGGGCCCAGCAGCACATTGGCGAGGCGCATGCCGGCCTGCTGGCCCTGGACCAGCACGTGGCCCAGGTTTGCCAGGAATGGCAGGCCCAGGGCCAGCCCGCGCACAGCATCCAGCTCCTGCTCGACGCCAGGGACAAGACCGTGGTGTTCGATGGCGAGCATCTGCGCCGCATCCTGGTGAACCTGCTGGACAACGCCCGGCGCTACCGCAGCAACGCCCACGAGCCACACACGCTGCAGGTGCTGACCGGCGCGCCGGCCGGCGGCCAGATCTGGCTACAGGTCTGGAGCGACGGCGCGGCGCTGGAGCCCACGGTGCAACGCCATCTGTTCGAGCCCTTCTTCTCTTCGGAAAGCCGCTCCAGCGGCCTGGGCCTGTATATCTGCCGCGAGCTGTGCCAGCGCTACGATGCCAGCATCAGCTACCAGCGGCTGTCGCGGCCCACGCCGCACGGCCCTGTCGAGGGCAATGCCTTCAGCATCGTGTTCCGTGCCGGCCCGGCCTCGGCCCTGCCGGCCTCCCTGTTTGATCAGATTGTGGTGTGATGCCTTTGAACTCCCTGCCCGCTGCCGCATCGATCCTTGTCGTGGACGACGAGCCGGATCTGCGCACCCTCTATGAACTGACCCTTCTGCGTGAAGGCTACCGCGTGGAGACTGCCGCCAGCGTGGGCGAGGCGCGCGAGCAACTGCAGACCCAGCGCTTCGACGTGGTCATCACCGACATGCGCCTGCCCGACGGCATGGGCATGGAGCTGCTGCAGGACCTGCGCAGCCAGCAGCGGCGCGAGCGCTGCGTGGTCATGACGGCCTACGGCTCCGCCGAGAACGCCGTCGAGGCCCTGCGCTCAGGCGCCTTCGACTACCTGACGAAGCCCGTGGACCTCAAGCAGTTCCGCCTGGTCGTGGCCTCGGCCGCCCAGGGCGTGGGCGGTGTGCCGGCCCCGGGCGTGATGCCGGCGCGCAGCCCTTCGGCCGCTCCCGCCGCCAGCCCGGTGCTCAACGGCAGCGGCGCACTGGACGCCATGGTGGGCGAGTCGCCCGCCATGCAGGCCGTCAAGCAGCGCATTGCCAAGGTGGCGCGCGGCATGGCGCCGGTGCTGGTGCATGGCGAGTCGGGCACGGGCAAGGAGCTGGTGGCCCGCGCGCTGCATGCCTGCAGCCAGCGCGCCCATGGCCCCATGGTGGCCGTGAACTGCGGCGCCATTCCCGAAAACCTGCTGGAGGCCGAGTTCTTCGGCGCGCGCAAGGGCTCCTATACCGGCGCCACCCAGGACCGCGACGGCTACTTCCAGGCGGCGCGCGGCGGCACCTTGTTCCTGGACGAGATCGGCGACCTGCCCCTGGCCATGCAGGCCAAGCTGCTGCGCGCCATCCAGGAGCGCCGCGTGCGCCCCCTGGGCTCCGCACAGGAGGAAGCGGCCGATGTACGCATCGTCAGCGCCACCCACCGTGACCTGGCTGCCGATGTGCAGCAGGGGCGCTTCCGGCAGGACCTGTACTACCGCCTCAATGTCATCGAGGTGCTGCTGCCCCCGCTGCGTGAGCGCCGCGAAGACCTGCCTGCCCTGTGCCGCGCCCTGCTGGCACGGCTGTCGCAGGAATCCGGTCTGCCCATGCCCGAGATCGACGAGCGTTCAGTGCAGCAGATCGCCCGCCTGCCCCTGCCCGGCAATGTTCGTGAACTGGAGAACCTGCTGCACCGCGCCATCACGCTGGGCGAGGACGGGCCGCTGCGCATAGATCCCGAGATGCAGCTGCCCTGCGGCACGCCGCCCGCACCGCCCGCACCACCCGCATCCGCCTCGCCCTCTTCTTCGCTCTCGCCTTCGCGCCCCCTGCCGCCAAGCGGCCCGCTATCGCCAGAGCCAGCCGATGCCGACCTGCCCCGTGACCTGCAGGCCTGGCTGGACGAGCGCGAGCGCGGCATCCTGGTGCAGGCGCTGCAGGAAAACGGCTTCAACCGCACGGCCACCGCCGCGCGCCTGGGCCTGAGCCTGCGCCAGATCCGCTACCGCATCGACCGGCTGAACATCGCCCTGCCCGGCGATGCCAGCGCGGAGACGGACGGAGGCGGCCATGGCGAGTCCTGATCCGCAGCCGCAAGCCACCCAGGCCCCGGCCTGGACCTGGCAAGGCGGCTGGCTGCAGCAGGCCCGCCACCTGCCCTCGCCCAACTTTGGCGAGCGCCCGGCCCAGGCGCTGGTCGATCTGGTCGTCGTGCACTCCATCAGCCTGCCCCCCGGCGAGTACGGCACGGGTGCGGTCCAGCAACTGTTCACCAACCAGCTCGACTGGGACGCTCATCCTTACTACCAGGGGATACGCGGCCTGGAGGTGTCGGCGCATTTCTTCATCACGCGCCAGGGCGAGGTCTGGCAGTTTGTGGACTGCGACGCGCGCGCCTGGCATGCAGGCGCTTCCTGCTGGCGGGGCCGCGACCGCTGCAACGACGACTCCATCGGCATAGAACTCGAAGGCCTGGAGGGCCTGCGGTTCGAGCCGGCCCAGTACGCGGCGCTCGATGCCCTGTGCAACGCCATCGCGGCGCGCTACCCCGTGGCCCATCTCGCAGGCCATGAGCACATCGCGCCGGGCCGCAAATGCGATCCGGGCGCAGGCTTCGACTGGCACCGGCTGCGCGGGCTGCTGGCCCATCACCCAGCCACGGCGAACTGGCAGCTGCCGCCGGGCGCGGGCCAGCCCTCCACGTAAGCGCACACCCTCATCGCAGGCACCGCCAGGTCTTGCGCAAAATCCCGCTTGTCCACAGGCAGAGGACAAAGGCTGTGTCAATCCAGAAAGCAACCGATGTGGCGCGCCAGGCGCATGCACCGGCTGCCTGATCATTTTTTACAAATTCACGCATGTGTCGCAGCCCCACTGTCCATGGGGCTTTCAGCGGTCCGACCGGCGCAGGGCCAAGGCTGCCGCGGCTTGCGGCGGACCATCGCCCGCAAGCCACGGCGCAGCGGGCCTTTGCTGCTATTGGCTTGTAGGTTGCGCACCCGTTTGGCGCAGCGCAAACAGCGGTTTTCCGGCTGTGAGTACCCCGTGTACATGAGACGGCGATACACTACAGGTAGTGCCCAGAAGCACGCTGGACACCATATCTAGTGTTCACAAGCTGTGCACACCCTGTGAAAACGGTGTGTACATCCGACCCCGATTCCATCTCCCAGCAAGCCTGCCCCAAGTGCAGGTCCGCGTCCGTTCTATCCACAAACACCCGTTGAGGAAACTCATGCAAGAAGCACTGAATTCTTTGGCTCCCGCTGCGCACGGTGATGCTGCCAATCCTTCCTCCGCCCATCACCTGTCCGTGCAGGACGGCTACCAGATCATCCGCCGCAGCGGCGATGTGGTGCCCTTCACGCCGCAAAAGATCGCCGTCGCGCTGACCAAGGCCTTCCTGGCCGTGCGCGGCGCCCAGGGCGCGGCCTCCGCCAGCGTGCGCGAGACCGTGGATGAGCTGACCCAGGCCGTGGTTCGCGCACTGCTGCGCTCGCGTCCGGGCGGCGGCACCTTCCATATTGAAGATGTGCAGGACCAGGTCGAACTGGGCCTGATGCGCGGCGGCCACCACGACGTGGCACGCGCCTACGTGCTGTACCGCGACCGCCGCAACCAGGAACGTGCCGAGCAAAAGAAGGCCGCCGAGGCCGCAGCGGTTGCCGCCGCAGCACCGGCGCCCGTGCTGCATGTGACCGACAACGGCCAGCGCGTGCCGCTGGACCAGGCCCGCCTGCTGGCGCTGATCGAGGCGTCCTGCCGCAACCTCAACGCCGATATCCAGGCCGCCCCCATCGTCGCCGAGACGCTGCGCAACCTGTACGACGGCGTGCCGATCGAAGAAGTCTTCAAGGCCTCCATCCTGGCCGCTCGCACGCTGATCGAGAAAGACCCCGACTACACCTACGTCACCGCCCGCCTGCTGCTGCACACGATCGTGCGCGAGGTCATGGGCCGTGACGTGCACCCGGCCGACATCCAGGCGGCCTACGCAGAGTACTTCCCCGGCTTCATCCGCAAGGGCGTGGACAACGAGCTGCTCAACCCCGAGCTGCTGAACTACGACCTGCCCCGCCTGGCTGCCGCCATCAAGGCCGAGCGCGACGAGCAGTTCGACTACCTGGGCCTGCAGACCCTGTACGACCGCTACTTCCTGCACGTGCGCAAGACGCGCATCGAGCTGCCCCAGTCCTTCTTCATGCGCGTGGCCATGGGCCTGGCGCTGCAGGAAGAGGACCGCAATGCACGCGCCATCGAGTTCTACGAGCTGCTGTCGTCCTTCGACTTCATGAGCAGCACGCCCACGCTGTTCAACAGCGGCACGCTGCGCTCGCAGCTGTCTTCCTGCTACCTGACCACGGTGCCCGACGATCTGGACGGCATCTATGAGTCCATCAAGGAAAACGCCCTGCTGTCCAAGTTCGCCGGCGGACTGGGCAACGACTGGACGCGCGTGCGCGCCCTGGGTTCGCGCATCAAGGGCACGAACGGCGAGTCGCAGGGCGTGGTGCCCTTCCTCAAGGTGGTCAACGACACGGCCGTGGCCGTGAACCAGGGCGGCAAGCGCAAGGGCGCCGTCTGCACCTACCTGGAGACCTGGCACCTGGACATCGAGGAATTCCTCGAACTGCGCAAGAACACCGGCGACGACCGCCGCCGCACGCACGACATGAACACGGCGAACTGGATTCCCGACCTGTTCATGAAGCGCGTCATGGAAAAGGGCCACTGGACCCTGTTCTCGCCCTCCGATGTCGGCGACCTGCACGACCTCTTCGGCGCCGCCTTCGAGCACGCCTACAAGGCCTACGAAACCAAGGCCGACAACGGCGAACTCAAGCTGTTCAAGCGCATCCCGGCCATGGACCTGTGGCGCAAGATGCTGTCCATGCTGTTCGAGACCGGCCACCCCTGGGTCACCTTCAAGGACCCCTGCAACGTGCGCTCGCCCCAGCAGCACGCCGGCGTGGTGCACTCGTCCAACCTGTGCACCGAGATCACGCTGAACACCAGCGACACCGAGACCGCCGTCTGCAACCTGGGCTCGGTCAACCTGGCGCGCCACATCGTCGATGGCGCCATCGACCACGGCAAGCTGCGCAAGACCATCACCACGGCCATGCGCATGCTGGACAACGTGATCGACATCAACTACTACGCCGTGCAGAAGGCCAAGGACTCCAACCTGCGCCACCGCCCGGTGGGCCTGGGCCTGATGGGCTTCCAGGATGCGCTCTATGAAATGCGCATCGCCTACGCCAGCGACGCGGCCGTGGAGTTCGCCGACCAGTCGATGGAAGCCATCTGCTACTACGCCTACTGGGCCTCCACCGAGCTGGCCAAGGAACGCGGCCAGTACTCCAGCTACAAGGGCTCGCTGTGGGACCAGGGCATCCTGCCGCTGGACACGCTGAACCTGCTGGAGAAGGCACGCGGCGGCTATGTGGAAGTGGACCGCTCCTCGCGCCTGGACTGGGATGCCCTGCGCGCCAAGATCGGCCAGCACGGCATGCGCAACTCCAACTGCGTGGCCATCGCGCCCACGGCGACCATCTCCAACATCGTCGGCGTCGATGCCTCCATCGAGCCCTCGTTCGGCAACCTGTCGGTCAAGTCCAACCTGTCCGGCGAGTTCACCGTCATCAACCAGTACCTGGTGCGTGACCTGAAGCGCCTGGGCCTGTGGGACGACGTGATGGTCATGGACCTCAAGCACTTCGACGGCTCGCTGCGCCCCATCGACCGCGTGCCCCAGGACGTCAAGAGCCTGTACGCCACCGCCTTCGAGGTCGAGCCCACCTGGCTGGTCGAGGCCGCTGCGCGCCGCCAGAAGTGGATCGACCAGGCCCAGAGCCTGAACATCTACATGGCCGGTGCATCGGGCAAGAAGCTGGACGACACCTACAAGCTGGCCTGGCTGCGCGGTCTGAAGACCACCTACTACCTGCGCACCACCAGCGCCACCAACATCGAGAAGTCCACGGTGCAAAGCCGCGTGCTCAACGCCGTGCCCTCGGCCGCCGCCGCACAGCCTGCCGCCGTGAACACCTCCAGCGCCCTGGAAGCCGCGGCAGCCGCCGCGCGCGCCCAGGCACCGGCGACGGACATCAAGTTCTGCGCCATCGACGATCCCGGCTGCGAAGCCTGCCAGTAAGCCGCGCAGCGCGGGGCCTCGCCACGGCGCAGGCCCCGCGCCCTGCCCGCCAGCCAGCGCCATGCGCAGGATCTTCGCCATGGACCTTGGGCCTGCTCAACACGCCAGGCCACCCATGGTCCTACATTGACCGGAGCAGAAAGAGAGGACTCTTTCGCACCGAATGAACTGAACATATGCCCCAGGGCATGCCGGAGAAAATTGCAATGCTGACCTTTGACGACGACGCCACCCTCTCGAACACGCCCAGCGGCGCGGAGGCTGCGCCGAGCACCACACACAAGCGCGTGAATGCCGCCGACAAGCGCATCATCAATGCCAAGACCGACGTCAATCAGCTGGTGCCGTTCAAGTACAAGTGGGCCTGGGAAAAGTATCTGGCCACCTGCGCCAACCACTGGATGCCGCAGGAAGTGAACATGAACCGCGACATCGCCCTGTGGAAGGACCCCAACGGCCTGACCGAGGACGAGCGCCGCATCATCAAGCGCAACCTGGGTTTCTTCGTGACGGCCGATTCGCTGGCCGCCAACAACATCGTGCTGGGCACCTACCGCCACATCACGGCGCCCGAATGCCGCCAGTTCCTGCTGCGCCAGGCCTTCGAGGAAGCCATCCACACCCACGCCTACCAGTACATCGTGGAGTCGCTGGGCCTGGATGAGGGCGAGATCTTCAACGCCTATCTCGAAGTCCCCTCCATCCGCGACAAGGACGAATTCCTGATCCCCTTCATCGAAGCGATCATGGACCCCGCCTTCAAGACCGGCACCTTCGAAACCGACCAGACCCTGCTCAAGTCGCTGATCGTTTTCGCCTGCCTGATGGAGGGCCTGTTCTTCTACGTGGGCTTCACGCAGATCCTTGCGCTGGGCCGCCAGAACAAGATGACCGGCGCCGCCGAGCAGTACCAATACATCCTGCGCGACGAGTCCATGCACTGCAACTTCGGCATCGACCTGATCAACCAGCTCAAGCTCGAAAATCCACAGCTGTGGACACCCGAATTCAAGGAAGAAATCACGGCGCTTTTCGTCAAGGCCGTCGAGCTGGAATACCGCTACGCAGAGGACACCATGCCGCGCGGCGTGCTCGGAATGAACGCATCGATGTTCAAGGGCTACCTGCGCTACATCGCCAACCGCCGCGCCACGCAGATCGGCCTTGAGGCCCTGTTCCCCAACGAGGAAAACCCGTTCCCCTGGATGAGCGAGATGATCGATTTGAAGAAGGAACGTAACTTCTTTGAGACACGCGTCATCGAGTATCAAACCGGCGGCGCACTTTCCTGGGATTAATCGCTTCTCTGCAGGCACAATGCGAACCATGACGCGCTTCACGCTTTTGCAATACCGATGGTGTTGCGGCGTGGGGCGTCTCCGTGTTCATTGCGATGCGTCACTCCACATCGCTTTGGATCGCTTCGGAGCCCCGTACCCCGAAGTGTTTTGTGCAAATCAACGAAGGAGAAGATGATGGCAACTGCGAAGAAGACGGCCTCCACCAAGGCCCCCACCGACAAGAAGACCACTGCCAAAAAGGCGGCTGCTCCCAAGGCTGAAACCGTGAAGAAAACCACGGCCACTGCCAAGGCAGCACCCGTCAAGAAGGCTGCTGCACCTGCTGTGAAGAAGGCTGCAGCTCCTGCTGCCAAGAAGGCCGCTGCACCTGCTGCAAAGAAGGCTGCCGCTCCTGCCAAGAAGGCTGCTGCACCTGCTGCGAAGAAGGCTGCCGCTCCTGCCAAGAAGGCTGCTGCTCCTGCTGCGAAGAAGGCTGCCGCTCCCGCCAAGAAGGCTGCTGCTCCTGCTGCAAAGAAGGCCGCCGCTCCTGCCAAGAAGGCTGCTGCTCCTGCTGCAAAGAAGGCTGCCGCTCCCGCCAAGAAGGCTGCTGCACCTGCCGCAAAGAAGGCCGCTGCTCCTGCCAAGAAGGCTGCTGCTCCTGCTGCAAAGAAGGCCGCTGCTCCTGCCAAGAAGGCTGCTGCTCCTGCTGCCAAGAAGGCCGCTGCTCCCGCTGCCACAAAGGCTGCTGCACCTGCCGCGAAGAAGGCCGCTGCTCCCGCCAAGAAGGCTGCCGCTCCTGCTGCTGCCAAGAAGCCCGCTGCAGCTGCCAAGCCTGCCGCAGCGCCCGCCAAGGCCGCAGCAGCTCCTGCCGCTCCCGCCAAGAAGGCTGCAGCCCCGAAGAAGGCCGCTGCCCCCAAGAAGGCCGCAGCAGCTCCCGCCGCTGCCGCGCCTGCAGCTCCCGCTGCCGCACCCGCGCCCATCGCGCAAACCCGCCTGGCTCCCCAAGCCGCATGGCCCTTCCCCACAGGCAACAAGCCCTGAGACTTTTCCGGTCTCAAAGCAAAAAGCCCGGCTCTTTGGAGTCGGGCTTTTTTCATCGCCGGGCCGCCCCAAGATGAAAAATGCCCCCTCGGGGGGCAGCGGTCCTTGCGCAGCGAGGCAAGCGTGGGGGCCATCTTTCATTGTGAAGACGGCGGCTGCGCCGCCGCCCGGTGATCCCGGCTTCAGGGCTGGGCGAAGTCCAGCACGTAGTTCTGCGGGCCACGGCTGGCAATCTTGAGCGCGCCCAGGCGGTTGCCCAGTTCGGCGCAACGCACCAGGTCCCAGCCACGCTCCAGGCCGAACAGCATGGCGCCACGCCATGCGTCGCCACATCCCGTGGGATCGACCACGGCGGCGGGCTGCACCGGCGCCACCAGGGTCTTGGCGCCTTGCACCCAGACCTCGCAGCCCTCTGCCCCCAGCGTCACCACCAGGCCTTGCACCTGCCCGGAAATCTGCTCCAGGCTCCAGCCCGTGCGCTCGCTGAGCATGCGGGCCTCGTAGTCGTTCACGGCCACCCAGTCAGCCTGCTCGATGAAGCTGCGCAGTTCCTGTCCATCGAACATGGGCAGGCCCTGGCCTGGATCGAACACAAAGGGAATGCCGGCCGCCTTGAACTGCTGGGCATGCTCGAGCATGGCCTGGCGGCCATCGGGCGCAATGATGCCCACGCGCACCTGCTCCTTGAGCTCTGGCGTGATGCGGTTGCCGTGGGCCTGCATCATGGCGCCCGGGTGGAAGGCCGTGATCTGGTTGTTGTCACGGTCCGTCATGATCATGCACTGGGCCGTGTGCGTGTCCTGCAGCTGGCCGATGTGCGCGGTCTGCACGCCCAGTTCGTCGAGGCGCTGCACATAGTCGGCGCCGTCGCTGCCCACCATGGCCATGGGCCAGGCATCGCCGCCCAGCAAGCGCAGGGCGTAGGCGATGTTGCCCGCGCAGCCGCCGAAATCGCGGCGCAGTGTGGGCACCAGGAAGGACACATTGAGGATGTGCAACTGGTCAGGCAGGATCTGGTCGGCAAACCTTCCCTCGAAGGTCATGATGTTGTCGAACGCAAGCGATCCGCAGATGAGAGCGGCCATGGTGTGTCTCGGCTTTCTTGAAAAGTCAGGGGGATTCAGGGATAAAAAACCAGGGCGCGATAGCCGGCCACGGCCGCCTCCAGGCCTTGCACTTCGACCGGGGCCGTCACGCTCCACTCGCCATGGCCCTCGATCTGCGCGGGCGCGCCGAACTGGTCAAGCCGGATCACGCGCCGCAGCAGCAGCTTGTCCTGGGCATCGGTGAGCGTGAGTTCGACAGCGGGCATGGCCACGGGGAAGTCGGAACGGTTCTCCAGGCTCAGGCTCCACTGGTACTGGCCGCTGCGCGGCAACTGCCGAAAGCCCGAACTGCCGATCACCACGTCGCCGATCTGGCGGCGCGGCTGCAGCTCGCAGCCCGCCATGGCGCACAGGGCCTGCAGCGCAGGCGCCAGCGAAGGATGCTGCACGGCCAGCGCATCGCGCTGGCCCCACATGACCTGGCCTGCCAAGGCGCCCACGCCCAGCAGGCTGCCAAGCACAAGCGCCACGCGCACGGCAGGCCGGCGCCAGAATGCCTTGCGCCGCGCCTGGCGCACAAAGCCGGGCTCGGCCTCGGGCAGCGCGGCCGCAGCCTCACCGCTGCCTTCGCCATCGCTGTCGGGCCAGCGGGAGAACTCCGGCGAAGGCACGGAGGCCTGCGCCTGCGGCTCCGATTCCCGCAGCAGGCCGGTTGGCACGGACGGCGCAGGCGCATCGGACGACTTGTCGGATGGCTTGTCAGATGACTTGTCAGATGGCTTATGGGGCCGTGTGAACGGCGCGCTTTCCTCATCCTTTGCCGGTGCGGGCACAGGAGCCGCCTTGTCAGGCTCGGGGCCGAGCAGGCCGTCAACGGCTTGCTCGGCCTGGGCGGCGAGCGGGGACTTCGGCGCTGCCCGGGACGCAGCCAGGATCTCGTCCACCAGTGACGCTCCAGGCAGCGCGCTGCCCGACTCTTCGGCGGCGCTGGCGGAGGGGTCCTTCGCGGTCACAGGGTGCGAAGGCGGGGCCTCTGGAGCCGGCACCTCGGCCGGCGGCATGGACGGCGAAGGCTCGGCCCTGGCAGCCGCAGCCGTGGTTGCGGTGGATACCGCAGGTGCGGCAGGTGCGGCAGGCACAGAGGGTGCAACAGGTGCAGAAGGCCCCGATGCGCCCCGTCCCGGCAATCCGCTCGGCGCCGTCGGCAGCCACATGGATTCCCTGAATTCGCGGATGTCATCGTCCTCGAATTCGGCCGGGTTGTGCGATGCCCCGCCAGCCACCGGAGTGCCGGCCACCGAGGTGCCGGCCGCGTTCACAGGTGCCGTGGGCAGGGGCTGCAGATCCTCGGAGGCATCGAACACTTCATGGCAGACGCCGCAGCGCACCCACCCCTGCGAAATTCGCAGCTGGTCGGCCACCACTTTGAAGCGGGTTCCACAGGCAGGACAGCGGGTGACTTGGCTCATCAGCGATCGATTGTAGGCAGCTGCTCGCGGCCCGCGCCACGAAGGCGGCGGCCGCGCGGGGACTCGGGCCGGAAATCAGGCCGCGCGGCGCGCGGTCATCAGGATCCAGCCATCTTCGCTGTCGGCCACTTCCAGCGCCAGGTACGGCGCATAGGCCTCCTTGAGCTCGTCGGCCTGGCGCTCCAGGATACCGGCCAGCACCAGGCTTCCACCTGCTGCCACGCGGCCGCACAGCAGCGGCGCCAGCACCTTGAGCGGCGTGGCCAGGATGTTGGCCAGCACGGTGCGGTATTCGCCATTGCCGGCATCGGGCAGGCCCGCCTTCAGTTGCACGGCGTTGGCGTCGGCGTTGTAGCGCGTGGACTCCACGGCAGCCGGGTCGATGTCCACCGCGTCGATGTCGGTGGCACCGAACTTGGCTGCGCCAATGGCCAGGATGCCCGAGCCGCAGCCGTAGTCCAGCGTGCGGCCAAGACTGCCTTGGGGCTGGCGGGCGATCCAGCGCAGGCACATGCGCGTGGTCGGGTGCGTGCCCGTGCCAAAGGCCAGGCCCGGGTCCAGGCGGATGCTCACGCGCGCCTCGGGCGGCAGCTCGTGCCAGGTGGGAACAATCCAGAATTCGGGCGTGATGTCCACCGGGGCGAACTGCGACTGCGTCAGGCGCACCCAGTCCTGCTCCGGCACCTGCTTGACGGCGATGATGCTGCAGCCCTCGAAGAAGTCCTGGGGCAGCAGCAGATCACGCGCCTCTTCGGCCGCTTGCTGCGAGGGGAACAGCGCCACCAGGCGGCTGCGCTGCCAGCCGTCCTTGGGCGGCGGCATGCCGGGCTCGCCGAACAGGGCTTGCTCGGCCTCGGTCTGCGCGTCGGCATCCTCCACCGATACGCTCAGGGCGTCCAGCGCATCCAGCGCATCGCTGACGGTCTCAACCCGGTCTTCCGGGCACAGCAGGCTCAACTCGAACATGGGCCCATCCTTTTCTATGCAATAAATGAAAATGCTGGCCGCCGTCGCCGGGGGCCAGCATGCAGGGTCAATCGGGCGACCTGCTCAACGCTTGTTGGCGTTGCGGTGCGCCAGCCACTCTTCCAGGTAATGGATGTTGGTGCCGCCTTCCATGAACTTGGCGTCCACCATCAGATCCTGATGCAGCGGGATATTGGTCTTGATGCCTTCGACCACGGTCTCCAGCAGCGCCGTGCGCATGCGCGCCAGCGCCTGCTCGCGCGTGTCGCCGTGGACGATGATCTTGCCGATCATGGAGTCGTAGTTCGGCGGCACGAAGTAGTTGTTGTAGACGTGCGAGTCCACGCGCACGCCGGGGCCACCGGGGGCATGCCACATGGTGATGCGGCCCGGCGACGGCATGAAGTTGTAGGGATCCTCGGCATTCACGCGGCACTCGATCGCATGGCCCTTGAGCTGGGCATTGATCTGGCGCTGGGTGAAGGGCAGCTTCTCGCCTGCGGCCACCATGATCTGGGTGCGCACGATGTCCACGCCCGTGATCAGTTCGGTCACCGGATGCTCCACCTGAACGCGGGTGTTCATCTCGATGAAGTAGAACTCGCCGTTCTCAAAGAGGAACTCGAAGGTGCCGGCGCCACGGTAGCCCAGCTTCTTGCAGGCAGCGGCGCAGCGCTCGCCGATCTTCTCGACCAGGCGGCGCGGAATGCCCGGAGCCGGCGCTTCCTCGATGACCTTCTGGTGGCGGCGCTGCATGGAGCAGTCGCGCTCGCCCAGGTAGACCGCGTTGCGGTGGTTGTCCGCCAGGATCTGGATTTCCACATGGCGCGGGTTCTGCAGGAACTTTTCCATGTAGACGGCCGGATTGCCGAAGGCCGCACCGGCCTCGGCCTTGGTCATCTGCACGGCATTGATCAGCGCCGCCTCGGTATGCACCACGCGCATGCCACGGCCACCGCCGCCGCCTGCGGCCTTGATGATCACCGGATAGCCCACGGCCTTGGCGATGCGGCGGATCTGCACGGGATCGTCAGGCAGCTCGCCATCCGAGCCGGGCACGCAGGGGACGCCCGCCTTGATCATGGCCTGCTTGGCCGAGACCTTGTCACCCATGGTGCGGATGTTCTCGGGCGTGGGGCCGATGAAGGTGAAACCGCTCTTTTCCACGCGCTCGGCAAAGTCGGCGTTCTCGCTGAGAAAGCCGTAGCCGGGGTGGATGGCCTCGGCGTCGGTCACCTCGGCGGCCGAGATGATGGCCGGCATGTTGAGGTAGCTCAGCGGCGAAGGCGCGGGGCCGATGCACACGGCCTCATCGGCCAGCTTGACGTACTTTGCGTCACGGTCGGCCTCGGAATACACCATCACCGCCTTGATGCCCAGTTCACGGCAGGCGCGCTGGATGCGCAGGGCAATCTCGCCCCGGTTGGCAACCAAAATTTTCTTAAACATGAAGGTCCTCGCGACTTGGTGCCTGCGCCGGTACGCAGGCCGAAGCCGTCAGTTGAGCCAATTGCTCTGTCGCGCCGCGGCATGCGTTCGCGCCAGGGCGTCGTGCCGCTTGCGGCATCGCTCGCCTGCAGGTTACTCGATCACGAACAGGGGCTGGCCGTACTCTACCGCCTGGCCGTTTTCGCCCAGGATGCGCGTGATCGTGCCGCTCTTGTCGGCTTCGATCTCGTTGAGAATCTTCATCGCCTCGATGATGCAGATGGTCTCGCCTTCCTTGACCTGGTTGCCCACTTCCACGAAGGGCTTGCCGCCAGGGCTGGAGGCGCGGTAGAAAGTGCCGACCATGGGCGACTTCACCACGTGGCCGGAGACGGCTGCCTCGGCCGGTGCCGCCACGGGCGCTGCGGGGGCAGCGGCGACGGGTGCCGCCATCGGCGCGGCCATGGGAGCCTGCATGGGCGCTGCCACATAGTGCTGCACCACGGCGCCTTCGCTCTTGACGATCCGGACCTTGCCCTCTGCTTCGGTGATCTCCAGTTCCGACACGTTCGATTCGGACACCAGATCAATGAGGGTCTTGAGTTTTCGCAAATCCATGGGAGCTCCAGCGGCTAACAACTAAATAGGGCGCGAATTTACTCCAATTTCGCCCTTCTGCGTGCTTTGAGGCATATTTTTCATCAACGTCGCCATGGAATTCAGGGCATTTCCTGAGCTTTCACAGCTTCGATGATGCGAAAAATCAGCCTTTTGCGCTCCAGGAAGCCAGATCTTCGGTAGTAAGCTCACCTATTTTACGTTGCTGCACCATGCCATCTTCGCCGAGCAGCACGGTGAAGGGCAGTCCGCCCTGCAGATTGCCCAGCGAGCGGGTCAGGCCCAGACCGCCTTCCACCGCCAGCGCCACAGGGAAACGCAGGGGTGTGCGCCCCAGGAAGCGCTGCACGGCCTCCGGCTTGTCCACGGCCAGGCCAATGACCTGAATACCATGCTGGTTTTGGCGCGCCGAGAAGGCATCGAGCATGGGCAGCTCGCGCACGCAGGGCGGGCACCAGGTGGCCCAGAAATTGACCAGCACCGGCTTGCCGCGCCAGCGCGACAGCGTCATGGCCGAGCCATCGGGCGTGATGAAGCGCTGTTGCCACAGCTGCTCTTCGGCACTGGCATCCATGGCGTGCGGCTGAAAACGCCACCACGCAAACCCTGCTCCACCCAGGCCTGCGGCGGCGGCAACGCCGCCCATCAGCCAACGGCGGCGGGAAGATGTGTTTTGCCCTGCATCCACTGAATCAGCCACGGTCGGCCTCCTCTTCATCCTGATCCAACAGCCTGCGCAGCGCCTCGGCGCTGCCGCGCGGGCTGCGCCCCTGGCCGTCGGGCTTGAGTGCGCCACGCAGATCATCATGGTCGTACACCAGCAGATGCACGCCCACGGACTCGTTCAAAGGGCGGCAGAAGGCGTGGATGCTCAAGGCCTCCACGGCCTGCCCCGTAAAGCCGGTGACGGTGCTGGGCTCGTACTCCACATGCTGGTTGATCAGCGCGATCTCGGCCGACTTGGGATCGTCGCAGAACAGCTGCAGGTAAATATCGGACAGGCGGGTGGCTGTGCCGCGCCAGACGGCGCCGGCCAGATGGGGCCGGAACTCGGCCAGGCGGTCCATCCATTGCAGGGCCAGTTCGCGCAGGGCCTGCAGTTCCTGGGGCTGGGTGTCGGCGCAGAACAGGGCAATGTATTCGCGCACGGCCTCTTCCACCAGGTCGTTGCCCGGCAGCGCGGTGCGCGCGGGCAGCCCCAGCTGGCGAAGTGCGCGGTGCTTGGCAGCCCCCCATTCCAGCCCTTCCTCGACCACGAGGCGGGCCGCGGTCTGGGCAATTTCGGCAGTGGCTTGGTCCATGGCTTTCCGATCCGCTGTATCCCTACATATATATAAGAGGCCTTCCCTGCGGATGGCCCCGGGCCATTGTGACCCAAGCCGCGGCACCGCCGGCCGCAGACGGGCTTTGCACGTTCCCGCCAGCGCCTTGCACCGGCGATTTCGCAACCTTGTGTTTCCGGGACCCGGTGCCTGCTGGGCCGCAAGCTCCTGTTTTTGCAGGACAGCCCTCCCGGACATGACGGCAACCGTAGAATGCCCGGCCATGCACATACATATTCTGGGCATCTGCGGCACCTTCATGGGCGGACTGGCCGCACTGGCGCGCGAGGCTGGGCACCGCGTCACAGGCTGCGACGCCGGCGTCTATCCGCCGATGAGCGATCAGTTGCGTGCACTGGGCATCGACCTGATCGAGGGCTACGGCGCCGACCAGATGGCCCTGCAACCCGACATGTATGTCGTGGGCAACGTGGTCAGCCGCGCGCGGCTGCCCGACGGCAGCCCCAAGTTCCCGCTGATGGAGGCGATTCTTGAAAGCGGCGCCCCCTACACCAGCGGTCCGCAATGGCTTTGCGAACAGGTGCTGCACCATCCGTCCTGCCCGCGCCATGTGCTGGCCGTGGCCGGCACCCACGGCAAGACGACCACGACGTCGATGCTGGCCTGGATTCTCGAATGCGCAGGCCTGGCTCCGGGCTTTCTGGTCGGCGGCGTGCCGCTGGACTTCGGCGTCTCGGCCCGCCTGGGCGCATCCAGCCGCCCGACGCCAGGCCAGGGGCCGGCCGGCGCGGAGCCCGTCTTCGTCATCGAGGCCGATGAATACGACACGGCCTTCTTCGACAAACGCAGCAAGTTCGTGCACTACCGCCCGCGCACGGCCGTGCTCAACAACCTGGAGTTCGACCACGCCGACATCTTCGAGGACCTCGGCGCCATCGAACGCCAGTTCCACCATCTCGTGCGCACCGTTCCCGCCTCCGGGCGGCTGGTGGTCAACGGCATAGAGGAAAGCATCACCCGCGTGCTGCACCAGGGCTGCTGGAGCGAGGTCTCCAGCTTCGGTGCGGTGGTCAGCGATTTCAGTGCCCAGGGCGATCCCGGCGCCTTCGACGTGCTGCACCGTGGTCGCAAGGTCGCGCGCCTGGAATGGGCACTCACCGGGGAGCACAACCAGCTCAATGCGCTGGCCGCCATTGCAGCGGCCGAGCATGTGGGCGTGACGCCGGCACAGGCCTGCGAAGCGCTTGCGCGCTTTCAGAACGTCAAGCGACGCATGGAGCTGCGCGGCATGGCGGGTGGCGTGTCCGTGTACGACGACTTCGCCCACCATCCCACGGCCATCCGCACCACGCTGGACGGCCTGCGCCGCAAGCTCGGCAGCCAGGCACGCATCCTGGCGGTGTTCGAGCCGCGCAGCAACACCATGAAGCTGGGCACCATGAAGTCGCAACTGCCCTGGGCCCTGGAAAGCGCCGATCTGGTGTTCTGCCACACGGCCGGCCTGGACTGGGATGCTGCCGAGGCGCTGCGCCCCCTGGGCGTGGGAGCCGGCCACAAGGCGCAGGTGGCTTCAGACATCGATACGCTGATCGGGCAGATCCGCGCAGCCGCCCGCCCCGGTGACCACGTGGTGTGCATGAGCAATGGCGGCTTCGGCGGCATTCACCCCAAGCTGCTGGCGGCGCTGCAGGCCGCAGGCTGACCCGGGCACGGCCCCCAATGAAAGAAGCCCGGGTCATGCCCAGGCTTCTTTGCTGTATCGCTATCTGTCCGTCGTCAGTAACTGATGGACATGGCCGGCACATCGACACGGATCAGCGGCTTGGACAGCACGGCCTGGGCGGCGACGGCATAGCTGTTGCGCCATTGCTCGTCGTCGAACAGCCCGGAGCGCGAACGCGCCGCACGCGCCACGACCACCAGCTTGTCGGCCAGCAGAACCTTGCCGCTGGCGCGCAGGGGTTCGCAGTCCATGGAGATGAACTGCTGATCCAGCCAATGCCGTCCTTCATCGGAACTCATGGGGGTGAGCCCGCTGGTGTCCGTGCGGTACTCTTGTCCGGCATCCAACACCACAATCACTTCGCTGCGCATGGAACTCCTCTCTTCATTACGGGATACGGCCCTGTGCCTGCTCATGCAGACAGGGCTGTCACTCATGCCCTGAGCTTAACCGCAAGCGCCTTTTCCACACCCCGGGCAAGCTGACATGCCTCAAGTGCCTGAGACTGGCACGGGCGCTGGAGTCGGCACTGCCGCCAGCAGGTGTTTCAAGGCCTGCCAGCGCCTGCCCAAAGGTGCAAACGTACAATGGCCGACAGATTTGGCCCCGTTTTTTCATGGACCTCACCGCATGACAACCGACACCACGCACCAGAAACTGCTCGACCAGTTGCAGCAACTCGAAGACGAGTTGCGCAGCCAGAGCCTCTGGTCGGCCGTGGCGCCCAGCCCTGAGGCCATGGCATCGACCATGCCGTTCATGTACGACACGCTCAAGCTGCACGAATGGCTGCAGTGGGTTTTCCTGCCCCGGCTGCGTGCCGTGGTCGATGCCCGCGGCCAGCTGCCCTGCCAAAGCCACGTGCATCCACTGGCCGAGCATGAATGGAGCCAGCCCGTGGCATTCGACAAGCGCCAGTTGCTGGTCCTGCTGCTGGGCATTGACGACACGCTGAACCAGGGCGGACTGACCCCGCCGGACGCCACGCCGCCACACTGAACAAGAAAACCGGGACATGGAAAAAACGGGGCATGCATGCCCCGTTTTCTTTTCCGGCTCAGGCGGCAACCAGGGCCGCAGCCGGCTCGGGATGCTTGACGCGGCGCTGCTGCACGGCGTCGGACAGCTCGGCCAGCGTTGCCAGGGAATCATCCCAGCCCAGGCAGGCATCGGTGATGCTCTGGCCGTAGGTCAGGGCAGCCACTTCGTCCTTGCCGGGCGTGAACTTCTGGGCGCCGCCCACGAGATGGCCCTCGATCATCACGCCGAAGACGCTGCGCGAGCCGCCGCTGATCTGTCCGGCGATGTCGCGTGCCACATCCTTTTGGCGCTCATGCTGCTTGGAGCTGTTGGCGTGGCTGCAGTCCACCATCAGCGTGGGAGGCAGGCCGGCCTTTTCCAGATCCTCGCAGGCAGCGGCCACGTTGGCCGCGTCGTAGTTGGGGGTCTTGCCGCCGCGCAGGATGACGTGGCAATCCTGGTTGCCCGCCGTGTTCACGATGGCAACCTGGCCATTCTTGTGCACGGACAGGAAGTGGTGGCCGCGGCTGGCAGACTGGATGGCGTCGGTGGCGATGCGGATGTTGCCATCCGTGCCGTTCTTGAAGCCGATGGGCGCCGAGATGCCCGAGGCCAGTTCACGGTGGACCTGGCTTTCCGTGGTGCGCGCACCGATGGCGCCCCAGCTGATCAGATCGGCGATGTACTGGGGCGAGATCACGTCCAGGAACTCGCTGGCGGCCGGCACGCCCAGGCGGTTGATGTCGATCAGCAGTTGCCGCGCAATGCGCAGGCCTTCGTCGATGCGGTAGCTCTGGTCCAGGTAGGGATCGTTGATCAAACCCTTCCAGCCCACGGTGGTGCGCGGCTTTTCGAAGTACACGCGCATCACGATCTCCAGCGTGTCCTTGTACTGCTCGCGTATGGGCGCCAGGCGGCGTGCGTACTCGATGGCGGCCGCCGGATCGTGGATGGAGCAGGGGCCGACGATGACCAGCAGGCGGTCATCCTCGCCAGCCATGATGTTGTGGATGGTGCGGCGGGTGTCGCCGATCAGGGTTTCGACGGCCGTACCGCGGATGGGGAAGAAGCGAATGAGGTGCTCGGGAGGGGGCAACACGGTGATGTCCTTGATACGTGCGTCGTCGGTTTGGCCAGTCTTTTGGGAACCGCCGCGATACCAGGAATCGGCGAGGGAAGCTTGATGAGCAGTCATTGCTTGCTTTCGTGAGGAAAGATGGATCGTGGAAAACGGAGCGAAGAATCGGGAGGGAAAAACAAAAAACCGCCGGGCTTTACAGCTTCGGCGGTTTTGAGGGAGGTTTGTTCGGGTGCGCGCGCTTACCTCTCTTCCGCCGGGGAGGAGAACCAAAAGTAAAAGTAGAAGGAGGTACGGGCTTGCATGGGGATCGAATGTAGCACAGTCATTTTTCGCAGTGCAACATGGACATGCAGGCGGGGAAGCTGCCCTTCACCGTGCCGCAGAGAGAAAGCAAAAAATCATTGACGCAATAAAACTGCTTTTTTCTCAATTTCACGCAAAAATTCTTCAGGCATATGTAGAAAATCACGATGTCATGCAGTTTTATTGCCATCAACCATGAAAATGTGCAAACCCCGGGAAATGATGCATCTGCGCGTCACGCGAGGGCCCGATCAACGCCGCAGCAACGCGTCACGCAGCCTGCGCAGGGCCCGGCGCACGGCGCTCAAGGGTTGCCATCGGCGCGCCTTGTAACCAGACAGGATGGAAGTCACATCGGCTTCGCCGGCCACGGCAGCGGATTCGGCAAACATGTCTGTCAGCAGGCAGGCATCGCCCAGCAGACGCCAGCCCAGGCGCTCGCAGCGGCGGAAGTGCTCGGGCTCCTGGGCATCGCCCACCAGCACGGACTGCTGCCAGGCGTGGACGGCCTCCCTGAAGCCTTTGAGCAGACGCTGGTAGGCAGGAAATTCGTAGAGGGCATGCCAGCCCGTGGCCAGCGTGGTGAGAAAGTGCTGGTGGTCCAGCACCGCCAAGTCAAGCTGCTGTATGGCGTCTTCCACCGCGGGGCGCGGGCTGCCCGCATAGCGCACGCGCACGGACTCGTCCAGCGCGACAGCCAGCAAGGCCAGTTGCTGGTGCATGGGCTGCAGGTCGCCCACGATCAGCTCATGCTGCCAGAAGCGGCTCAGCCGCGACTCGCCGGCCCAGGCACGCCATTGCTTCGGCAGGCTGCGCAGGGGATGGACGGAGGTCCGCGGGCCTGGCCGGGAGGAAAAGGAAAGCTGGGTCATGGAATCGGCGCCGGGCGGCGCCCACCGAACGCGGCGGGCCGCGCCAGGCAGGACAGGGCCCGGCCTGCCGTGCAGGGCGCGGGCATGGGACCGTCAGGCCGTGCCGCCCACCGTCAGGCCGTCGATGCGCAGCGTGGGCTGGCCCACGCCCACGGGCACGCTCTGGCCTTCCTTGCCGCAGGTGCCCACGCCGCTGTCCAGGCGCATGTCGTTGCCGATCATGGTGATGTGCTTGAGCGACTCCGGGCCGCTGCCCACGATGGTCGCGCCCTTGACGGGGTACTGGATCTTGCCGTTCTCGACCCAATAGGCCTCGCTGGCGGAGAACACGAACTTGCCGCTGGTGATATCGACCTGGCCGCCGCCGAAGTTGGTGGCGTACAGGCCCTTCTTGATCGAGGCCACGATTTCCTGCGGCTCCCGGTCGCCACCGAGCATGTAGGTGTTGGTCATGCGCGGCATGGGAATGTGGGCATAGCTTTCGCGGCGGCCGTTGCCCGTGGGCTTGACGCCCATCAGGCGGGCATTCATCGCGTCCTGGATGTAGCCCTTGAGGATGCCGTCCTCGATCAGCACATTGCTCTGGCTGGTGCAGCCTTCGTCATCGACGTTGAGCGAGCCACGGCGATCGGCCAGCGTGCCGTCATCCAGCACGGTGACGCCCTTGGCAGCCACGCGCTGGCCGATGCGGCCACTGAAGGCGCTGGCGCCCTTGCGGTTGAAGTCGCCTTCCAGACCGTGGCCCACGGCTTCGTGCAGCAGCACGCCGGGCCAGCCGGGGCCAAGCACCACGGTCATCTCGCCGGCCGGCGCGGGACGGGATTCCAGGTTGGTGAGAGCCGCGCTCACGGCCTCGTCCACGTACTGGGTGATCTGCTCGTCGCTGAAATAGGCCAGGCCGAAACGGCCACCGCCGCCGGCAGAGCCCACCTCACGCCGGCCCTTTTGCTCGGCGATCACGGTAACCGACAGGCGCACCAGCGGCCGCACGTCGGCCGCCAGCGTGCCATCGGCACGGGCCACCAGCACCACGTCGTACTCGCTGGCCAGGCCGGCCATGACCTGGACCACGCGCGGGTCCTTGGCGCGGGCCAGTTTCTCGACCTTGCCCAGCAGCTCGACCTTGGCCGTGCTGTCCAGCGTGGCGATGGGGTCCAGACCGGGATACAGCGAGCGGCTTTGCGCAATCTTGGGAGCATTGGCGCGCACGCGCTTGCTCTGGGCCGCGCCCGAGATGGAGCGCACGGTGCGCGCGGCATCCAGCAGCGAGGCTTCGGAAATATCGTCGGAATAGGCAAATGCCGTCTTCTCGCCACTGACCGCACGCACGCCCACGCCCTGGTCGATGCTGAAGCTGCCGGTCTTGACGATGCCCTCTTCCAGGCTCCAGCCTTCGGCGCGGGTGTACTGGAAGTAGAGGTCGGCGTCATCGACCTGGTGGCTGCGGATCTCGGCCAGTGCGCGCGCGAGATGGGTTTCATCGAGCCCGAAGGGCTCAAGCAGCAACTGGCGCGCTGTGGCCAGGCGTTCAATGGTGGGTTCGCGGGAGATCATTCACGCATTGTAGAGAGCCGGCCATGCCCTCGCCGTGCAACGGCTGCGGCCAGCGGCTTGCCAACCCACAAAAAAGAACGGAATGCCGCTCCACCAGGCTGAGCGGCATTCCGTAGGCATGCATCCGCGTGGATGGCGAACATGCTGGCCCATGTCCGCACTTGCTTTGTAGCCTGCCCTGGCGGCGGTGGCAAGTGAGCAGACTCCCGCAGAAACTATCAAAAAAGGAGCAACCAGCGCTTTTGGAGTCTCAGCTTACAAGCCAAATCGCAGGAAGGAATGCGACGCCCGATAACGCAGGCATCCAGACTCTTTGACATTTGCGGGCGCCTTTGGCGCCGCAAAGTGCGATTCAGAGCGGCCCGCCGCCCTCGCCCGGCAGCTGCCGCTGCGAGCGCGCCACCGACATCAGCACGCCCAGCGCCAGCCCCAGCGTGACCATGGCCGTGCCGCCATAGCTGATGAAGGGCAGCGGCACGCCGACCACGGGCAGGATGCCGCTGACCATGCCCATGTTCACGAAGGCATAGGTGAAGAAGATCATGGCCACGGCTGCCGCCATGAGCCGCGCGAACAGCGAGTTGGCCTGGATGGCGATGGCCAGCCCGCGCCAGACCAGCAGCAGGAAGGAGACGATGATGAACAGGTTGCCGACCAGTCCGAACTCCTCGGAATAGGCCGCGAAGATGAAGTCGGTCGTGCGCTCGGGGATGAACTCCAGGTGGGTCTGGGTGCCCGCCATGAAGCCCTTGCCCCAGACGCCGCCCGAACCGATGGCGATCATCCCCTGGATGATGTGGAATCCCTTGCCCAGCGGGTCGCGCGTGGGGTCCAGCAGGGTGCAGACACGGGTTTGCTGGTATTCATGCAGCACGGGCCAGCGCACGCCGTCGGCGCATAGCTGGGGCTCGTACAGCACGATGAGCGTGATGCCGATGGCGCCGGCCAGCACGGGCGGCACGATGAGTTTCCAGGGCAGGCCCGCGAAAAAGATCACGGACAGGCCTGCGGCCATCACCAGCAGCGAGGTGCCCAGGTCGGGCTGCTTCATGATCAGCCCCACGGGCACCAGGAGCAGGACCATGGCGATCACGAAGTCCGTGCCGCGCAGCTGGCCCTCGCGGCGCTGGAACCACCAGGCCAGCATCAGCGGCGTGGCGATCTTCAGCAGTTCGCTGGGCTGGATCACCACACCCACGTTGACCCAGCGCTGCGCCCCCTTCTTGGTGATGCCGAACAGCGCCACCGCCACCAGCAGCGCCACGCCCAGCATGTACAGCGGCACGGCCACCTTCATGAGCTGCTGCGGGGGAATCTGGGCCACGACAAAGAGGATGGCCGCCGCGATCAGCATGTTGCGCCCATGGTCGGTGAAGCGCGTGCCGTGGTCGAAGCCCGAGGAGTACATGGCGATCAGCCCCGCCGACGCCAGCATGCCCACGAACAGCAGCAACCAGAAGTCAAAGCCCCGCAGCAGCGGGGCAACACGTTGCCAGAGGGAGGGCTTGTCGAATTCGGTCACGGGGATGGTCGGTCGCGGGCACGGGCCGCCATTATCCCGTGGCGCATGCGGCCCAGCCCTGCGCAGGGTTGCCCACGGAGGCGGTTGTCATCCAGCTGTCGGCCCGGGCCTTCCCTGCTGGGCGCCGCCTGCCGCAGCGGCCACAATGGGCCATGAGCCGTCCGGGCCGCATCCCGCGCCCGGCCCCAGCAACGCAAAGGAGAGCGCCCACCATGACCACCACCCATTTGCTGTACCTGCACGGCTTTCGCTCCTCTCCCCAATCCAACAAGGCCCGTCGCCTGGCCGAGCATGTGGCCACGCGCCATCCCCATGTGCGCTGGTGGAGCCCGCAACTGCCCCCTTCCCCGCGCGAAGCGGCTGCCCTGATTGCCGATGGCATCGGCAGCTGGCCGCGCGAGACCATGGCCGTGATCGGCTCCTCGCTGGGCGGCTACTACGCCAGCTGGGTGGCCCAGCTGGCGCGCTGCCGCAGCGTGATGATCAACCCGGCCGTCAACCCGGCGCGCGATCTTGAAAAGTACATCGGCGAGCAGACTTCCTGGCACAACCCGGAGGAGCGTTTCTTCTTCCGCCGCGAATACATCGAGGAGCTTCGCGCGCTGGACACGCGCCACATGACACCGGCCGCCCCCGAAATGCTGCTGGCGGCCGAGGGCGACGAGGTGCTGGACTGGCGCGAGATGAGCGCACGCTATCCGCATGCACTGCAGATCATCCAGGAGGGCGGCGATCACGCGCTGAGCAACTTCGAGGAGTACTTGCCTCAGCTGGACGAGTTCCTGAATCTGGCCTGATGCCGCGCAAGACTGCGCGGCAGCTGCCAGCCGCAGCATGGGAGAATGTCGGGCTATGCACGCATTGTTTGAAGAATCCGGCAAGTTCCTGGCCGGCCGCATCCTCTCCGAAGCCGACACCTCCGCCCAGGTGGAGCTGGACTCGGGCAAACGGGTCAAGGTCAAGTCGGCCAACATCCTGCTCAAGTTCGACAAGCCGGCGCCTGCCGAACTGATCGCCCAGGCGCAGGCGCAGGCCGCCCAGATCGATCTGGACCTGGCCTGGGAATTCGCCCCCGAGGAGGAATTCGGCTTCGCCGACCTTGCACGCGACTATTTCTCGGACAAGGCCACGCTGGCCGAGCAGGCCGGCGCGCTGTTCCGCCTCTACGACGCACCGCACTACTTCCGCCGCTCCGGCAAGGGCCGCTTCAAGAAGGCGCCGGCCGAGATCCTGCAGCAGGCGCTGGCCGGCATAGAGAAGAAAAAGCAGATCCAGGCCCAGATCACGGCCTGGGCCGAGCAACTGGGCGCCGGCGAATGCCCCGGCCCCATCCGCGAGCAGCTCTACAAGATCCTGTTCCGCCCCGACAAGAACGCCGCCGAGTACAAGGCCGTGGTCGAGGCCAGCCGCGCCACGCGCCTGGCCCCGCTGGACCTGCTGCACAGGGCCGGCGCCATTGAATCGGCCTACGAGTTCCACTGGAAGCGCTTCCTGTTCGACCACTTCCCCAAGGGCACGCAGTTCCCGGCCCTGCAGGCACCCCAGCCACCGGCCGACCTGCCGCTGGCCGAGGTCCAGGCGTTTTCCATCGATGACTCGGCCACCACCGAAATCGACGATGCGCTGTCGGTGCGCGGCCTGGGCACGGGCACGGTCACCGTGGGTATCCACATTGCCGCGCCCGGTCTGGCCATCGTGCCGGGCACGCCGCTGGACCAGCTCGGCCGCTCGCGCCTGTCCACCGTCTACATGCCCGGCTACAAGATCACCATGCTGCCCGACGAGGTGGTGCAGATCTACACGCTGGACGAAGGCCGCGCCAACCCCGCCGTGTCGCTGTACGTCACCGTGGACGAGGCCACGCTGGAGACCACGGCCAGCGAGACGCGCCTGGAGCGCGTGCCCGTGCAGGTCAACTTCCGCCATGACAAGCTGGACCACATCGTCACCGAGCAGTGGCTGGCCGACCCCTCCTTCGAGGTCGAGGGCACGCCCGAAGTGCTGCAAGGCAAGCGCGCCGAACTAACGTTCCTGCAGCGCTGGGCCAAGCACCTGAAGGCAGGTCGTGAACTGGTGCGCGGCAAGCCCGAGAACTTCAACCGCCCCGACTACAACTTCCGCCTCGTGGGCAACGGCGGCGCCGAGCCCCGCGGCAACGAGCAGGTGGAGATCAGCGTGCGCAAGCGCGGCGCGCCACTGGACCTGATCGTGGCCGAGGCCGCCATCGTGGCCAACAGCACCTGGGGCGGCTGGATGGCCGAGCTCGGCGTGCCCGGCATCTACCGCAGCCAGGCCAGCCTGGCGCCCGGCATCAAGGTGCGCATGTCCACCAAGGCGCAGCCCCATGCAGGCATCGGCGTCAAGAGCTATGCCTGGGCCACCTCGCCGCTGCGCCGCTACGTGGACCTGGTCAACCAGTGGCAGATCATTGCCTGCGCGCGCCACGGCAAGACCGCCGCCCTGGCCGCACCGTTCAAGCCCAAGGATGCCGAGCTGTTCGGCATCATCAGCAGCTTCGACGGTGCCTACAGCGCCTACAACGGCTACCAGGCCGGCATGGAGCGGTTCTGGACGCTCAAGTACCTGCAGCAGCACGCCATCACCGAGCTGACGGCCACCGTCATCAAGGAAGGCATTGGCGGCGGCCTGCTGGTGCGCGCCGATGACCTGCCCCTGGTCTTCCCCGTGCTGGGAGTCACCGGCCTGCCGCGCGGCGCCCATGTGCGCGTGCGCCTGGGCGAGATCGACGAGATCGCGCTCGATGTCTCGGGCACGCTGATCGAGCGCCTGGATGGCGATGCGGCGGCCGCTGCCGATGGCGCCGAAGACAGCGCCGAGGATGACGAGGAAGCCGTGGCCGGCCCCATCGCCATCGCCGTGGACATGAACGAGACCGATGGCACACCGGCGGCCGACCCCGCCCAGCCCTGACCTGCCTCACATCCGAGCAACTGCCCCAGATCTGACGTGAAACTGCCTACCGCCCTCCGTTCCCTGAGCACGCTGCAGTTGGCACTGGGCGTTTCCATCGCCCTGCATGCCGGGTTGTTCTCGTTCCGGTTCATCGACCCGGAGCGCTTCGACCGCGTGTTCCAGGACACGCCGCTGGAAGTCATCCTGGTCAATGCCCGCGCCAACGAGCAGCCCGACAAGGCGCAGGCCATCGCGCAGACCTCGCTGGCCGGAGGCGGCGAGGCCGACAAGGGCCGGGCCTCCAGCCCCATGCCCTACTCGGCACTCACGGCCGTGGGCGACGACTTCGAGGAGCGCCAGCGCCAGATCGACTCCATGCAGGAGCAGCAGACCGTCTTGCTGACGCAGTTGCGCAAGCAGGTCGCGGCCCTGCCGCCGCTGGACCCGCGCGAGGCGGCCAAGCAGACCAAGGAGCAGCAGGCCCAGCAGGAAAAGCGCCAGCAACTGGTCAAGCTGCTGGCCGAGATCGAAAAGCGCATCAACGAGGAAAACGCCCGCCCCAAGAAGCGCTATATCAGCCCGTCCACGCGCGAGGCCGTCTACGCCATCTACTACGACGGCCTGCGCCGCAAGGTCGAGGACAAGGGCACGGAAAACTTCCCCGAGCAGGCCGGCAAGAAGCTCTACGGCGAGCTGGTCATGATCCTCACCGTCAACCACGACGGGCGGGTGCTGTCCACCGAGATCGTGCAGGGCTCGGGCAACCGCCTGCTGGACACCCGGGCCGAGGCCATTGCGCGTGCGGCCGGCCCCTTCGGCCATTTCGGCCCCGCCATGCGCGCCAAGGCCGACCAGATCGCCGTGGTCTCGCGCTTCAAGTTCACCCGCGAGCAGACGCTGCAGACGACGGTGCAGTAGCGCCCTCCTCTTGTCTTCGCGCACCCTCCTTTTCCGACATGACTTCCGCCGCCACCTCCTCCGACCGCTACTGCGTCATGGGCAACCCCGTCGCGCACAGCCGTTCGCCCTGGATCCATGCCCGCTTTGCCGAACTGTGCGGGCAGGACCTGCACTACGAGCGCCAGCATGTGGAGCTGCAAGGCTTTGCCGAGGCCGTGCGCGGCTTTGTCGCGGCAGGCGGGCGCGGCTGCAATGTCACCGTGCCCTTCAAGCTGGAAGCCGCACAGCTGGCCACCACCTCCAGCGAGCGCGTGCAACTGGCCGGCGCCGCCAACACCCTGGTGCTGGCGGCGGACGGCATCCATGCCGACAACACCGACGGCCTGGGCCTGGTGGCCGACATCGTGCGCAATGCGGGCGTGCCGCTGGCCGGGCGCGACCTGCTGCTGCTGGGCGCAGGTGGCGCCGCAGCCGGCGCACTGGGCTCGCTGCTTGCCGAGCGCCCGCGCCGCATCGCCGTGGTCAACCGCACCTTCGAGCGCGCCCAGGCCCTGGTGCAGCGCCATGCCGCCATCGCCGCGCACCATGGCGTGGAACTGGTGGCGCTGGAGCAGCAGGCCGTGGATGAGGATTTCGACGTGGTCATCAACGCCACCGCCAGCAGCCTGGCCGGTGCCGAGGTGCCCGTGCCGGCCCGCGTGCTGCGGCCTGGCAGCCTGGCCTACGACATGATGTACGGCGCCGCAGCCCAGGGCTTCCTGCAATGGGCCGAGCAGCATGGCGCCCAGGCCCGCGACGGGCTGGGCATGCTGGTGGAGCAGGCGGCCGAATCGTTCGCGCTGTGGCGCGGCGTGCGCCCCCCGTCGGCCCAGGTGCTGAACGAGCTGCGCGCCCATATTGCTCAAGGCGGCTGAGCGCTCTATGAAATCCCTGGCACGCGCCCTGCTGCTGGTGCTGTGCGCCGGCTTGCTGCTGCAGCTGTTCTTTGTGCTGCGCATTGCGCTGATGGTGGTGGTCGATCCTGAATCCACGGCCTTTCAGCGCTCCGAGGCCTGGCAGATGCTGCGCAGCTCCGAAGGCCTGCACTGGAGCCAGCAATGGCTGCCCTACGACCGCATCGCGCCCACGCTCAAGCGCGCCGTCATCGCCTCCGAAGATGACAGCTTCACCGAACACCACGGGGTGCAATGGGAGGCCATCGAGAAGGCCTGGCAGCGCAACCAGCGCGCCGAAGCCCGTGCCCAGAAGGCAGACAACGGCAAGGCGCCCAAGATCTACGGCGGCTCCACCATCACCCAGCAGCTGGCCAAGAACCTGCTGCTGTCGGGCGAACGCAGCCTGCTGCGCAAGGGCCAGGAACTGGTGCTGACCCAGCTGCTGGAACTGATGCTGAGCAAGCAGCGCATCCTGGAGATCTACCTCAACAGCGTGGAATGGGGCCAGGGCGTGTTTGGCGCGGAGGCTGCAGCCCGCCACTACTTTCGCAAGAGCGCCTCACAGCTCAGCGCGGCCGAGGCCGCACGCCTGGCCGTGATGCTGCCCCAGCCCAAGCGCTTCGAGAAGCTGCCCAACTCCGGCTATCTGCTGCAGCGCACGCGCACGGTCATGCAAAGAATGCCCAGCGCCGTCATCCCCTGAACGGCTACAGTCACGCCATGCGCATTCTTGGAATCGACCCCGGTCTGCAGACCACGGGATTCGGCGTGATCGACGTCGACGGCCACCGCTTGGCCTATGTGGCCAGCGGCACCATCCGCACCACGGGCATCGCGCTCGGCGACCTGCCGGGCCGGCTCAAGCTGCTGTTCGACGGCATCTCGGAAGTCGCCAGCCGCTATCAGCCCGACACCTCGGCCGTGGAAATCGTCTTCGTCAACGTCAACCCCCAGTCCACGCTGCTGCTGGGCCAGGCGCGCGGCGCCGCGCTCACGGCCCTGGTCAATGCGGGCCTGCCGGTCGCCGAATACACGGCACTGCAGATGAAAAAGGCCATGACCGGCCACGGCCGCGCGGCCAAGAGCCAGATCCAGGAAATGGTGCGCCGCCTGCTGCAACTGCCCGGCCTGCCCGGCACCGACGCAGCCGACGCCCTGGGCCTGGCCATCACCCACGCCCATGCGGGCGCCGCCATGTCGAAGATGGCCGAGGTCACGCAGCTGCAGCGCCGCCAGCATGCCGTCTACAAGGGCGGCAGGGTGTATTGACTCCCCCTGAGGCGCTGCGCGCCTTCCCCCTGAGGGGGACGACAGCCTAGCTGCGGGGCGGCCCTTGCTTGCTGTCTCTCGCCTGAGCGCGCCCCCCCGCAAGCGCCATGGTCTCGATCTCGCTACCGCAACTGCGTTGGATGGGATGCGAGTCAGAGCCGCCCTCAGACGATGCGTCCAAAGAACAGCACGGCGAAGAAGGTCACGCCGGCAATCACGGTCCACTTGAGGATGATGAAGCCCCAGCGCTTGTAGTGCGGCCGGCCAGTGCCCAGGTAGAACGCGAAGGAGACGGCCGAGGCCAGCAGCAGCAGGGTGGCCAGCCAGCGGAAGATCAGCATGGCGGCGCTCGCCTCACCAGGCCCGCGCGGGCTGGGCGAAGCCCTTGGGTGCCTGGCGCTCGCTGTCGAAGCTGACCAGTTCCCAGGCGTCGGGCTGGGCCAGCAGGGCACGCAGCAACTGGTTGTTCATGCCGTGGCCCGAGCGGAAGGCGCTGTAGGCGGCCAGCAGCGGCCTGCCGATCAGGTACAGGTCGCCGATGGCGTCGAGGATCTTGTGCTTGGCGAACTCGTCGTCGTAGCGCAGGCCGTCGCTGTTGAGCACCTTGTAGTCGTCCATGACGATGGCGTTGTCCATGCCGCCGCCCAGCGCCAGGCCATGGCTGCGCAGCATTTCCACGTCCTTGGTGAAGCCGAAGGTGCGCGCGCGTGCGATGTCGCGCGTGTAGTTGTCCTCGCCCATGTCGAACTCCACGCACTGGCCCGTGGAGTCCACGGCCGGATGGGCGAAGTCGATCTCGAAGCGCAGCTTGAAGCCGTGGTAGGGGTCGAAGCGCGCCCACTTGAGGTTCTGGCCCTCGCCCTCGCGCACCTCGACGGGGCGGATGACGCGGATGAAGCGCTTGGGAGCCTTTTGCAGCTCGATGCCCGCGCTTTGCAGCAGGAACACGAAGGAGGCGGAGGAGCCGTCGAGGATGGGCACTTCCTCGGCGGTGATGTCTATATAGATGTTGTCGAGCCCGAGGCCGGCAATGGCCGACATCAGGTGCTCCACGGTATGCACCTTGGCGCCGCCGGTGCCGATGGTGGAGGCCATGCGCGTGTCGGTGACGGCTTCGGCCGAGATCGGGATGTCCACAGGCTCCGGCAGGTCCACGCGACGGAACACGATGCCGGTGTCGGGCTGCGCGGGTCGCAGCGTCAACTCGACGCGCTGGCCGCTGTGCAGGCCCACGCCAACGGCACGGGTGATCGTCTTGATGGTGCGTTGTTGGAGCATCCGGCTATTTTAGAACGCGGCAGCCGTGCGCAGGGCATGGCCCTGGCACGGCTTTCGCTATCACGGCTATGCAGCGACCGTATGGGCCGCTGCTCAGTCAGCCTGCTTGCGCAGGAAGGCCGGGATTTCCAGATCGTCCATGCCGCCGGAGGCCAGGGCATCGACGCGGGCAGCGGCCTGCGTGCGGTTGGTACGCCAGACGCTGGGGACCGACATGTTGTTGGCATAGTCGGCACCGCCAGCGGCACCGCCCACCAGGCCGCCGGCTGCCGTGGCGGCACCCATGGAGGCCGAGGGCAGCTGGTAGCTCATGTTGTCGGTACCGGTGCGCAGACCGCCCTGCACCACCTGCATGTTCTGGCGGCGTGCGCTGGGGCGCGACAGGCCGGTGGCGACCACGGTGACGCGGATCTCGTCGCCCAGGGTGTCGTCGTAGGCGGCGCCGTAGATCACGTGCGCATCGGGCGAGGCATAGGCATTGATGGTGCTCATGGCCAGGCGCGACTCGGACAGCTTGAGGCTGCCCTTGGCGGCCGTGACCAGCACCAGCACGCCCTTGGCGCCCGACAGGTCGATGCCTTCCAGCAGCGGGCAGGCCACGGCCTGCTCGGCGGCGATGCGCGCGCGGTCGGGGCCGGCGGCCTTGGCCGTGCCCATCATGGCCTTGCCGGGCTCGCCCATGACGGTGCGCACGTCTTCGAAGTCGACGTTCACATGGCCGTACTCGTTGATGATCTCGGCAATGCCGCCCACGGCGTTCTTGAGAACGTCGTTGGCATGGGCGAAGGCCTCGTCCTGCGAGATGTCGTCACCCAGCACGTCCAGCAGCTTCTCGTTGAGCACGACGATCAGCGAATCGACATTGGCTTCGAGCTCGTTGAGGCCGCTGTCGGCGTTGGCCATGCGTCGGCCGCCTTCCCACTCGAAGGGCTTGGTGACCACGCCCACGGTGAGAATGCCCATTTCCTTGGCCACGCGCGCGATCACGGGCGCAGCGCCCGTGCCCGTGCCGCCGCCCATGCCGGCCGTGATGAACAGCATGTGCGCGCCTTCGATGGCGGTGCGGATGTCGTCCTCGGCCATTTCGGCAGCCTCGCGGCCCTTGTCGGGCTTGCTGCCCGCGCCCAGGCCGCTGCCGCCGAGCTGGATGGTGCGGTGGGCGCTGCTGCGCAGCAGCGCCTGCGCGTCGGTGTTGGCGCAGACGAATTCCACACCCTGCACGTTGCGCGCAATCATGTGCTCGACGGCGTTGCCGCCGCCGCCGCCAACGCCGATCACCTTGATCTGCGTACCCTGGTTGAATTCTTCAACTTCAATCATGTCGATGGGCATGTTGGTTCTCCTGTAGCTCTCTGTAAGTGGTCACCACCGTCTGGGGAAAATTCTGTCTTCTGTCCGGTATTCGGAAGCCGGTGGGCGGGCCGGTAATGCGCAGTCGATGAAAGCACATATCAAAAGTTCCCCACGATGAAGTCTTTGAAACGGCCAAAAGCGGTCTTCATCGACCCACTCTTTTGTGCCACCTTGAAACCGCGCAGGCGAGCCAGGCGGGCCTCTTCGAGCAATCCCATCACGGTGGCGGCGCGGGGTTGGGCCACCATGTCTGCCAGAGCGCTCGAATACTTGGGGATGCCGCGGCGCACGGGCTTGAGGAAGATGTCCTCGCCCAGTTCCACCATGCCCGGCATGACGGCGCTGCCGCCGGTCAGCACGATGCCCGAGGACAGAACTTCCTCGTAGCCGGAATCGCGCACCACCTGCTGCACCAAAGAAAAGATCTCTTCCACGCGCGGCTCGATCACGCCGGCCAGCGCCTGCTTGCTGATCATGCGCGGGCTGCGGTCGCCCAGGCCCGGCACTTCGACCTGGGCATCGGGGTCGGCCAGCAGTTGCTTGGCATAGCCGCTTTCGACCTTGATGTCCTCGGCGTCCTTGGTCGGCGTGCGCAGCGCCATGGCGATGTCGCTGGTGATCAGGTCGCCCGCGATCGGGATGACGGCCGTGTGCCGGATGGCGCCGCCCGTGAAGATGGCCACGTCGGTGGCGCCCGCGCCGATATCGACCACGGCCACGCCCAGCTCGCGCTCGTCGTCGGTGAGCACGGCCTGGCTCGATGCCAGCGGGTTGAGCAGCAGTTGCTCGACCTCCAGGCCGCAGCGGCGCACGCACTTGATGATGTTCTCGGCCGCGCTCTGCGCGCCCGTGACGATGTGGATCTTGGCTTCCAGGCGGATGCCGCTCATGCCGATGGGCTCGCGCACTTCCTGGCCGTCGATCACGAATTCCTGCGGCTCGACCAGCAGCAGCCGCTGGTCCGAGGAGATGTTGATGGCCTTGGCCGTCTCCATCACCCGCGCCACGTCGGTGGCCGTGACTTCCTTGTCCTTGATGGCCACCATGCCGCTGGAGTTCAGGCCGCGGATGTGGCTGCCGGTGATGCCGGTGCACACGCGCTGGATCTTGCAGTCGGCCATCAGCTCGGCCTCTTTCAAGGCCTGCTGGATGCTCTGCACGGTGGCGTCGATGTTCACCACCACGCCCCGCTTGAGTCCGTTGCTCGGGGCCACGCCGAGGCCGGCGAGCTTGAGTTCGCCGTTGTACAGGACCTCGGCGACCACGACCATGACCTTGGCCGTGCCGATGTCCAGTCCGACGATCACATCTTTGTATTCTCTTGCCATATCAGCATCCGCCCCCGGTTGGTTCTGTCCTGTCGCTGTGTCGCTGCATGGTGTGCGTGTACATAGGTCTTTCCTCCCTCGTCTTCAGCGTCGGGGACGCACTGCAGCCGGCGCCTTGGCCGTGCCGGTGGTCACACCGCGCAGCCTCAGCGCATATCCGTCTTCGTAGCGCAGGTCGGCCGACTCGATGGCGTCGGCCTTGCGCTTGTATTGGGTCGTGATCTGGGGCAGCGTGCGCACGAAGCGCTGCACGCGCTGCAGCACGGCTTCCACGCTGCCGCCACCCAGTTCGATCTGTGCATCATTGGCCAGCCTGAGCTGCCAGCTTCCGCGCGCATTGAGCGTGAGCCCGTCGATCTCCACATCCAGCGGCCCCAGCGCCGGCACCAGCAGCCGGTACATCTGCAGCATCTGCGGGGCGCTGTCCTCGGGGCCCTGCAGGCGCGGCAGGCCGTCGCGGTCGAGCTCGCCCAGGTTGGCCTCGAAGACCTCGCCAAAGCTGTTGATCAGGCCGGTGCCCGAATCGGGGCCCCAGAAGGCCTCGGCCACATGCTCGTGCAGGATGACGCGCAGGCTGTTGGGATAGTCGCGGCGCACCTGCGCCTCGCGCACCCAGGGCACCTGCTCGAATGCCGCCTTGGCCCCCTTGAGGTCCACGGTGAAGAAGTTGCCCGTGAGCACGGGCGCCACGTTGGCGCGCAGCGTCACCGTGTTGTTGTGCACCAGCTCGCCCTCGACCACGATGCGGCCGATGTTGAAGGCCGGGTGGCGCAGCGCCCACCAGCTCACCGCTGCCAGCCCCAGCGCAGCCACGCCCACGAACAGGACCGTGGCGGTCACGTTCATGAGCTTGACGTCGAAGGGGGCCGGCAGGGAGTAGCTCATGCGTGCTCCTGCTCCGGTTGCGCGGCGTCCAGCGCGGCGCTGGCCAGGATGCCCAGGCAGAGGTTCTCGTAGCTGACACCGATGGCACGGGCCGACATGGGCACCAGCGAGTGGCCCGTCATGCCTGGCGAGGTGTTGATCTCCAGCAGGAAGGGCTTGCGATCGCTGGCGCGGATCATGATGTCGGCGCGCGACCAGCCGCGGCAGCCCAGCGTGCGGAAGGCGCGCACGACGATGCGCCGGATCTCGGCCTCTTCCTCGGCGGGCAGTCCGCTGGGGCAGTGGTACTTGGTGTCGTCGGTGAAGTACTTGTTCTGGTAGTCGTAGTTGCCTTCGGGGGCGACGATGCGGATCACGGGCAGCGCATGGGCGCCCTCGCCCGTGCCGAGCACGGGGCAGGTGGTCTCGTCGCCCTCGATGAACTCTTCGCAGAGCACTTCGGGGTCATAGCGGGAGGCCAGCACATAGGCCTGCTCGCATTCCTCGGCCGTCCAGACCTTGGTCAGGCCGATGGTCGAGCCCTCGCGCGAGGGCTTGACGATCATGGGCGCGCCCAGCGCCTGCAGCGCGGCGCGCGTCTCGCCTGCGCTGGCGACCAGACGCCAGTCCGGCGTGGGCAGGCCCTCGAAGCGCCAGATGCGCTTGGTCATGATCTTGTCCATGGCGATGCTCGAGGCCATCACGCCGGGGCCCGTGTACGGGATGCCCAGCAGCTCCAGCGCACCCTGCACCGTGCCGTCTTCGCCGTAGCGGCCGTGCAGCGCGATGAAGCAGCGGTCGAACCCTTCCTTCTTCAACTCGCCCAGGTCACGCTCGGCGGGGTCGAAGGCATGGGCGTCCACGCCATGCGACAGCAGGGCCTTGAGCACGCCCGTGCCCGACATCAGCGAGACTTCGCGCTCGGCCGAGCGGCCGCCCAACAGCACAGCCACCTTGCCCAGGGCCTTGACATCGATCTGGGTGCCGAAGCTGCTCATTGCGCAGCTCCCTGCTGCGCCTGCAGCTCTTGTTTCTGAAGCATTTCAACCAACTTTCCGGGCACGGCGCCAATCGAGCCTGCCCCCATGCACAACAACACGTCGCCATCGCGGGCATTGACGGCAATGGCCGCCGGCAGCTCGGCAACGTTTTCCACAAACACCGGCTCGACACGGCCGGCCACGCGCAGGGCGCGAGTCAGCGAGCGGCCGTCGGCCGCCACCACGGGCGCCTCGCCGGCCGCATAGACCTCGGTCAGCAGCACGGCGTCGGCCAGGCCGATGACCTTGACGAAATCCTCGAAGCAGTCGCGCGTGCGGCTGTAGCGGTGCGGCTGGAATGCCAGCACCAGGCGACGGCCCGGGAAGGCGCCGCGCGCGGCGGCCAGCGTGGCCGCCATCTCGACGGGGTGGTGGCCATAGTCGTCGATGACGGTGAAGCTGCCGCCGTCGGCAGTCGCCAGTTCGCCATAGCGCTGGAAGCGCCGGCCCACGCCCTTGAAGCTTTCGAAGGCACGCAGCAGCGCGTCATCGGAGATCTCCAGCTCCATGGCCACGGCCACGGCCGACAGCGCGTTGAGCACGTTGTGCTCGCCCGGCAGGCTCAGCACCACGTCCAGGTCGGGATAGCTCTGGCCGTTGCTGCGGCGCACCGTGAAATGCATGCTGCCAGCTTCGGCGCGCACGTTGAGGGCGCGCACCTGTGCGTCCTCGGCAAAGCCGTAGGTGGTCACGGGGCGGGCCACCTGGGGCAGGATCTCGCGCACGGCCGGGCTGTCCACGCAGACGATGGCGCGGCCGTAGAACGGCATGCGGTGCAGGAAATCGACGAAGGCGCCCTTGAGCCGGCCGAAGTCATGGCCGTAGGTTTCCATGTGGTCGGCGTCGATGTTGGTGACGACGGCCATCACGGGCAGCAGGTTCAGGAAGGAGGCATCGGACTCGTCGGCCTCGACCACGATGTAGTCGCCCTGGCCGAGCTTGGCGTTGGCGCCCGCGCTGTTGAGCTTGCCGCCGATGACGAAGGTCGGGTCCAGCCCGGCCTCGGCCAGCACGCTGGTCACCAGGCTGGTGGTCGTGGTCTTGCCATGGGCACCCGCGATGGCGATGCCCTGCTTGAAGCGCATGAGCTCGGCCAGCATGAGCGCACGCGGCACGACGGGAATCTTGCGCTCGCGCGCGGCCAGCACCTCGGGATTGTCGGACTGCACGGCGGTGGAGGTGACGACGGCGTCAGCCCCTTCGATGTGCGCGGCCGCATGGCCGACGTGGGTGGCGATGCCCAGGCCGGCGAGCCGGCGCAGCGTGGCGCTGTCGGACAGGTCCGAGCCCGAGATGGCGTAACCCAGGTTGTGCAGCACCTCGGCGATGCCGCTCATTCCGGCGCCGCCGATGCCGACGAAATGGATGTGATGAATGGCGTGCTTCATGCGGCCAGTTCCTCACAGGCGGCGACCACCTCGGCGGTGGCATCGGTCTTTTGCATTTTCTTGGCTTTTCCAGCGCGCTCCAGCAGCGTCGCACGCTGCATATTTTGTAGCATTTCGGCCAGGCTTTGGGCAGTCAGTGCGCTTTGTTGCATCAACCATCCACCACCGGCATCGACCAGGAAACGCGCGTTCGTGGTCTGGTGGTCGTCCACAGCGGACGGGAAGGGCACATAGATGGCTGCGGCGCCCACGGCCGCGATCTCGGTGACCGTGCTGGCGCCAGCGCGGCAGACGATGACATCGGCCTCGGCAAAGGCGCGCGCCGTGTCGTCGATGAAGGGCGTGAGCTCGGCCTGCACGCCTGCGGCGGCATAGTTGGCGCGCAGGGCATCGATCTGCGCGGCGCCGCTTTGGTGCAGCACGACGGGCCGCACATCGGCAGGAATTAGGGCCAGCGCCTGGGGCACGATCTCATTGAGCGCCTTGGCGCCCAGGCTGCCACCCACCACCAGCAGGCGCAGCGGGCCGCTGCGGCCTGCGAAACGCTGCTCGGGCGCGGGCTGCTCGGTGAAGGCCTGGCGCAGAGGATTGCCGACCCAGCGGCCCTTGGGGAACACGTTGGGGAAGGCGGTGAAGATGCGGTGGGAGACGTTGGCCAGCACCTTGTTGGCCATGCCGGCCACGGAGTTCTGCTCATGCAGCACCAGGGGCTTGCCGGCCAGCACGGCCATCATTCCACCGGGGAAGCTGATGTAGCCACCCAGACCGACCACCACGTCGGGCTTGACGCGGCGCACCACGGCCAGCGCCTGCCAGAAGGCACGCAGCAGGCGCATGGGCAAAAAGGCCAGGGTCATGATGCCCTTGCCGCGCACGCCCGAGAACTCGATGGTCTCCAGCGGGAAGCCCTGGGCCGGCACGATGCGCGACTCCATGGAGCCGGGCGCGCCCAGCCAGCGCACGTTCCAGCCGCGCTCGCGCAGGGCCTGGGCCACGGCCAGGCCCGGGAAGATATGTCCGCCCGTGCCGCCGGCCATGATCAGGGCCGTGCGCTGGCGTTGCGTGCCTTGGGAGGTGGGCTGCTGTGTCATGCATGCCCTCCCTTCATCAGCAACTTGTTCTCGTAGTCCACCCTTAACACCACCGCTATCGCTATCAGATTCATCAAAATGGCCGAGCCGCCGAAACTCATCAGGGGCAGCGTCAGCCCCTTGGTCGGCAGCGCGCCCAGGTTCACGCCCATGTTGATGAAGGCCTGGAAACCCATCCAGATCGCAATGCCCTCGGCCACCAGGCCGGAGAACACCCGGTCCAGCGCAATGGCCTGCCGCCCTATGAGCATGATGCGGCGCGTCAGCCACAAGAAGGTGACGGCGATCAAGAGCACGCCGACCAGGCCGAATTCCTCGCCGATCACGGCCAGCAGGAAGTCGGTGTGCGCCTCGGGCAGCCAGTGCAGCTTCTCGACGCTGCGGCCCAGGCCCACGCCGAAGATCTCGCCGCGCCCGATGGCGATCAGCGCATGCGACAGCTGGTAGCCCTTGCCCAGGGCGTGCTTTTCATCCCAGGGATTGAGGTAGGCAAAGATGCGCTCACGCCGCCATTCGGAGGTGGCGATGATCAGCACGAAGGCCAGCACCACCAGGGCCGCGATCAGGAAGAACATGCGCGCGTTCACGCCGCCCAGGAACAGGATGCCCATGGCGATCACCACGATCACCATGAAGGCGCCCATGTCGGGCTCGGCCAGCAGCAGCACCCCAACCAGCACCACGGCCAGCCCCATGGGCAGCACGGCGCGGAAGAAGCGCTCCTTGACCTCCATCTTGCGCACCATGTAGTCGGCCGCATAGATGAGCACGGCGAACTTGGCCAGTTCGGACGGCTGGAAATTCATGATGCCCAGCGACAGCCAGCGCCGCGCGCCGTTGACCACGGTGCCCACGTGCGGGATCAGCACGGCCACCAGCAGGACCAGGGACACCAGGAAGAGCTTGCGCGCCATGCGCTCCCAGGTGGCCATGGACACCTGGAAGGCCAGCAGCGCGCCGACGAAGGCCATGCCGATGGACATGGCATGGCGCATCAGGAAATGGGTGGGCGCGATCTTGCCGAAGCGCGGGTTGTCCGGCATGGCGATCGACGCCGAATACACCATGATCAGGCTCCAGGCCAGCAGGCCTATGACCACCCAGATCAGGGCCTGGTCCAGGCCGAGCACGCTGGCAGGCGTCTGCGTGGGCCGGTGGTACTGGGGACCGCCCAGGCGCACGGGCAGCACGTCGATGGCCTTCTCCTGCGCACCTCCGAACCAGGAGCGCATGCGGCCCAGGGCCTGCGATACGGCGGTCATGCAGCACCTCCGAGTTCATGCCCGGCATCCAGCGCCAGCGCGCGCACGGCATCGACGAACTGGTGGGCCCGGTCCTCGTAGTTGCGGAACATGTCCAGGCTGGCACAGGCGGGCGACAGCAGCACGGCATCGCCCTCATGGGCGCGCGAGGCGGCCAGCTCCACGGCGTCGGCCATGGTGGTGGCATCGACCAGGGGCACGCCGCAGTCCTGCAGGGCGGCGCGGATGCGGCCGGCGTCGCGGCCGATCAGCACGGCCGTGCGCACATGGCGCGACACGGGCGCGACCAGCGGAGAGAAATCCTGGCCCTTGCCATCGCCACCCAGGATGACCACGATGCGGTGGTCAGGTCCCAGGCCGGACAGCGCGGCCACGGTGGCGCCCACGTTCGTGCCCTTGCTGTCGTCGTAGTACTCCACGCCGTTGACGCGGCCAATGGGCTGGACGCGGTGCGGCTCGCCCCGGTACTCACGCAGTCCATAGAGCAGCGGCGCCAGCGTGCAGCCACCCGCGCTGGCCAGGGCCAGGGCGGACAGGGCGTTGATGGCGTTGTGCCGGCCGCGGATGCGCAGTGCGTCGGCAGGCATGAGGCGCTGGATGTACAGGTCTTCGGCGTTCTTGCCCTTGGCGGTTTCGTCGGCCTCATGGGCGCGCACCAGCCACGTCATGCCGCTGACCACTTCCAGGCCGAAGTCGCCGGGGCGGCGCGGCATGTCGCCGCCGAAGGTGATGTGGGCGCGCTGCTGGGGCTTTTGGCGCTTGCCCGGCGGCACCACGGGCGCCGGCAGCATGCGCATGACCTCGGGGTCTTCGCGGTTGAGCACCATGGTGCCGCTGCTGCCAAAGATGCAAGCCTTGGCATCGGCATAGGCGCGCAGGCTGCCGTGCCAGTCCAGATGGTCCTGGGTGATGTTGAGCACGGCGGCGGCCGTGGGCTCGAACATCTGCACGCCATCGAGCTGGAAGCTGGACAGCTCCAGCACCCAGGCCTGGGGCAGCGTTTCGGCATCGATGGCCTGGGTCAGCGTGTCCAGCAGCGTGGGGCCGATATTGCCGGCCACGGCCACGCGCAGGCCCGCATGCTCCAGCAGTTGGCCAGTCAGCGAGGTGACCGTGGTCTTGCCATTGGTCCCGGTGATGCCCAGCACCGTGGGACGGTAGCCATGGGCTGCGGCCAGGGCCTTGAGCGCCATGGCGAAGAGATCGAGCTCGCCGCCCACGGGCAGGCCCTGAGCGCGCGCCGTATCGACCACGGGCGCCACGGCGGCCGGGCTCAGGCCGGGTGAGCGGTAGACCAGGCCCAGGCTCTGGCCGTCCACCAGCTGCGCCGTGAACTCGCCGGGCACGAAGCGCACCTGGGGCAATTCGGTGGACAGCTGCTGCAGCTGGGGCGGTGCCTGGCGCGTATCGGCCACGATGACTTCGGCGCCGCAGCGCACGCACCAGCGTGCCATGGCCAGGCCCGAGGCGCCCAGACCCAGCACGAGCACGCGCTGGCCCTGCAGGTGCTGGACCTGCTCGCCGGGCCAGCCGGCAGCCACGGGCGGCAGCACCTGTTCGGATTCAACCGCCTCTTCGGCGGCAAGGGGCGTGACCTCGGCGTCGGACGAGTCGGAGATGCTGGGGTCCGCAAAGATCTGGGCCACGAAGGCGGCAGCATCCTTGGCTGCCGTCAGCGTGGCGATGTCGGGCACGGGCTCGGTCAGGGCCACAGACACCTGCGGCACCTGCGGCACCTCGGCGGCCGGAAGCTCCGCCTCGCCGTCGCCGGCTGGCACGGGAGCCAGTGAATCGTCCAGGACCGGGTCCGCAACCACCTGCCCCTCGGGAGGGAGGCCCGGCATTCCGGCCGGGTCCGCCAGCTCGACAAGCTCGGCAGGGGACGCCGGCACGACGGGCTCGGTGGCCGGCAGTGCGTGGAGGTCGGTCTTGAAGTCTTCGGTGTTCATGCACTCACCTCAGCTTCAGCGTGGACAGGCCCAGCAGGCACAGCAGCATGGTGATGATCCAGAAGCGGATCACGACCTGGGTCTCCTTCCAGCCACTCTTTTCGAAGTGGTGGTGCAGCGGCGCCATCTTGAGCAGGCGGCGTCCCTGGCCATAGCGCTTCTTGGTGAACTTGAACCAGGTGACCTGCAGCATCACCGACAGCGCCTCCACCACGAAGATGCCGCCCATGATGGCCAGCACGATTTCCTGGCGCACGATGACGGCAATGGTGCCCAGCGAGGCGCCCAACGCCAGCGCCCCCACGTCGCCCATGAACACCTGGGCCGGGTGGGCGTTGAACCAGAGGAAGGCCAGGCCCGCGCCGGCCATGGCCGCGCAGTACACCAGCAGCTCGCCCGAACCCGGGATGTGCGGAAACAGCAGGTACTTGGCGTAGCCGGCATTGCCGGTGACGTAGGCGAAGATGCCCAGGGCCGAGCCCACCATGATCACGGGCATGATCGCCAGGCCGTCCAGCCCGTCGGTCAGGTTCACGGCATTGCTGGCGCCCACGATGACCAGGTAGGTCATGATCACGAAGCCCAGCACGCCCAGCGGGTAGCTGACTTCCTTGAAGAAAGGCACGAGCAGGCCCGCCTTGGGCGGCAGGTCCAGCGCAAAGCCGGACTGCACCCAGGTGACGAACAGCTCGAAGACCTGGGCATTGGAGTTCTCGGAAATGCAGAACACCAGGTACAGCGCGGCCAGCAGGCCGATGACGGACTGCCAGAAATACTTCTCGCCCGAGCGCATGCCTTCGGGGTCCTTGTTGACCACCTTGCGCCAGTCGTCCACCCAGCCGATGGTGCCAAAGCCCAGCGTGACCAGCAGCACGATCCAGACGAAGCGGTTGGACAGGTCGAACCACAGCAGCGTGGAAACGGCAATGGACAGCAGGATCAGCGCCCCGCCCATGGTGGGCGTGCCGCTCTTGGCCAGATGGGTCTCCATGCCGTAGCCGCGCACGGGCTGGCCGATCTTGAGCGAGGTCAGCATGCGGATCAGGCGCGGCCCGGCCAGCAGTCCGATGACCAGGGCCGTGAGCGCGGCCATCACGGCGCGCATCGTGAGGTACTGGAAGACGCGCAGAAAGCCGAACTCGGGGGACAGGCCCTGCAGCCATTGGGACAGCATCAGCAGCATGCGGCCTCCTTCTTGCAACCGTCATCCTTGCCGGCCGCCTCGACCGCCTGAACCACCTGCTCCATCTTCATGAACCTCGAACCCTTGACCAGAATGCTGCCCACCTCGGGCAGCGCGGCACAGGCTGCCTGCTGCAGCGAGGCCATGTCTTCGAAATGCCGCGCACCTGCACCGAATGCGGTGGCGGCGGATGTGCTTTGCGCGCCCAGCGTGAACAGCCGGGCAATGCCCAGGCTGCGCGCCAGCGCGCCCGCCTCGGCATGGAATTGCGGCCCCTGGTCGCCGACCTCGCCCATGTCGCCCAGCACCAGCAGCTGGGGAGCGGGCAGTTCGCGCAGCACCTCGATGGCTGCGGCCACCGAGTCGGGATTGGCGTTGTAGCTGTCGTCGATCACGGTGACCGTGCGGCCCTGCAACGAAACGCCCAGTGCGCGCGAGCGGCCCTGCACGGGCTCGAACACGCTCAGGCCGCGTGCAATGTCGGCCAGCGGCACACCGGCTGCCTGGGCGCAGGCCGCAGCGGCCAGCGCATTGCGCACGTTGTGGCGGCCGGCAATGTGCAGGCGCACCGAGGCCTCGCCCTCGGGCGTGACCAGGGTGAACTGCCAGGCATCGCCCAGCCACAGCGCATCGCGCGCATGGACCTGGGCGCCATCGGCAGATTCGCCGAACAGCAGGCACTGGCGCGCAGCGGCCAGCTCGCGCCACAGCGGCGTGTAGGTGTCGCCGGCCGGGAACACGGCCACGCCATCGGCGGGCAGTGACAGCAGCACGCTGCCGTTCTCGCGCGCCACGGCCTCGACCGTGTGCATGAATTCCTGGTGCTCGCGCTGCGCGTTGTTGACCAGGGCCACCGTGGGCTGGCCGATGGCGGCCAGCTCGGCAATCTCGCCGGGATGGTTCATGCCCATCTCCAGCACGGCCACGCGGTGCTGGGCGGTCATGCGCATCAGGCTCAGCGGCAGGCCGATGGAGTTGTTGAAGTTGCCGCGCGTGGCCAGGGCCGCCTCGCCCGCATGGGCGCGCAGGATGGAGGCCACCATCTGCGTGACCGTGGTCTTGCCGTTGCTGCCGGTGACGGCAATCAGCGGCAGCGCAAAGCGCGCGCGCCAGGCCGTGGCCAGCGCGCCCAGGGCGGCCAGCGAATCGGGCACCTCGATGCCGGACAGGCCTGCGGCCTCCAGGCCGCCATGGGCCAGGGCTGCGGCAGCGCCGGCCTCGCGGGCCTGGGCCAGGAACTGGTTGGCATCGAAACGCTCGCCCTTCAAGGCGACGAACAGATCCCCGGCCTGCAGCGTGCGGGTGTCGGTGTGCACGCGCGTGAGCACGGCCTGGCCGTCGCCGACCAGCCGTGCCTGGGGGATATGCGACTGGATCAGCTCCAGCGCTTGTTGCAAGGTCATCATGACCGCTTCTTTCCTTCGCGGGCCGCCAGCGCCTTGTGCGCCTCGGCCATGTCGGAGAACGGATGGCGCTGGCCCGCCGTCTCCTGGTAGTCCTCATGTCCCTTGCCGGCGATCAGCACCACGTCGCGTTCGCTGGCGTGCGCAATCGCCTGGGCGATGGCCGCTGCGCGATCGGCCTGGGACTGCAGGTTCTCGCCCGGCTGCATGCCGGCCAGGATCTGGTCGATGATGCGGTCGGGCACTTCGCTGCGCGGGTTGTCGCTGGTGACCAGCACACAGTCGGCATTCTTCTGGGCGGCCTGCCCCATGAGCGGCCGCTTGGTGGCATCGCGGTCGCCGCCGCAGCCGAACACGCACCACAGCCGGCCACGGCGCTGCTCGGCGGCCGGGCGCAGGGCGCGCAGGGCCTTGTCCAGCGCATCGGGCGTGTGGGCGTAGTCCACGGCCACCAGCGGCTGGCCGGGCTGGACGATCTGCTGCATGCGGCCGGGCACGGGCTCCAGGTGAGCGCAGGCGGCGACGGCCTGGTCCAGGGTCAGGCCCAGGCAGCGCAGCGCGGCCAGCACGCCCAGCAGGTTGGATACGTTGTACTGGCCCACCATGCGCGTGTGCATGCGCAGGCTGTGGCCTGCCTCTATCACTGTGAAACTCAGGCCCTCGGCACCCAGCGCAATGTCCTTGGCCTGCAGGCGCGCCGCGCCTTCGATGGAAATGCTCCAGACGTCGAGCGCGGCAGGCTGCTTGCGCGACTGCAGCGTGGCCCACAGGCGTGCGCCATGCGCGTCGTCCACGTTGACGACGGCGGCCTGCAGGCCGGGCCAGTCGAACAGCGCGGCCTTGGCATCCCAGTAGGCCTGCATGCTGCCGTGGTAGTCGAGGTGGTCCTGCGTGAAATTGGTGAACAGCGCCACGCGGATGCGCGTGCCGTCCAGCCGGTGCTCGACGATGCCGATGGACGACGCCTCGATGGCGCAGGCCGCCAGGCCCGCATCGGCGTACTCGCGGAACGCGCGCTGCAGCCGCACCGGGTCGGGCGTGGTCATGCCCGTGGATTCCATGGCGGGCGGGATGCCCACGCCCAGCGTGCCCACCAGGGCACAGCCGCTGCGTTCCTGCAGCTTCACCTGGGCCAGCGCGTGCGCCAGCCACCAGGCAGTGGTGGTCTTGCCATTGGTGCCGGTCACGGCCAGCACGTCGATCTGGGCGCTGGGATGCTGGAACCACTGGTCGGCGATCAGGCCCGTGGCGGCCTTGAGGCCGGGCAGCGCCGCGATGTGCTCGCCGGAAAAACCGAAGGCTTCGACACCCTGCGCTTCGACCAGGCAGGCCATGGCACCGCGCTCCAGGGCCGAGGCCACATGGGCGCGGCCATCGGTGGCCGCGCCGGGCCAGGCGATGAAGGCGTCGCCGGGCCGGACCTTGCGGCTGTCGGTCTGCAGCGTGCCGCTGCCTTGCAGGCGGGCGGCCAGCCATTGGACAGCCTCGGTGGCCGTGGACAGCACCCGCAGGGCTTGGGAGGAGCTCATAGCGAGGGCTCCTCCACGGGGTTGGCGACGATCAAGGGCTTGACTTCCATATCGGGCTGCACGCCCATCAGGCGCAGCGTCTGCTGCACCACTTCGCTGAACACGGGTGCCGCCACGGTGCCGCCGTAGATGGTGCCTGCACTGGGCTCGTCCACCATCACGGCGACGATGATGCGCGGGTTCTCGATGGGCGCCATACCCGTGAACCAGGCGCGGTACTTGCCGGCGGCATAGCCCTTGCCCTGCTGCTTGCGGGCCGTGCCCGACTTGCCGCCCACCGAGTAGCCGATGGTCTGGGCGCGCTGGCCCGTGCCGCCGGGGCCGGCCGCCAGCGCCAGCATCTTGCGCACCTCGTTGGCCGTGCGCGGGGAGAACACGGGCACGCCCACGGGCGGCTCGTCGGTCTTGACCATGGTGGCCGGGATCACGCGCCCGCCGTTGGCAAAGACGGTGTAGCTGCGCGTCATCTGCAGCAGGCTGGCGGACAGGCCGTAGCCATAGCCCATGGTGGCCTGCTCCACCGGCCTCCAGGTCTTGTAGGGACGCAGGCGACCGCTGGCGGCGCCGGGGAAGGAGATCTGCGGCTTCTGGCCGAAGCCCACGGCCGAGAAGGTTTCCCACATTTCCTTGGCCGGCATCTGCAGCGCGATCTTGGTCGTGCCCACGTTGCTGGACTTCTGGATCACGCCGGCCACGGTGAGCAGGCCGTAGTTGTGGGTGTCGGAAATCGTCGAGCCCGTGACGTTGACGCGGCCCGGCGTGGTGTCGATGGGCGTTTCCGGCTTGAAGCGGCCCGACTCCAGCGCCAGGCCGATGGTGATGGGCTTCATGGTCGAGCCGGGCTCGAAGGTGTCGGTGATGGCGCGGTTGCGCAGCTGCTCGCCCGTCAGGTTCTTGCGCTTGTCGGGCACGTAGCTGGGGTAGTTGGCCAGGGCCAGCAACTCGCCGGTGTGCGCATCCATGACCACCACGCTGCCCGCCTTGGCCTTGTGCGCGATGACCTGCTCCTTGAGCTTCTGGTAGGCGAAGTACTGGACCTTGCTGTCCACGGACAGCTGGATGTCGCGGCCGTCCTGAGGGGGCACTTCCTCGCCCACGCCCTCGACCACGCGGCCCAGGCGGTCCTTGATCACGCGGCGCGAGCCGGGCTTGCCGCCCAGCTCCTTGTCGAAGGCCAGCTCCATGCCTTCCTGGCCATGGTCTTCCACATTGGTGAAGCCCACGATGTGGGCGGCCGATTCGCCTTCCGGGTACTGGCGCTTGTATTCCTTGCGCTGGTAGATGCCCTTGATGTTGAGGGCATGGATCTGCTGGCCAACGTCCCAGTCGAGCTGGCGCTTGATCCAGACGAAGGTCTTGTCCTCGTCGGCCAGCTTTTCCATCAGCGCGGGCAGCGGCATCTCCATGAGCGCGGCCAGCTGCTTGAGCTTGGCCTTGACCTCGGGGTCGTCCTGCTCGACATCTTCGGGAATGGCCCAGATGCTGGCGGCCGGCACGCTGGAGGCCAGGATCAGTCCATTGCGGTCCAGCAGGCGGCCGCGGTTGGCCGGCAGCTCCAGCGTGCGCGCAAAGCGCACCTGGCCCTGGCGCTGGAAGAAGTCGTTGCCGAACACCTGCACGTAGGCTGCGCGCGCGCCCAGGCCGACAAAGCCCAGGCCCAGCATGGCCACGATCATCTTGCTGCGCCACAGGGGAGTCTTGGACGCCAGCAAGGGGCTGGAGGTGTAGAGCACGCTGCGCGTCATGGAGCCACTCCGGTGCGCGCATCGTCATTGACGTACTGGGCGATGGCCGGCGTGGCCGGCTTCATCTGCAGGCGCTCGCGCGCCATGACCTCGATGCGCTGCGGCGTGGCCTGGGCGCGCTTTTCCACCTGCAGGCGCTGCTGCTCGGTGGCCAGGCGGCGCGATTCGGCCACGGCGCGGTCCAGTTCGGTGAACAGGCGGCGCGATTCGTACTGGTTGTGCACCAGGAAGATGGCGCTGGCCATCACCGCCAGCAGCAGCACGAGGTTCAGGCGCAGCATGCCACGCCCTCCTCTTGCGCCAGACGGTGCATGCGCTTCATGCAGGCACCCCGGTGCGGCGGGCCACGCGCATCACGGCCGAGCGCGAGCGCGCATTGGCGGCGACCTCGGCCTCGCTGGGCTTGATGCGGCCCAGCGCTTCAAGGCGCATGGGCGTGGGCACGGCAAAGGGTGCGCGCCGGTCATAGACTTCCTTGGAGTGCTTGGCGATGAACTGCTTGACGATGCGGTCCTCCAGCGAGTGGAAGCTGATCACCACCAGGCGTCCGCCCGGCGCCAGCACGCGCAGGCTGGCCTCTAGCGCCTGTTCGAGCTCTTCAAGCTCGGCATTGATGAAAATCCGAAGAGCCTGGAATGTGCGTGTCGCTGGGTTCTGCCCAGCCTCGCGGGTCCGGACCGCGCCAGCCACGAGCTCGGCAAGCTCCGCGGTGTTGCGAAGGGGCCCCTGGCTTTCGCGCCGAGCAACAATCGCCTTTGCAATGGGGCCAGCAAACCGTTCTTCGCCGTAGTCACGTATCACCTCCGCAATCTGCTGGGCATCGGCTTCCGCCAGCCAGTCCGCCACGCTCTGGCCGCGCGTGGTGTCCATGCGCATGTCCAGCGGACCCTCGAAGCGGAAGCTGAAGCCACGCTCGGGGTTGTCGATCTGGGGAGAGCTCACGCCCAGGTCCATCAGCACGCCCTGCACGCTGCCGGCCGGCAGCTCGCTGAGGTGGCGAAACCCTTCGTGCCGAATCGAAAAACGCGCATCGGTGATGCGCGCTGCCTCTTCGATCGCGTCCGGGTCCTTGTCGAACGCCAGCAAGGCCCCATCCGGCCCCAGCCGCTGCAGGATGCGCCGGGAATGCCCGCCTCGCCCGAAGGTCGCGTCCACCCATTGCCCGGCAACGGGCTGTGCGGCGCCGTCCAGCAGCGCATCGACGGCCTCGTCGAGCAAAACGGTGATGTGTTGCAACGGCTGATTCAAGAAAACGCCTCTTTCCTAGAAAGCAAAATCCTGGAAGGCCGCAGGCATTTCCTCCTGCATGGCCTTCGCTTCATGTGCCTCATAAGTGGCCTTGTCCCACAGCTCGAAATGGTTGCCCATGCCCAGCAGCACGACCTCCTTGGTCAGACCCACGGCTTCACGCAGCTCGGGCGACACCAGCACGCGGCCGGTGGCATCCATGTCCACGTCCATGGCGTTACCCAGGAAGATGCGCTTCCACCACTGCGCCGACATGGGCAGCTGCGCGATCCGCTCGCGAAACTGCAGCCACTCCGTGCGCGGGAACAGCATCAGGCAACCGTGGGGATGTTTGGTGAGGGTGACCTGGCCCTGGGCCATGGCCACAAGGGCGTCACGATGCCGGGTCGGCACAGACAGCCGCCCCTTTCCATCGAGATTCAGCGAGGACGCCCCTTGAAACACGGTCAGTCACCCCGGTCGGTTGGAGCCATCGCGTCCCGGAAATCGGGGCACAAAGGCAACTTTCACCACTTAATTGCACTTTTTTGCACTGTAGCAGCAATTTGGTGTTTCACAACCCGGGAATGGACAATTATTTGCAATGAAATCAACAACTTAGAAGCCGAATGCAATGTGAGTGGTGACAAAAATCCCTGGCTTTACAAGTACTTAGAGGACTGACTGCAAGTGATCTCTCAAAGCCTGCACGCAATTGCAACGATTCAATTCGCTGGCGACCGGTTGCAACTCGGGCAACCCTCCTACAAAAAGTGACTGCCCGGCAATGCGGGCAGTCACTTCGGTGGCGGCTGCGCGGCAGCCGGCCCATTTCAGAGGATGAAGCGCGAGAGGTCTTCGTCCTGGCTCAGGGACTGCAGACGCTGGTCCACGTAGGCCGCGTCGATGGAGAGGGTCTGGCCGGACAGATTGGCCGCGTCGAAGCTGACCTCGTCCAGCAGGCGCTCGAGCACGGTGGACAGGCGGCGCGCGCCGATGTTCTCGGTGCGCTCGTTGACATCGAAGGCGATGCCGGCGAGCCGGGTGATGCCTTCGGGCGTGAATTCCAGCGTGACGCCTTCGGTGGCGAGCAGCGCCTGGTATTGCTTGACCAGGGAGGCATGGGTCTGGGTGAGGATGGCCTCGAAGTCCTGGACCGACAGCGAGTCCAGCTCCACGCGGATCGGGAAGCGCCCCTGCAGCTCGGGGATGAGGTCGCTGGGCTTGGACAGGTGGAAGGCGCCCGAGGCGATGAACAGGATGTGGTCGGTCTTGACCACGCCGTACTTGGTGGAGACGCTGGTGCCTTCGACCAGGGGCAGCAGGTCGCGCTGCACGCCCTGGCGCGAGATGTCGGAGCCGCTGGTTTCCTGGCGCGTGGCCACCTTGTCGATCTCGTCGATGAAGACGATGCCGTTCTGCTCGGCATTGGCGATGGCGCGGGTGCGCACGTCTTCCTCGTTGACCAGTTTTGCCGCTTCCTCGTCGGTCAGCAGCTTCATGGCCTCGGCAATGCGCAGCTTGCGCGTCTTGCGCTTTTCCTGGCCCATGTGGCTGAACATGCCGCGCAGCTGCTCGGCCATCTCTTCCATGCCCTGGGGACCCATGATCTGCACCTGGGGCGGCGCGTCGGCGACATCGATCTCGATTTCCTTGTCGTCGAGCTGGCCCTCGCGCAGCTTCTTGCGGAAAACCTGGCGTGCCGTGTTGTCGGCGGCCACCTCGCCGCTGCGGGCCTGGGGCACGAGCACGTCGAGGATGCGGTCCTCGGCCGCGTCTTCGGCGCGCAGGCGCAGCTTCTTCATGTCGGCCTCGCGCGTCTGCTTGACGGCCACCTCGGCCAGGTCGCGGATGATGGCATCCACGTCCTTGCCCACGTAGCCCACTTCGGTGAACTTGGTGGCCTCGACCTTGATGAAGGGCGCATCGGCCAGCCGCGCCAGGCGGCGCGCGATCTCGGTCTTGCCCACGCCTGTGGGGCCGATCATGAGGATGTTCTTGGGCGTGATCTCCTGGCGCAGGCCGTCGGCCACGTTCTGGCGGCGCCAGCGGTTGCGCAGCGCGATGGCCACGGCGCGCTTGGCGCCAGCCTGGCCGACGATGTGGCGGTCCAGTTCGGAGACGATCTCCTGGGGGGTCATGGCAGAGGACATGGTGTGTATTCGATGCATTGCGCCGCCAGCCCCATTGCCTGGCCGCTGGCGACTGTGAGTTTCAATGCCGTGCGTTTCGATCGCCGGCCTGCTGGGCAAGCCGGCGCCGCGCGGGTGTCAGAGCGTCTCGACCGTGTGGTGCATGTTGGTGTAGATGCACAGCTCGCCGGCGATGGCCAGCGACTTGCGCACGATCTCCTCGGCCGACAGCTCGGTATTGGTCAGCAGCGCCTTGGCCGCCGAGTGCGCATAGGCGCCGCCCGAGCCGATGGACACGATGCCCTGCTCGGGCTCCAGCACGTCGCCGTTGCCGGTGATGATCAGCGAGGCCGATGCGTCGGCCACCGCCAGCATGGCCTCCAGACGGCGCAGCACGCGGTCGGTGCGCCAGTCCTTGGTCAGCTCGATGGCTGCGCGCGTCAGGTGGCCCTGGTGCTTTTCCAGCTTGGCCTCGAAGCGCTCGAACAGCGTGAAGGCGTCTGCCGTGGCGCCGGCAAAGCCGGCAAGCACCTTGCCGTGGTAGAGCTTGCGCACCTTGCGTGCCGTGCCCTTGACGACGATGTTGCCCAATGTGACCTGGCCATCGCCACCGATGGCGACCTGCACGCCTTCGGGGGTCTGCCGGCGCACGCTGATGATGGTGGTGCCGTGATACTGTTCCATAGCGGTGCCAGATGAGGGCGAAGGCGGCCTTCTCAAGGGTCTGCTCAAAGAATGCCCACGCGCTCTTCGCGGCGAGCGCGCCGTCCTGCCGCAAGGGATGTGGCGCAGCCGCCGCGCGGCAGGATCAGTCCCGCCGTGGAGTGACCTGCGCGTGCTCCTGGATGCCTATCACATTGAAGAACACCGCCACCAGCTGGTGCAGCTGGCCGAACTGCAGCACATGGCCCAGCGACTGCATGTGGGCAGCCCAGTTGAGCACGGAGCCGGCTGCCGCAAAGTCCATGCGCACCAGTTGGGTGCAGTCGATGAACACGGGCTCGCCCAGGCTGGCCCCCTCCTGCACCGGGTCCAGCCAGGTGGAGGCATCGCCTTCAATGGTGCCGGCCAGCGCAAATCGCACGGCGTCCGCCGTGGCAGCAACGCCTGCCGACAGGGGCGCATCCGCGCCCTCGGTTTCGATGGCTTGCGTCAGGCACTGGCAGACCGGGTCCACCCACGAGGGAGGCGAGACCTCATAGGTGACGCAGTAGTCCAGCGCCACCAGTTCGAAATCATCCTGCCGGTTCATCAAACGCAGCACCGCCATGCGCAACCGCCACCACAGCGTATCCACGCTGGAATCGCCCGAGGGAGCCAGCGTGCCCAGCAGCGCCAGCAGCCGGTCCGCATTGAGCAGCACGAACACGCCCTGCGAGCCCGCCCATTGCTGCAGCAGCGCCTCCAGGGGCGTGGCCGCCGCATCGTCGATGCCGGCCACTGCAGCCCAGTCCAGGCTCCAGGGGCTGGAAGCCTTGGCCTGGGAGGCCTTCAGCGCCGTCACGGCACTCGGCGTGATCTGTGCAGGTGCGCTCCAGCGCCAGCCACGCCCGGCCGCTGCGCCCGGCATGGGCATCACGGGGGCGGTGCGCTGTTGCGGCATCGCAAACCATTGGGGAGCGGAGCGGCCGAAGCGCGCCGCGAATTCGATGCCCGCCTTGTCGAACTGCAGCGGGCGGTCGGCCGCACGGTACAGGTCCAGCAAGGCCAGCCAGACCGGCAGCTGCGCGGGAACATCGCGCCGGTCGATCAGCTCCAGCATGCCCTGCTCGGCACCATCCACATCGCCATTGGCAAAGAGGATGGCCGGCTCTTCCAGGTCAGGATCATGCTCGAACACCACGAAGCAGGGCGGCACCATGTCCATGGGCTGCGGCGGAGAGACCTCGGTGGCCGCGAAGGCGGGCAGGAAATCGGTCGCCCCCTCCAATGGCCGCAGGGGGCGAGCCATGGGCATGGGGTCAATGATGGGGGCCGTCGAGACGGAGGGCACCTGCGGCGCAGGTGCCAGGCTCATGGGCAAGGTGGTGGCAAAGGCCGCCACGTCGCCGGGCGAGGCAATGGCCGGCGGCACCACGTCGCTGAGCATGGGAATCTGCCCAGACGGCGGCGGCTGCTTGCGAAACGAGGCCGGAGCGGGATTGCCGCCCGCAGGCAGCGCCATGGGAATGGTGGTTGCATCGGCCGCCTGCTTGCCCCGCCACCATTGCTGGGACATCTGGGCCTCGATCTCGTCGATCTTCTTGAGCGTGACGGCGCGTTCACCGGAGGATTTGGAGCTCAGCAAGCTGCTGAGAAATTGCGAGCCCTGCGCAGCGGGGCCGGGCACACCGACCGGTGCGCTGCCCGGCCTGGAGGCCTGTTGCAGCTCGGCCTGGCGCAGGCGGCGCAGCTGGTCGAACTCGCGCTTGCGCACGAAATCGTTGCGGCGCTTGCGCTCGATCATTTCCTTGAGCGCCTGCTTGCTGTACTGGCTTTCCTGCTCCCCGTCCAGGCCGTCGAGGTCGGACCAATTGACCGTAGGGTGGCGCACAAAGCGCACCACCTTGGACAACAACCCCCCCGATTTGCTGCTCTCTTCTTTTGCCATGGCGAGTCAGATTAGCACCGACGGCCTGCAGGCCGTTGCTGCAACTCAATCCCCATACATCTTCTGCTTGAGCTCGCGGCGCTGCTGGGCTTCCAGCGACAGCGTGGCCGTGGGGCGGGCCAGCAGGCGGCCCACGCCGATGGGCTCGCCGGTCTCGTCGCAGTAGCCGTAGTCGCCTGCGTCGATGCGTGCAATGGATTGCTCGATCTTCTTGAGCAGCTTGCGTTCGCGGTCGCGCGTGCGCAGTTCCAGCGCATGCTCTTCCTCGATGGTGGCGCGGTCGGCCGGATCGGGAACCACCACGGTGTCCTCGCGCAGGTTCTCTGCCGTCTCACCCGCGTTGGTGTGCATGTCGTGCTTGAGAGTGAGCAGCTTGAGGCGGAAGAACGCCATCTGCTTCTCATTCATGTATTCGTCATCCGACATGGCCAGCACTTCGGCATCCGTCAGTTCTTCCACCGACTTGGTCTTCCAGGCATTGGCCAGCTTGGGGTCTCGTTTCGTCGATCCCGACGAAGGCGTTTGCGTAGTGGTAGGCATAGTGTTGGTTTCGCTAACTTAGTCCGCGCCGAGGGCTTCGGACGGGGCCATGGATGGTACTGTCAATCGGGGCGCCCGGGTCGAATGCCGTGTAGGACAGCCGATCGCCGCAGTTGCGGAACCTGCCGGCTTCCCCGTGCGGCGGGGTGCGGCAATCCAGGCCGTGCGGCGGCCGTGCGTGCAAAGAGCCCTTTTGCGGTCAGCAAGGGACACCAGGTCGGCAACGCCGACCGCAGTGCGGACCGCGGCCTTCTGGCTTGCAGCCGGGGCCGGTGCGGCCACTGACGGCTTCTTGCTGGATTCGGCGCTCACTTGCTGTCTCCTCACGGTATGGGCGACCCCTGCGGGGCAGTCCATTGGGCTTGGGGGCTCTCTTCAGGGGCGCGATTGTATCGATGCTCTACAGGAGCGCAAGCCGTTGCACATACCCCACAGGAATGCAAAGGGGCCGCCCACGCATGCGGGCGGCCCCTGTGTCATTCAGATGTCAGCAAAAAGCCATCCGATTGCCCACAAAGGTTCACAAAAAACTCAGACCAGGCACTGCTCCAGGCCCTGCAGGAAGATGTCCTGGGGCAGGTCAATGCCAATGAAGACCATCTTGCTCTGGCGCTTTTCGCCCTCGGCCCACTGCGGTCCCAGGTCGCTGCCCATGAGCTGGTGCACGCCCTGGAAAATGACCTTGCGCTCCGTGCCCTGCATGTTCAGCACGCCCTTGTAGCGCAGCATGCGCGGGCCGTAGATGTTGACGATGGCGCCCAGGAAGTCCTCCAGGCGGGCAGGGTCAAAGGCACGGTCGGCACGGTAGACGAAGCTCTTGACGTCGTCATCGTGGTGATGGTGGTGCGGATGCTTGCAGTGCTCGCCGTGCTCGTGGTCATGGGCGTGGTCGTGCCCGCAGTTCTCGTCGTGCTCATGGCCATGGTCGTGGCCGCAGTGCTCGTCATGCTCATGCTTGTGGCCATGGTCATGTCCGTGGTCGTGGTCGTCTTCCTTGAGGAAGTCTGGATCGATGTCCAGCTTGGCATTGAGGTTGAAGCCGCGCAGGTCGAAGACTTCGTTCAGGGGCACTTCGCCGAAATGCACGGCGCGGATGGGCGCGCGCGGGTTCATGTGCTTGAGGCGGTGGATGAGCGCGTTCTTCTCGTCCTCGCTGACCAGGTCGGTCTTGGACAGGAACAGCTGGTCGGCAAAGCCGACCTGGCGGCGCGCCTCCTGGCGATCATCCAGCTGCTGGTTGGCGTGCTTGGCATCGACCAGGGTGAGGATGGAGTCGATCAGATAGGTCTCGGCGATCTCGTCGTCCATGAAGAAGGTCTGGGCGACGGGGCCGGGATCGGCCAGGCCCGTGGTCTCGATCACGATGCGGTCGAACTCCACCAGGCCCTTGCGGCGCTTGGCGGCCAGCAGCTGCAGGGTTTCGCGCAGGTCTTCGCGGATGGTGCAGCAGATGCAGCCGTTGCTCATCTGCAGGATCTGCTCCTTGGACTCCGTCCTGAGGATGTCGGTGTCGATGTTCTCTTCGCCGAACTCGTTCTCGATCACGGCGATCTTCATGCCGTGGGACTCGCTGAGCACGCGCTTGAGCAGCGTGGTCTTGCCCGAGCCCAGGAAGCCGGTGAGGATGGTGACGGGAATCAGTGCCATGGGATTGCTTTCAGAAAATTCAGCAAGGGGAAGCGGCAAGGCCCGTCCACCACGGACGGGCCTTGTCGAAAAGACGTTCCGAATAAGTTTAGCGAGCCTGTCAAGTGCCGTTTTGACAGAGGGCTTGGCCTTTTTTATCGGAGGCCGCCCTTTTCATCGCTATCGCCATTGCCATTGCCACTGTCGCTGCCGTCCCCACTCTGGCGCCGCGCGCGCGGATGGGCGCTCTCGTAGGCCTGGGCCAGATGCTGGAAATCCAGGCGCGTGTAGATCTGCGTGGTCGAGATGCTGGCGTGGCCCAGCAATTCCTGCACGGCGCGCAGGTCGCCGCTGGACTGCAGCATGTGGCTGGCAAACGAATGCCGCAGCACATGGGGATGGACACCGGCCGACAGCCCGGCCTGCTGGCCGCGCTGGCGCAGCCGCGCCCAGACCGACTGCGCGCCCAGGCGTTCGCCGCGCCGGCCAATGAACAGCGCCGGCTCCTGCCGCGCCGCCTGGGCCGCCGCGCCAGCCAGGCCCGTGTCCCGCAAGGCCAGCCAGCGCTGCAGCGCCTGCAGCGCGGCGGCGCCCACGGGCACGGTGCGCCGCTTGCCGCCCTTGCCCTGCACATGGGCGTCGGCGGCCTGCAAATCTATCCAGCCACGGCCCTGGCGCTGCGTGTCCTGGCCGGGCGCCACGTCCAGGCCCACCAGCTCGCCCACGCGCAGGCCGCAGCTGTAGAGCAGTTCGGTGATGGCGGCGTCACGTGCCTCGATCCAGGGGTCGGCGTGGGCGTTGCTGAAGGCGGCCAGCTGCACGGCGTCATCCACGCCCAATGCCTTGGGCAGGGGTTTGGGGGCCTTGGGACCGCGCACGCCCTCGACGGGATTGAAGGGCACCAGCGATTGCTGGGCCGCCCAGCGGAAGAAGCTGCGCCAGCCAGACAGGATGAGCGCAATGCCGCGCGGACTGCGGCCCCGGGAATGCATCTGGGCCACGAAGCGGCGGATGTGGGCGGGCTGCAGCGCCAGTAGCTCCTGGCCGGCGTCGCGGGCCATGGTGCAAAGCCGGGCCATGTCCAGCGCATAGAGTGCGCAGGTGCGGTCGGCCAGGCGCTTTTGCACGCGCACATGTTCCAGATAGGCATGGACGGCGGCGGGGAGCATCGCCAGGTTTTCTGCCGCCAGATCCTCTGCCGGAAGATCGCCTTCCGGGAGCCCGTCCCTGTCCGATGCTCCCGGCATGGGCTTTCAGCCGGTCAGCCGCGCGCCAGGGTCAGCGGCACGGGCCGCATGCGCGACAGGGCCGCGCTGGCCAGGGCCGAGATGCGCGAGAGGAATTCCGTGCCCATGGTGGCCTCAAAGCGCAGCGGATCGGGAGACCCCAGCACCAGCATGCCGAAGGCATTGGCCGGGTTGATGCTGTCGCCGTCATGCAGCGTGAGCAGGGCCAGGGACTGGGCCGCATCGGGATCGACCAGCCAGCCGCCGGGCTCGAAGCCCATGTTGGGGCCGCAAAACGGCATGGTCAGCGATGCCGCGAAGGACTTGGCGTCCTCGCTGACGCCCATGGTGTAGATGCTGCTGGTCTGGGCGCCGGAGACGTTCCACAGGCGCAGGGCCACCTGGGGCACCTCGAAGACATGCTGCAGGCTGGCCGTGAGCGCGTGGGGCAGCTCGCGCAGGTCCTGGACCTTGGCCAGGGCGCAGCTCCAGGCATGCAGCTTGTCGCCGATGGAGGCGTTCTCGCTGCTGTGGCGCATCATGTCCATGATGCGGTGCTCCAGGCCCTTGATCTTCTCGCGCAGCATCTCGGCCTGGCGTTCCTGCAGGCTGACGGTGCGCGGGCTGTGGCTGCTGACCAGCTGCACACGCGCGAGCATCTCGGCGTGGCGCTCGAAGAATTCCGGATGGTTCAGCAGGTAGTCGGCAATCGTCTCTTCGGTGACGGCGATATCGGTAGTGCTGTTCATGGCTGGTCGGGAACCTCGATCTGTCCTTCAAAAACAAACTCTGCGGGGCCGGTCATGCGCACTGCGCCGCCGTCCCACTCGATGGTCAGCCGGCCGCCGCGGGTGTGCACATCGACGCGCGCGTCGAGCAGCCCCCAGCGAATGCCGGCCACCACGGCCGCGCAGGCGCCCGTGCCGCAGGCCAGCGTCTCGCCGGCACCGCGCTCGTAAACACGCAGCCGGATCTGGCCGCGATCGACGATCTGCATGAATCCCGCATTGACGCGCTGGGGAAAGCGCACATGGCGCTCGATCAGCGGGCCCCAGGTGGCCACGGGGGCGTGGTCCACATCGTCCACCAGTTGCACCGCATGCGGGTTGCCCATGGAAACGGGGGCGATCCAGACCGTGGCCTCGTCGCCCAGCTGCAGGGGCCATTGCTGCGCCGCACCCAGCGGGCGAGGCACAAGGTCTGCACTATTGAAGGGCACCAGGGAGGGCTCCAGCACGGGCTGGCCCATGTCCACGGTGACGCGGCCATCGGCATGCAGCTCGGGGGCGATGAGGCCGGCCAGAGTCTGCACGCGGATGACGGACTTGCCGGTCAGGCCCTTGTCGTGCACATAGCGCGCAAAGCAGCGCGCGCCGTTGCCGCACTGCTCGACCTCGCCGCCGTCGGCGTTGTGGATCACATATTCGAAATCGATGCCTTCGGCGGGCGAGGGCCGCACCGTGAGGATCTGGTCGGCGCCCACGCCGAATTGGCGATGGGCGAGGAAGCGGTACTGGGCTGCGCTCAGGCCCAGCGGGCCGGCGGTTTCGTCGAGAACCACGAAATCGTTGCCAGCGCCCTGCATCTTGGTAAAGCGGATCTGCATCCGGCGATTATCCCCTGCACGGCAGCCTCATGGCGCAATCCGGGGCCATGCCCCGCAGCAGTACTTGCGTCTCTTGCGCAACAGCGGCGGGCGGGCCAATCCGCATAATGCCCCCATGACCCGCCCCAGCCAGCTCCTGCACCCCCAGCGCCAGCCCGTAGACACGCTCAAGGCCTCCACCGTCCTGCTGCTGCGCGACCGCGCCGATGGCCAGGGGCTGGAGGTGCTGATGACAAGGCGCTCGCCCAAGGCCAGCTTCGTGCCCAGCGCCTATGTCTTCCCGGGCGGCGGCATCGAGGCCCAGGACGCGGCCGAGGCCGCCCATGCCTGCGCCAGCACCCGTCCGGCCCAGGCCGGCAACGCACTGCGAATCACCCAGGCCATCGCCGGCCTGCGCGAGACCTTCGAGGAGCTCGGCATTTTGCTGGCCCACGACGTCCAGGGCCGACCGGTATCTGCCGCCGAGCTGGCCACGCTGGACCGCAAGGCGCCGCTGGTGCCCCAGTGCGAGGCACGCGGCCTGCGCCTGGCCGTGGATGCGCTGTGGTACCTGGCCCACTGGACGGCCGACCGCGACCAGCCCCGGCGCTTCGATGTGCCCTTCTTCGTGGCGCGCATGCCCGAAGACCAGGAACCCGACGCCGACGGGTCGGAACAGTTCGAGCCCATCTGGGTGCGCCCGCAGGAAGCGCTGGAGCGCCACCGCGCGGGCAGCTTCCCCATGATCTTCCCCACCATCCGCACGCTGGACCGGCTCAGCCGCTTCGCGGGCACCGATGCCGTGTTCGCCGCCCTGCAAGGCGAGCAGCCGCTGTGGCAGTGCTGCCCGCGCACCGGCTTTCTCAATGGCAAGGAAGCCCGCCACATGGAAGACGAGGCCCCCTTCGGCGAGCTGGAAATGGTCTGCCCGGACGGCCAGATCCTGCACACGCTGGACTGGCAGAGCGAGCGCGCCGTGCCACTGCGCAAGAACCTGCTGCGCCTGACGGCACCCAACCCCGGCGTGATGACCGGCCCCGGCACCAACAGCTATCTGGTGGGCGATGCCGCCACGGGCTACGCCGCCATCGACCCCGGCCCGGCCGATGCCGCCCATGTGCAGCGCCTGTTCGATGCGGCGGGCGGCGACATACGCCACATCCTGTGCACGCACTCCCATGCCGACCACTCGCCGGGCGCCGCGCTGCTGCAGGCGCTGGCGGTGCAGGCCGGCAGGCCCAGGCCCGCCATTGGCGGCCTGCCCTCGGCGCCCACGGCCCGGCCGGCCAGCCGCTTCACGCCCGACTACGCACTGACCGACGGCCAGCGCATCGTGCTGCAGGATGCGCAAGGCGGCACCACCCACACCCTGCAGGCCGTGTTCACGCCCGGCCATGCGGCCAACCATGTGTGCTTTGTGCTGGAGGAAGACGCCCTGCTGTTCAGCGGCGACCACATCCTCAATGGCAGCACCACCATCATTGATCCGCCTGACGGCAACATGCGCGACTACATCGATTCGCTGGACAGGCTCGACGCGCTGTGCGCCGCGCACGATGCGCGCTTCATCCTGCCGGCCCATGGCTATGTGCTGGGCTTTGCGCGCCAGGCGATCGCCAAGCTCAAGGCCCACCGGCTGGCGCGCGAGGCCAAGGTGCTGGCCGCCATGCAAAAACAGCCTGACGGCAGCGTGCAGGACTGGGTGCGGCTGGCCTATGACGACGCCCCGCCCCAGCTGTGGCCGATTGCCGAGCGCTCGCTGCTGGCGCATGTGGAGCGCATCCGTGCGCTGTGCGGGCGGCAATGACCGACGACGCGCGCGGGGCCTGGTATCTGGTTAAGCTGCGCGCATGTCTGAATCTGAAAGCGTTCGCCTGGCCAAGCGCCTGGCCGAACAGGAACAATGCTCGCGCCGCGAGGCCGAACTGCATATCACCGCCGGCAACGTCCAGGTGGACGGCAAGGTCGTGCAACTGCCCGAGACGCGCGTGCGCCCCGAGCAGCAGGTCACGCTGCGCAGCGGCGCCCAGCCCGAGGCCGTGCCGCCCGTCACCCTGCTGATGAACAAGCCTGCGGGCTACACCCAGGGCCGGCCCTATGGCCGGGTGCGCAGCGCCCACTCCCTGCTGGGCGAAGCCAGCATGGCCCAGGTGGACACGCCCATGCCGCTGCTGGTGCTGGCCCAGCACTTCAAGAACCTGGAATCCTTCCTGCCCCTGCCGCTGCCGGCCAGCGGCCTCATCGTCTACACCCAGGACAAGCGCGTGGCGCGCAAGCTGGGCGAGGAAGGCATGTGGCTGGAGCAGGAATGCATCGTCGGCGTCGAGGGCCAGATCCACGAGGACGGCCTGGAGCTGATGAAGGCCGGCCTGCCGATCGGCAAGCGCCAGTTGCCGCCCTGCCGCGTGAGCTGGCAGAACGAGAACCATCTGCGCTTTGCGCTCAAGGGCATCGCCCCCGACGAGATCGACGCCATGTGCACCGAAGTGGGCCTGCGCGTGGTCAGCCTGCGCCGCCTGCGCATTGGCCGCCTCTCTCTGGCCAAGGTGCCCGAAGGCCAGTGGCGCTACCTGATGCCCTGGGAGCGGTTCTAGGCCGGCATTGCCGGGTGCGCGGCGGGCAGCACATTCGGCAAATGAGAATCATTTCATAGAATGCGGGATTCCCGTGCTGCCTTCGGGCCTCCCGCATGCCTGCGCCCGCCTCTTCCTCTTCTTCCCTGCTGAGCACCTTCCAGGACAGCTACCACGAGCTGGTGCGCTTCGTGGCGCGCCGCGCCGGCCCGCAGGCCGCGCGTGACCTGGTGCATGACGCCTGGATACGCCTGGCCGAACGCCAGCGCGGCGAAAGCGATGCGCCCGCCGCTTCGGACAGTCCGCCAGGCGCCAGCCGCGCCTATCTCTACGCGGTGATGGAGAACATCGCCATCGACCACCTGCGCCATGGCCAGCGCACGGCCGAGCGCTTTGACACCAGCGCGAGGGAAGGCGAGCCGCCCTCCCTCCTCAGCCCCGATGTGGCCGACACCCATTCCTACCGCCAGGCCCTGGCCGGGGTCGAAGGCGCCCTGGCGCAGTTGCCCGCGCGCTGCCGCGACATCTTCCTGGCCGACCGCATCGAGGGCGCCTCGCATGCCGAGCTGGCCGAGCGCCACGGCGTCTCGGTCAAAACCGTGGAACGCGAGGTCATGCGCGCCATGGACAGCGTGGAAGCCTCGCTGCGCCGCTGGCGCGGAGACACCGCCGCACCCGCACCACGCACGGGCCGCCGCCGCGCCCTGTCCACCCTGCTGGGGATGGCGGGCCTGGGTGTCGGCAGCCCGGCGATCTGGCTGGCCTGGCGCCAGTGGATGCCGCAGTACCAGGTGCGACTGGCCACGGCCACCGGCCGCCTGCTGAACCAGCCCCTGCCCGACGGCAGCAGCTTGACGCTGGACGCCGCCAGCCGCGCCGAGGTGGACTTCTACGCCACGCGCCGCCAGGTGCGGCTGCTGGCCGGCAGCGCCTTCTTCGCCGTGGCGCGCGACACGGAACGGCCCTTCATGGTCCAGGCGGCGGACGTACAGGTCACCGTGCTGGGCACGCGCTTCGAGGTGGCGCTGGAGGACGATGCGGTGCTGGTCGCCGTCGATGCGGGCCGCGTGCAGGTGCGCGACGGCAGCGGCGCCCGGCATGAACTGGGTGCAGGCCAGATGCTGCGCCTGGCGCCAGGCCAGACGGCCGCCGTGCAAACGGTTGCGGCTGTGGCCGCCTGGCGCGAAGGCTGGCTGGACTTCCAGAACACGCCGCTGGCCGAGGTCGCTCGCCGCCTGGAGCGCTACAGCCTGCAGCCACTGCGCGTGGAGCCCGACGCCGCCGCCCTGCCCGTGCTGGGGCGCGTGCGCATTGCGGCCGCCCAGGGCTGGCTGCGCATGCTCCCGCGCACCCTGCCGGTCAGCGTGCAGGAAGAGGTGCAGGAAAAGGAGCAGGGCCCGGGAACCGGGCGCACCCTGGTCATCCGCCGCCGCAGCTGATGCGCCGATGCGCCCATGGCCCCGGAATGCACGGCACATGCACACCAGGCGTGAGGGAATGTCTGCGCCCGTTCGTATAGGCATGAGGACCCGGGAACGCGACGCATTCGCAGCCCGGAAATCGCCATTGCCCAGATCCGCCACGGGACCTTCCATGTCTTCCTTCCCCTCCAAGCCTTCCCGCCTTGCCCGCCACCATGCCGTTGCCGCGGGCATCGCGCTGCTGGCCCTGCAGCTGTCTCCAGCCGCTCTGGCCCAGGCGGCACCGGCCACAGCCACGGCCGCCAGCACCGACTTCCACATTCCCGCCCAGCCGCTGGACCAGGCGCTGGCCCAACTGGCCCGCCAGGCTGGCCTGCAGCTGCTGGCCGCGCCTGAACTGGTGCAGGGCCGCCGTGCGCCCGCCGTGGAAGGGCGCCTGAGCACCGCCGCCGCCGTGGCCCGGCTGCTGCGCGGCAGCGGGCTGGAAGGCCATGTGAGCCAGGGCACGCTGGTGGTGGAAAAGCCCGCCGGCACCGTGGCCCTGCCCGAAGTCACGGTCTCCGCCGTGGGCGAGACCACGACCACCGAGGGCTCGGGCTCCTACACCACGGGGCTGATGAGCACCTCGACCAAGCTGCCGCTGTCCATCCGCGAGACGCCCCAGTCCCTCACCGTGGTCACCCGCCAGAAGATGGACGACCAGGGCATGCTGTCCATCGACGACGTGGCCAACAGCACCACCGGCATCACCATCAACCGCTGGAGCGACGACCGGGCGCGCTATTTCTCGCGCGGGTTCGTGATCGGTTCGTTCCTGCAGGACGGCGTGCCCGTCTCGTATGAAACCGACACCTCCACCTACGACACCATGGCCATGTACGACCACGTGGAAGTGGTGCGCGGCCCCACGGGGCTGATGACGGGCGTGGGCGACCCTTCGGGCACCATCAACTTCGTGCGCAAGCGCGCGCCGCGCACCACCCAGCGCTCGGTCACCCTGCGCGGCGGCAGCTGGAACCAGGCCGTGGGCGAGGTCGATGTGGGCGGCGCCCTCAACGAGGACGGCTCGGCGCGCGGGCGTGTGGTGGCCTCGGCCCAGTCGCGTGACCACTTCATCGATGGCTACAGCAGCCGCCGCCAGCTGCTGTACGGCACCGCCGAGTTCGACCTGGGCCGCGACACCACGCTGAGCGTGGGCGGCTCCTATGTGAACGAAGACAACCCCGGCTCGCAATGGATGGGCGTGCCCATGGGCTTCGATGGCTCCTTCCTTGACATTGCGCGATCCAGGCGTTTCTCGCCCTCCTGGAGCAAATGGGACAAGAAGGAGGTCAGCCTGTTCGCCGACCTGGAGCACCGCTTCGACAACGGCTGGAAGGCCAGGCTGGCCGCGCGCGCCCTGCAGGCCAAGTCCGCGCTGGACGGCGCCTACCTGGTCTCGGGCGGCCTGGACGACCAGGGCCGCACGCGCTACGACGTGGCCGGCGGCCTGTACGACTACGACAAGCGCCAGCTCAGCCTCGATGCCTCGGCCCAGGGCCCCGTGCGCCTGTTCGGCCGCGAGCATGACCTGGCCTTCGGCCTCAGCCGCCGCACCATCCGCTGGAGCGACCAGGGCTACAGCTACCTGTCGCCCACCGGGGAATGGCTGATCGCCAATGGCGTCGATCCCTATACCTGGAACCCCGACTCGCTGGACCGCTCCGGCCTGCTGGCCGAAGACCTGTGGACGCGCCGCCAGAAGACCACGCTGACCTCGGCCTACGCCACGGGCCGCTTCCTGCTGGCCGAGCCACTGAACCTGATCGCCGGCGCGCGCCTGGACTGGTACGACTTCACCAACGTCCAGCGCCAGGGCAGCTGGAGCCGGGAGCGCGAATTCAGCGAGAAAGCCCATGCCACGCCCTATGCCGCGCTGACCTATGACATCAACAAGACCTACTCGGCCTATGCCAGCTACACCAGCATCTTTCGGCCGCAGGATTTTCTGGATGTCTCGGGCAGCATGCTGGCGCCGGTGGAGGGCCGCAACTTCGAGCTGGGCCTCAAGGGCAGCTACCTGGACGAGCGCGTGAACCTGGCCGTTGCCGTATTCAACACCACGCAGGACAACCTGCCCCAGGCCATCGCGGACATCAACTCCTGCACGGTGAAGACCAATTGCTACCGCTCGGTGGGCAAGGTCAGGAGCAAGGGGCTGGACGTGGACATCAGCGGCGAGATCCTGCCGCGCCTGAACGCCGGCCTTGGCTATACCTTCACCCAGGCCAAGATCGCCAGCGACAGCACCGAAGGCGCCAAGGGCGCGCCCTATGCCAGCTACACGCCGCGCCACCAGCTCAAGCTGTCGGCCATGTACCACCTGGGCGGCGAGCTGGGCGCATGGCGCGTGGGCGGTGGCCTGCGCTACCAGAGCCGCACCACGTCCGAGTCGCTGACCAGCGCCGAAGGCTATGCAATCCGCCAGTCCGCCTATGCCGTGGCCGACCTGGTCATCGGCTATCGGGTGAACCGGCAGCTGGACCTGCAGATGAACATCAGCAACCTGTTCGACCGCCGCTATTTCGAGACCCTGGGCACGAACAACGGCGGCAACTATTTCGGCGTGCCGCGCAGGCTGCTGCTGACGGCCAAATACCAGTTCTGAACCGCCCATGAAAATGCCCCGCCGGTGGCGGGGCATGGAAGAAAGTGTGAAGCGCGCCGATAAGCCGGATTCTGTGCACGCGGTTGCCCGCATGTGACCGCCATTAATCTGGGCCGGGCGTCGCCGCCCGGCTCGGTGCTACCTACCCGCACACTCCGGGGGCCCCGTCAACGTGTGCCTACTTGGTATTGCTGCGCGTAGAGATTGCCCGTTTCACCTTGGACGGTTCCCGTCCAAGGTGGCTGTGGGTTCCATGCTTGCGCATGGACCGTATGGCTTGCGCCATCCGGTTCGGCTTTCGCCGACCCACAGAACACCCGGGGGGAATTGTTCCGTCCAAACTCGTCTCTGTTGCTCTGATCCTCACCTCACGGTGGACAGCCGTTAGCTGCTACGCTGCCCTGTGCAGTCCGGACGTTCCTCCAGTGCCGTGTTTCCACGATTGCACCAGCGGCGGTCTGGCGTGCTTCACGGGCGGCATTATCTCGCGGCTTGGGCCGGGCTGCAGGCAGATGGCGCAACAGCCTCACGGCGGCATGCAGAACTCGCGGCGGAATTGTTCGGGTGAGGTGCCGGCCTCGCGCTGGAACATGGCGATGAAGGCCGAGGGCGTGCTGTAGCCCAGGTCATAGGCGATCTGCTGCACGCTCAGGCCGGCCTCCAGCGCGTCGATGGCCAGCAGGTAGCGCATGCGCTGGCGCCATTCGCCCAGGCCCATGCCCAGCTCGCGCTGGCAGTGGCGCGCCAGGGTGCGCTCGGTCATGTGCACGCTGGCGGCCCATTGGGCCAGGCTGCGGTGGTCCTCGGGCGCAGCGCGCATGCGGGTCAGCACTTCGACCAGGGCCGGGTGTTCGGCGGCCGGCAGATAGCCGGGCTCCACGGGAACGGCCCGCAACTGGTCGTAGAGCACACGGGCCAGGCGCAGGTCGGCATCCGTGGCGGGAATGTGCACGTCGCGCACGGCAAAGTCGGCCAGGATGGCCTTGACGATGGCGCCGATGCGCATGGAGCACGGCTGCGCCGGCAGCTCCCTGCACAACGCAGGCGCCAGGTAGACCGAGCGGTAGACCACGGCGTGCGCCACGTGGCAGCTGTGCACCACGCCGGGCGGCACCCAGACGCCGTACTGCGGCGGCGAGACCCAGTGCTGGCCTGCCGTGTCCATGCACATGCTGCCGTGGGGCGTGTAGTTCAGGTGACCCCAGCTGTGGCTGTGCGGCGGCACCTCGGTGTCGGCGCCGAATTCGTCGTAGCGGAAGTAGTACTCGCCCGGCACATCCTCGACGTTCTGGATGTGCATGGGCTTGCTGGGACGGGGCATGGCGGATGGTCCGGGTTGCGCTATCGATTGTCCGAAACCAGGGATGCACTCCAAGTCGGACAGAACGATCATAGGACCAGTCTTAGGAGTCTTCCAATGGGGTCTTACCTTTTCCCTTTGATCGCCGTGCTCATCTGGTCGGTCAATACCGTGGTCAGCAAGATGGCGGCCGACAGCATCGGCGCGGCCGAGATCGGTTTCTACCGCTGGCTGGTGGCAGCCGTGCTGTTCACGCCGTTCCTTTTGCCCTCCATCTGGCGCCAGCGCGCCGACATCCGGCCGCTGCTGCCGCGCCTCATCGTGCTGGGGATGCTGGGCATGGTGATCTACCAGAGCCTGGCCTATTACGCGGCCCATATGACATCGGCCACGCACATGGGCCTGATCGGCTCGCTCACGCCCATGATGGTGCTGGGCCTGTCCACCGCCATGCTGGGCCAGGCGTTGAGCCGGGGCGCCGTGCTGGGCTGCGTGCTGGCGATTGCGGGCGTAGCCCTGGTGGTGTCTTCGGGGCAGCCTGCCACCTTGCTCACCCAGGGCCTCAATGGCGGCGATGCGCTGATGTTCGTGGCCATGCTGGCTTATGCGGTCTACAACATCCTGCTCAAGCGCTGGCCCATGCCGCGCCTGGCCACGGTGCAACTGCTGTACCTGCAGATCCTGGTGGCCGTGATCGCGCAGCTGCCGCTGTTCCTGATGGCGCCGCGCACGGGGCTGAACGCGACCAACCTGCCGCTGGTGGGCTTTGCGGGCATCATGGCTTCCATCGCCGCGCCGCTGCTGTGGATGATGTCGGTGGCGCGCATCGGCCCGGGCCGCTCCAGCATGTTCTTCAACCTGGTGCCCATCTTCACGGCCGTGATCGCCTTCATGGCATTGGGTGAGCCCCTGGCGGCCTACCACGCCGTGGGCGGCGTGCTGACCATTGGCGGCCTGCTGCTGGCCGAGCTGTGGAAGCAGCCTTTGCGCGCACCGCGTGCCGCCGCCACCGCCTGAAAAATCAGGGTTTTCCCGAGCGCAAATGGTGCACGCATGCTGCATGCCGGTGCAGCGCCCGCACCAGCTCTGCCCATAAGAATTTGCATTCAGGCCTGCTCATAATTTCTTGTTGGACAGCCCTGTCCCGCCTTTCGATACTGCCGCCACAGGAACAGCTCCAGACGCCCGGCCGGTCCCACTGCAGACCCGCCAGCGCCTGAAGCCCCTGAGACACACGGGCCCCGCCCCGGTCCGTGTGCCCGCTGCACCGTCGAAGACAGGAGACACCCCATGAGCAGTCCGGCATCCGCCGCACATTCCCCCGCCCACGGCGCCGGCCAGGCATCGCCGCCCGACATGGACGCCACCTACCGCAAGATCGCCTGGCGCCTGATTCCCTTTCTGGTGCTGCTCTTCATCCTGGCGTGGATAGACCGCGTCAACGTCGGCTTCGCCAAGCTGCAGATGCTGGACGACCTGCAGTTCAGCGAGGCCATCTACGGCCTGGGTGCCGGCATCTTCTTCATCGGCTACTTCCTGTTCGAAGTGCCCAGCAACCTGCTGCTGGAGAAGATCGGCGCACGCAAGACGCTGGCGCGCATCACCATCCTGTGGGGCGCGGCCTCCATGGCCATGGCCTATGTGACCACGCCCACCATGTTCTACGTGCTGCGCTTCATCTTGGGCGTGGTGGAGGCCGGCTTCTTCCCCGGCGTGGTGCTGTACCTGACCTACTGGTTCCCGGCCCGCCATCGGGCGCGCGTCAACGGCCTGTTCATGACCTCGTTCGCCATTGCAGGCGCCGTGGGCGGCCCCATTGCGGGCGCCATCATGAATGGCATGCAGGGCGTGGGCCATCTGTCCAACTGGCAGTGGCTGTTCATCCTGGAAGGCATTCCTTCGGTGATCGCCGGCTTCTTCGTGCTGCTGTACCTGCCCGAGAAGCCCGCCAACGCCAAGTGGCTGAGCGCGTCCGAGCAGCGCGCCGTGACCGCCGCCGTGGAGGCAGAGAACCAGGGCGGCCACAAGCATGTGTCCTTCCTGGACGCCTGCCGCAACTACCGCGTCTGGCTGTGCGCTGCCGTGTACTTCTGCATCGTCAGCGGCAACGCCACCATTGCCTTCTGGTCGCCGTCCATCATCAAGGAGATCGGCATCCAGAACACGCTGCAGATCGGCCTGATCTCGGCCATTCCCTTCCTGGCCGGCACCCTGGCCATGGTCTGGAACGGCATGCATTCGGACAAGACCGGCGAGCGCCGCATGCACTGCGCCCTGTCCGCGCTGATCGCGGCGGCGGGCCTGATCCTCACGGGCCTGTTCCTGCACAACGCCGTGCTCGCCCTGTGCGCGCTGACGCTGGCCTCCATCGGCATCCTCGCGGCCTTTCCCGTGTTCTGGTCGATTCCTGCCGCCTTCCTGGCCGGCACGGCGGCGGCCGGCGGCATTGCGCTGATCAACTCCATCGGCAACCTGGCCGGCTTCGTGGCGCCCTACATGATCGGCGCGCTCAAGACCAGCACGGGGTCGCTGTCCTCGGGCCTGTACTTCGTGGCCGCGCTGGAATTCATGGCCGCCTTCCTGGTCGTGCTCTTCGTCAAGAAGCAGTGATGCCTGCGCGCCGCACCGCGCGCGCCACTGCCCCCTCCTCTTTCCCACCGGGGCCTGCGGCCCCGCCTTTTCCCTGGATCGCCTGCCATGCAACTGCAGTTCACCACCCCCGAGGGCCAGACCTTCGCCCCTGAATTCGACACCCTGATCGTCGCCGGCTGGGCCGGCCGCGACCGCGAGGCCATCGAGCACCACATCGAGGAGCTCGCCGCCATCGGCATCCCGCGCCCCAGCGCCGTGCCGCTGTACTACCGTATCTCCAGCAACCAGCTGAGCCAGCGCAGCGCGCTGCAGGTGCTGGGCCCGGACTCCTCCGGCGAGGTCGAGGTCTTCGTGTTCACGCACGAAGGCGAGATGTTCGTGAGCCTGGCCTCCGACCACACGGACCGCAAGCTCGAGGCCTACAGCGTGGCCTTTTCCAAGCAGGCCTGCGTCAAGCCCGTGGCCACCCAGGCCTGGCGCTTTGCCGACGTGGCCGGCCACTGGGATGAGCTGGTCGTGCGCTCGTGGATCGTGGAAGACGGCCGCGAGGTGCTCTACCAGGAAGGCACGCTGGCCAGCCTGCGCACGCCCCAGGACCTGATCGCAGGCTTCACGGGCGGCAAGGGTCTGCTGCCCGCAGGCTGCGGCATGACCTGCGGCACGGTGGGCGCCATCGGCGGCATCCGCCCCTCGACGCAGTTCTCCATGGAGCTGTACGATCCCCGCAGCCAGCGTTCCATCCGCCACAGCTACCGCAGCGAACTGCTGGACGTCGTGGCCTGAGCCACGAATCCGATCCGCCCACGCCCGCCTTCACCCACAGGACTTCCCACATGACCCAAGCCCTCCCCCTGCCCAGCCTGGAACTGGCATCACAGCGCCTGCATGGCGGCGAAACCACCTCGGTGCAGCTGACCGAGCAGGCCCTGGCCCGCACCATGTCGGGGGAAGGCCCCAAGGTGTTCACGCGCGTGTTCCAGGGCGCGGCCCTGGCCGAGGCCCGTGCCAGCGACGTGCTGCGTGCGGCCGGCCTGGCGCGCTCGCCCATCGAGGGCCTGCCGGTCTCGGTCAAGGACCTGTTCGACATCGCCGGCTTTCCCACGCTGGGCGGCTCGCGCCTGCTGGCCGACGCACCGCCCGCACAGCGCACGGCCGAAGTGGTGCAGCGCCTGCGCCAGGCCGGCGCCGTCATCGTGGGCACGACCAACATGACCGAGTTCGCCTACTCGGGCCTGGGCATCAATCCGCACTACGGCACGCCGCGCAATCCCTGGCAGCGTGACGAGGGCGGCGGCCGCATTCCGGGCGGCTCGTCCTCGGGCGCGGCCATCTCGGTCACCGACGGCATGGCCATGGCGGCCATCGGCTCGGACACAGGCGGCTCGGTGCGCATTCCTTCGGCGCTGTGCGGGCTCACGGGCTTCAAGCCCACGGCGCGCCGCGTGAGCATGGAAGGCGTGCTGCCGCTGTCGGCCAACCTGGACTCCATCGGCCCGCTGGCCCCCAGCGTGCGCTGCTGCGCCACGCTGGACGCCATCCTCTCCGGCGAGCCGCTGGGCGAGCTGCATGCCGCGCCGCTGCAGGGCCTGCGCCTGCTGGCACCCACCAACGTGGTGCTGGACGGCATGGACGCCACCGTGGCCGCCGCCTGGGAGCGCACGCTGACCCTGCTGTCGCAGGCGGGCGCCCACATCACCCATGCCGTGGTCGCGCCCTTCGGCGAGCTGGCCGACATCAATTCCAAGGGCGGCTTCACGGCCGCCGAGGCCTGGGCCTGGCACCGCCACCACATCGCCACGCGCCTGTCCGAGTACGACCCGCGCGTGGGCACGCGCATCCTGCGCGGCAAGGACATCAGCGCGGCCGACTACATCGACCTGCTGGCACGCCGCAGGCAGTGGATTGCCGCAGTCAGCGCCCAGATGGCCGACCATGACCTGATCGTCATGCCCACCGTGCCCTTGGTCGCCCCGAAGATCGCCGACCTCACGCAGAGCGACGAAGCCTACTTCGGCGCCAACGGCCTGATCCTGCGCAACCCCACGCTGATCAACTTCCTCGACGGCTGCGCCATCTCCCTGCCCTGCCACCGCGCAGGCGAGGCGCCCGTGGGCCTGAGCCTGGCCGGCCTCGGCGGGCAGGACCGGCGACTGCTGTCCGTGGCCCTGGCCGTGGAGCAGCTGCTGGCTTCGGCGCAGGGCTGATCGACCAGGCGGCCTCGGGCCTAGCCGCCCAGGCCGCTGCCCGGCAGCCGCGCCACGGCCTGGCCGTGGTTCAGCGCAAAGGCGGCGGCGGTCTCCTCGGCCGCGCGCGCCACCACTTCGGTCAGCGGGTTCTGGTGGTCATTGCGAAAGCAGGCCACCAGCGGCAGCGAGGGGAACTCACGGTCCACGCGCAGCAGGCGCAGGCGCTGCTCGGCCAGCTCGCGCTGGATGATGGCCGGCGGCACGGCGGCCACGCCCAGGCCGTCGCAGACCACGCGGATCATGGTGGCCACCGAGGCGATGCAGTTCAGGTGCACCGAGGCGCTGCTTTCGGTGGAGAACAACTGCTCGATCACCGCATACGGCTCGGAGCCGCGCGCAAAGCACATGATGGGAAAGGCCGCCAGCTCGGCCAGGCTCAGGGTCTCGTCGCCAATGCCCAGCTTGGGGCTGCCCACCCAGGCCATGGGAAATTCACCCAGCGACAGATGGCCCACGCCGGCCGCCGTCACGGGCTTGGCCTGCAGCGACAGGTCCAGCTGGCCCTTCACCAATTGCTCGGACATGTGCAGCGTGGTGTCGCAGGCGATCTCCACCTGCAAGCGCGGATAGCGCTGCTGCAGCAGCGCCAGAAAGTCGGGAAACCAGCTGTGCACGATGGACTCGATGGCGCCGATGCGGATCACGCCGGCATAGGCCTGCTTGTCCAGCATGTCCTCTCGCATCTCGCGCATGAGGCGCAGCATGCGCTCGGCATGGACCAGGGCCTTGGCGCCGTCGGCCGTCAGCGTGACCTCGCGCACGCCACGGTCGAACAGGCGCACGCCGAACTCCTGCTCCAGCGTGGCGATGCGGCTGGAGACGGCGGCCTGCGTGGTGTACAGCCGCTCGGCCGTCATGCGGAAATTGCGCAGCTCGGCCAGCAAGACAAAGGTTTCCAGGAACCGTAGATTCATGCGGCGATGTTAGCCGTCCAGGCCATATCGATATAGCCCATGCATAGAACAGCTGCGTGCACAATGAATGCTTGGTTTTCGCGCAGTGTCTGCGCGCCACCCCCGACTGTCCAACCACCACCCCAAAATCGCGGAGGTCCGATGAGAGCTGACAACATCCTGCAAACGATTGGCAACACGCCCCATGTGCGCATCAACCGCCTGTTCGGCGCCGGTGCCAATGTGTGGATCAAGTCCGAGCGCGGCAACCCCGGCGGCTCCATCAAGGACCGCATCGCCCTGGCCATGGTCGAGGACGCCGAGAAGTCCGGCGCCCTGCAGCCCGGCGGCACCATCATCGAGCCCACCAGCGGCAACACCGGCGTGGGCCTGGCCCTGGTGGCCGCCGTCAAGGGCTACAAGCTGGTGCTGGTCATGCCCGAGAGCATGAGCATCGAGCGCCGCCGCCTGATGCTGGCCTACGGCGCCAGTTTCGACCTCACGCCCAAGGAAAAGGGCATGAAGGGCGCCATCGCCCGCGCCCAGGAACTGGCCAGCCAGACGCCCGGCGCCTGGATTCCCCAGCAGTTCGAGAACCCCGCCAACATCGACGTGCATGTGCGCACCACGGCCCAGGAAATCCTGGCCGACTTCCCCGAAGGCCTGGATGTGCTGATCACCGGCGTGGGCACGGGCGGCCACCTGACCGGCGTGGCCAAGGTGCTCAAGGCCAAGTTTCCCCAGCTCAAGGTCTTTGCCGTGGAGCCTGCCGCCTCGCCCGTGATCTCGGGCGGCCAGCCCTCGCCCCACCCCATCCAGGGCATTGGCGCAGGCTTCGTGCCCAAGAACCTGGACACCAGCCTGCTGGACGGCGTGATCCAGGTCGAGGCCGAACCCGCGCGCGAGTACGCACGCCGCTCAGCCCGCGAGGAAGGCATCCTGGTCGGCATCTCCTCGGGTGCCACCCTGGCCGCCATTGCGCAAAAGCTGCCCGAGCTGCCCGCAGGCGCCAAGGTGCTGGGCTTCAACTACGACACGGGCGAGCGCTACCTGTCGGTGGAAGGCTTTCTGCCTGCCTGACCGGCGGCAAGCCCCGCCCGCTGCAGTGCACTGCACTGCGGCATGAAACACAAGGCCTCGCAAGAGGCCTTTTTTGTTGCCGCCAGCGGCATGCTGCATTCCCCATTCGCGCACAACGAAGCGGCCCCGGACGCGGACAATCTTCCCCACGGCGCCGTGTTCCCCCTGCACTGAAATCCGGGCGCGAACCCACGCGTATGACAGTTGTGTGGAGATTTCTTACAAAACATGTTGCGGCCCAAGGTCATGCTGAACGCGCATCGGGCAAACCCGACTCTGGCCTACGATGGTCTGACCAAGGAGTAAAAAAATCTTGTTCGGTTTCTTTGAAAAACGCGTTCCGCCCTATCCCAGCGTCGAGCCCACGGTCCCGCCCAAGGGCTTTTTTGCCTTCATCTGGGCCTGCACGCAAGGCATGCGCGGCTGGATCGCGCTGCTGACCTGCACCTCGGCGCTGCTGGCCGTCTACGAGGCGGCGCTGTTCGCCCTCATGGGCCATGTGGTGGACTGGTTGTCCACGGTGTCGCCAGCCGGTTTCTGGGCAGAGCAGCGCGGCACGGTGTGGGGCATTGCCGCCGTCCTGCTGTCCAGCGTGCTGTTGCTGGCCTTTCACACGGCGGTGATGCACCAGGTGCTGGCCATCAACTTCCCGATGCGGCTGCGCTGGGTGTTCCACCGGCTGATGCTGGGCCAGAGCATGTCGTTCTATGCCGACGAGTTCGCGGGCCGCATCACCACCAAGATCATGCAGACCGCGCTTTCCGTGCGCGAAGTGGTGTTCATGGTGGTCGATGTGCTGGTGGGCGTGAGCGTCTACATGATCGGCATCCTGATCCTGGCGGCCAGCTTCGAGTGGCGGCTGATGATTCCGTTTGCGCTGTGGCTGGCCGCCTATATCGGCGCCTGCTGCTACTTCGTTCCGCGCCTGGGCAAGATCGGCAAGGAGCAGGCCGATGCACGCTCCATGATGACGGGCCGCGTGACCGATGCCTACACCAACATCGCCACCGTCAAGCTGTTCGCCCACACGCGCCGCGAGGCCGAATACGCGCGCAACGCCATGGAGGCCTTCAAGTCCACGGGCTATGCGCAGATGCGGCTGGTCAGCCAGTTCGAGATCGTCAACCACCTGATGATCACGATGCTGCTGGTGGGATCGGCGGGCACGGCGCTGTACCTGTGGTCGGCCGGACAGGCCAGCGCAGGCGTGGTGGCGGCCATCATCGCCATGGCGCTGCGCCTGATGGGCTATTCGCACTGGGTGATGTGGCAGATGACGGGCCTGTTCGAGAACGTGGGCACCATCCAGGACGGCATCCTCACGCTGACCAAGCCGCGCACCATCGTGGACGCGCCCGACGCCAGGCCTCTGCAGGTCACGCACGGCGCCATCGCCTTCGAGGACCTGAGCTTTGCCTACAAGGACGGCGGCAAGCAGGTGATCGACCACCTGAACCTGCACATCCGCGCCGGCGAGCGCATCGGCCTGATCGGCCGCTCGGGCGCGGGCAAGTCCACGCTGGTGAACCTGCTGCTGCGCTTCCATGAAGCCCAGGGCGGGCGCATCACCATCGACGGCCAGGACATCCGCACCGTCACGCAGGACAGCCTGCGCGGCGCGGTGGGCATGGTCACGCAGGACACCTCGCTGCTGCACCGCTCCATGCGCGACAACATCCTCTACGGCCGCCCCGACGCGACCGAGCAGGAGATGCTGGCCGCCGCGCAGAAGGCCGAGGCCTCGGACTTCATCGCCACGCTGACCGACCTCAAGGGCCGTGGCGGCTACGACGCCCAGGTGGGCGAGCGCGGCGTCAAGCTGTCGGGCGGCCAGCGCCAGCGCGTGGCGATTGCGCGCGTCATGCTCAAGGACGCGCCCATCCTGCTGCTGGACGAGGCCACCAGCGCGCTGGACAGCGAGGTCGAGGCGGCCATCCAGCAAAGCCTGGACAGCCTCATGCACGGCAAGACCGTGATCGCCATCGCCCACCGGCTCTCGACCATCGCGGCCATGGACCGCCTGATCGTGATGGACCAGGGCCACATCGTCGAGCAGGGCACGCACCAGCAACTGCTGGAGCTGGGCGGCATCTACGCCAAGCTGTGGTCGCACCAGAGCGGCGGCTTCCTCGCAGAGCAGGGCTCGGAAGCTGCCAACGCCAACGGCTAGACGCTCGCCAGATCCCGGTCCAGCTGCGTATGCAAGGTATAGCGGCTGGCCGGGTGCAAGGTCACGCTGAGGTCCATCAACTCCCCATCGGTATCCAGGTAGCGGCGCACGATCTTCAGCGCCGCTGACCCGGCCGGGGCCTGCAATTCCTCCGACAGCGCCTCGGGAATGAGCGCTCCCACCACGGCCTGCCGCACCCGCGCGATGCGCAGGCCGTATTGCTGCTCCAGCAGGCTGCTGACCAGCAACTCGGGCGCAGCGCGCACGCGCTCGGCCAGTTCCTGCGTGTCAAAGCGCTGCGCATCCACATAGACCACGGTCCAGGCAATGGGCAGGTGCGGCGCGGCGCCGTCGCGGCGCAGGCTGCAGATGGCCAGCCAGCGGCTGCCGGCCGGGCAGTCCAGCTCGGCGGCCAGGTCCTGGTCCAGCACCACCTCCTCGATGCGCCGCACTTCGCGCACATGGGTGGCGCCGAACTGCACCAGGTCCTCCAGCGAGGTCAGCGCCTGGCGGTAGTGCGCATGGGGCTGCGCCGCCTCCACGCGCGTGCCCACCTTCTTGCGCCGCGATACCAGCCCCGACTGCTGCAACTCGGAAATCGCCGCGCGCACGGTGTGGCGGCTCACGCCATAGCGGTCGCACAGCTCCAGCTCGGTGGGCAGCAGGGCGCCCACGGCGTATTCGCCCGAGGCAATGCGCTCGGACAGGTCGCGCGCCACCTGGGCATAGCGTGTCTCAGCCATGGGCGCAGGCCCTCACCCCAGGCAAACCCGGATGTTCGTAATGTACGTACATAAATAAAAATATCGATATGTCCGAACTTAATCGCAATTGCGCACCATGACCCTTCCGTCCTTCACCTCCAGCACCGCCATCGATTCGCTGCTGTTCCGCGACGCCTTCGGCACCCCGGCCATGCGCGCCATCTTCGCCGACAGCGCGCTGGTGTCGCGCTACATCGAGGTCGAGGTCGCGCTGGCGCGCGCCCAGGGCCGCTGCGGCGTGATTCCGGCCGAGGCCGCACACGAGATCGCGCAGCGCTGCAGCCTCGACGCGCTGGACTTCGAGCTGCTGCGCAAGGAAACCGACATTGTCGGCTACCCCATCCTGCCGCTGGTGCACCAGCTGGTGAAACAGTGCGGCGACGCAGGCCGCTACATCCACTGGGGCGCCACCACCCAGGACATCATGGACACGGCCACCGTGCTGCAGGTGCGCGATGCGCTGGACCTGGTCGATGCCGACATCGCCGCGCTGCGCACCATCCTGGCCGACCTGGCAGAACGCCACCGCGACACGCCCATGGCCGGCCGCACGCACCTGCAGCACGCTTTGCCCATCACCTTTGGCTACAAGGCCGCCATCTGGCTGGCCATGTTCGACCGCCATGCCCAGCGCCTGCAGGAACTGCGCCCGCGCGTGCTGGTGGGCCAGTTCGCGGGGGCGGCAGGCACGCTGGCCTCACTGAGCGGCCGGGGCCTGGAAGTGCAGCAATTGCTCATGGAAGAACTGGGCCTGGGCGTGCCCGCCACCACCTGGCATGTGGCGCGCGACGGCCTGGCCGAGGCCGTGAATTTCCTGGCACTGGTCACCGGCTCGCTGGGCAAGATCGCCTACGACGTGATCCTGCTGTCCTCCACCGAGTTCGGCGAGGTGTTCGAGCCCTTCGTCACGGGGCGCGGCGCCAGCAGCACCATGCCGCAAAAGCGCAACGCCATCTCCAGCGAGCTGATGCTGGCCGCCTCCAAGGCCGTGCGCCAGCATGCGGGCCTGATGCTGGACGCCATGGTCCAGGACCTGGAGCGCGCCACCGGCCCCTGGCACGCCGAATGGGTGGCCCTGCCCGAGAGCTTCGTGCTCTCGGCCGGCGCCCTGCACCAGGCGCGCTTCATGCTGGGCGGCCTCATCGTCGATCCCGAACGCATGGCCCGCAACCTGGACATGACCGACGGCCTGATCGTGGCCGAGGCCGTGATGATGGGCCTGGCCCCGCACACGGGCCGCCAGCAGGCGCACGACATCGTCTATGCCGCCTGCCGCAGCGTCAACGCCGAGGGCGGCACGCTGGCCGATGCGCTGGCCCGCCTGCCCGAAGTCACGGCCCATTTCGACCGCGCGGCGCTGCAGCGCCTCACCGACCCGCGCAACTACCTGGGCGAGGCCCCGCAGATGGTGGACCGCGCCCTTGCGCTGTCGCGCGCCCATACAGCCAGCGGCCGCTGACACCCCGGCCCAGGACAGAACACAGCACTACAGGAGACAACACCATGCCTTTCCATCTTCCCCGCCTGCCACGCCTGGCCCTTGCCCTGGCCGCCACCACCTTCGCCCTGGCCGCGCACGCCCAGGGCGGCTACCCCGCCAAGCCGCTGACCTGGATCGTGCCCTTCGCGGCCGGCGGCCCCACGGACGCCATGGCGCGCGACATCGCCCAGCGCACCAGCACCCAGCTGGGCCAGCAGATCATCATCGAGAACGTTCCGGGCGCGGGCGGCACCATCGGCGCGGCCAAGGCGGCGCGCTCGGCGCCCGACGGCTACAGCTTCCTGGTCGGCCACATGGGCTACATGGGCGCGGCGCCGTCGCTGTACAAGAAGCTGGCCTATGACCCGGTCAAGGACTTCGAGGCGGTGTTCCGCTTCCCCGACACGCCGCTGGTGCTGCTGGTGGGCAAGAACTCCCCGTACAAGACGGCCGAGGAGCTGGTGGCCTTCGGCAAGCAGAACCCGGGCCGGCTGAACTTCGGCAACGCGGGCGTGGGATCGACCTCGCACCTGGTGGCGGCGCTGTTCGCCAGCCGCGCGCAGATGGAGATCACCCAGGTGGCCTACAAGGGCGCGGCGCCGGCCATGACCGATGTGATCTCGGGCCAGGTCGATGCCATGTTCGACCAGACCAACACCGCCCTGCCCCAGCTGGCGGGCGAGCGCATCCGCGCCATCGCGCTCACCTCGGACAAGCCCATGCCCCAGTTCCCGGGCGCGGCAGCGCTGGGCCAGAAGCTGCTGCCGGGCTTCGAGACCGCCACCTGGTACGGCATCTACGCGCCCAAGGGCACGCCGCGTGACGTGGTGCAAAAGGTCTACCAGGCCTATACCAAGGCGCTGGCCGACAAGGCCTGGACCGACAGGATGGCCGCCCAGGGCATACGCCTGCTGCCCGCAGATCAATACGCCCCCGAAGCCCTGGCCCGCCACACGGCCGCCGAGGTGGAGCGCTGGCGCAAGGTGGCGGCCGACGCGAGGATCTCGCTGGACTGAGCCCATGGACCAGACACGCACCCAGGCCCAGGCACCGACCCAAGCTCATACCCGCATCGAGCACGATGCCTTCGGCCCCGTCCACATCCCTGCCGACCGACTCTGGGGCGCGCAGACCCAGCGCGCGCTGGAGCTGTTCACCATTGGCGAGGAGCGCTTTCCGCAGGGCCTGTACCGCGCATTCGGGCTGCAGAAGCTGGCGGCAGCGCGTGCCAACCGGCGCCTGGGCGTGCTGGACGACGAGCGCGGCGCGGCCATCGAGGCCGCGGCCACCGAACTGCGCGACGGCCTGCTGGACGCGCATTTCCCGCTGACCATCTGGCAGACGGGCTCGGGCACGCAGACCAACATGAATGCCAACGAGGTCATCGCCAACCGCGCCAACCAGATGCTGGGCCAGCCCCCGGGCACGCGCAGCCCGGTCCACCCCAACGACCATGCCAATGCATCGCAGTCGTCCAACGACAGCTTTCCCACGGTGATGCACCTGGCCACGGCGCTGGAGCTGCGCGACCACCTGCTGCCCGCCCTGGAACAGCTGCAGCAGCGCCTGCAGGAACGCGCCCTGGCCTTTGCCGGCGTGCTCAAGGTGGCGCGCACGCACCTGATGGACGCCGTGCCCATGACGCTGGGCCAGAGCTTCGAGACATTCGCCCACCAGGTGGGCCACGGCATCCACCGGCTGCAGGCCACCCAGCCCCGGCTGTGGAGCCTGGCCCAGGGCGGCACGGCGGCAGGCACGGGGCTCAACGCGCCGGCCGGATTCGACCGGGTCTTCTGCGAGGAGATACAGGCGCTCACGGGCCTGGCGGTCACGCCCAATCCCTGCAAGTTCGAAGGCATGGCCGCGCACGATGCGCTCATCGAGGTCTCGGGCGCGCTCAACGTGGTGGCCGGTTCGCTGGCCAAGATGGCCAATGACATCCGCCTGCTGGGTTCAGGCCCGCGCTGCGGCCTGGGGGAGCTGGTGTTTCCCGACGATGGGCTGAGCTCCTCCATCATGCCGGGCAAGCGCAACCCGACCGTGGCCGAGGTCGTGGTGCAGGCCGCCTACCAGGCCATGGGCCACCACCTCACCGTCACGCTGGCGGGCTCGGCCGGGCACTTCGAGCTCAACGTGGCCAAGCCCGTGCTGATCCACCACCTGCTGCGTGCCATGCGCGCGCTGGGCGACGTCAGCCGCGTGTTTGCCGAGAAGCTGGTGGCAGGCCTGCAGGCACACACCGAGCGGCTGGAGCAGCAGGTCAGCCACTCGCTGCTGCAGGCCACCGCGCTCAACCCGGTGCTGGGCTATGACGCCGTGGCACGCATCACGCGCGAGGCCATGGCGCGCGGCATTGCGCCGCGCGAGGCGGCCGTGGAGCTGGGGCTGGTTACGGCGGCCGAGTACGACCGGCTGGTGGACCTGCGGGCCATGGCCGGGCTGCCGCCCGCGTAGCGGCCTCAATCCTCCAGGCCTATGTTCTGCACGATCTTCTTCTCGTCCTCGAACGCCTTCCTGGCGAACGCCGTGTACTCCTGGCTGCCGCGGAACTGCGTGCGCACGCCGTAGTTGCCGACGACCTGGCGGAAGGCCGGGTCGTCCATGGCGGCCTTGATGGCGGCTTCGAGCTTGCGCACGATCTCGGGCGGCAGGCCGCGCGGCCCGGCGATGCCCAGGGGCGAGGGCACATCGAAGGCATAACCGGCCTCGCGGAACGTGGGCACGTTGGCAAAGGCCTCGGGCCGCACCTCGGAGGCCGAGGCCAGCGCGCGCAGCTTGCCCGAGCTCAGGTACGGCAGCACCGTGTTGGCGTATACGCCGGATTTGATGTGGCCGGCCATCAACGAGTTCAGCGCCTCGGCATCGCCCTTGAAGGGCGCATGCGTGAAGCGTGCGCCCGTGGCCTGCTCCAGCAGCGCCATCACCACGTGGTTGGCCGTGAACTTGCCCGGCGTGCCGTAGTCCACGGCGCCCGGATTCTTCTTGGCGAACTCGACCAGATCCTGCACCGTCTTGAACGGCGAGTCCTGGGGCACGGCCAGCACGAAGTCATAGGTCATGTACGTGGCGATGTAGCTGAGATCGCGCACCGGGTCGTACTGCACCTTCTGGATGTGGGGCTGGCGGAAGATGCTCACGGGCGCCAGCGTCAGGCGGTAGCCATCGGGCTTGGCCGTGCGCATCTCCATCACGCCCATGGACGCGCCTGCGCCGGGCTTGTTCTCGATCACCACGGTCTGCCCCAGCTGCTTGCCCATGCCCTGGGCCAGCGCACGCGCCACCACGTCGGTCACGCCGCCCGCGCCGTAGGGCACGACCAGGCTGATGGGGCGGCTGGGATAGCTGTCCTGCGCCCATGCTGCGCCCGTCATCAGGACCGATGCGCACATCCATGCGCCAAACACTCGTCTTTGCATTTCCATCTTCCTCAGAGGCTCACGACCATCGAACTTGCTGCTGTTCAATTTAGATGGATGCATGCCAACCATGGATTCGGGCAAGCCCGTAGCGTTGGGGCTTGTGGGGAAAACGCGCAGCGTGGGTGCGGGGAGTGGAACTCTATAGCGGAGGGTGACGTGGTTACTTGGTTTGCAGAGTTTGTGGGCTGCTTTTTGTGCGCATCGCGGTGATTGGGGCATGTCTTTGACGTGACAGCTACGGGGCGTATGCCTTCAGAGCGGCTGCCATTCAGGGATGTTTTTTTGTCCCTGCCGGGGGGCAGGCTATGGACCCCATAAAAGAAAAGCGCCACCAGCATCCCTGCCAGCAGCGCCTTCCTCAGCCAATCATCAGACCGAAATCAGCGAACGGTATCGCCCAGAACAAGCCCTTCACGGCGCGGATCAGCCCCACCTTCAAGCTGCGCCTGCCCATTGCGCTGCACCCGCAAGATGGTGCCGATGCCGCTGGACTGCGCACTGATGGACACCACATGGCCCAGGGCACGCAGGCCGCTGACCAGCGGATCGTCGTTGCCGCCATTGGCCGTGTTGATGTTGGGGTGCTCGCCGCCCACGTTGGTGGTCGGGCTGTTGGCCGCGCCGAAGTCCACCAGCGACGTGGCCTGCTGGGCATCCAGACCCCAGTCCAGCGCGCCGACCAGGGTCTTGGTCACGTACTGGATGATGGTGCTGCCGCCCGGCGAGCCGGTGGCCATCTTGAAGTCGCCGGCGGTGCCGTCGGTCTTCAGGTCGAACACCAGCGTTGGCGCCATGGAGCTGCGCGGACGCTTGCCCGGCTGCACGCGGTTGGCGACCGGTCCGTCGGTGGTGCTGGGGATGGCCGCGAAGTCGGTCAGCTGGTTGTTGAGCACGAAGCCGCGCGTGACGTGGAAGGAGCCCATGCTGGACTCCACCGTGGTCGTCATGCTCAGTGCGTTGCCCTTGGCATCGACGATGCTCATGTGCGTGGTGCCGGCCTCCTTGACATCGACCACGCCCTGCGAAGGCGTGCCGAAGTTGCCTGCCTGGGCCGTGCCCATGCTCTTGGTGGTGGAGATCAGGGCGGCGCGCTGGCGCAGGTAGCTCTTGTCCAGCATCAGCGCCGGCGAGCCGCCGGGCAGGGGCACGAAGTCGGTGTCGGCCACGTACTTGTCACGGTCGGCATAGGCCAGGCGCAGGGCTTCGCTGACCAGGTGCACGCCCATCACCGAAGGCTTGCCGCCTTCGCCATCGATGGCCGTGGGCGCATAGGCCTTGAGGTCGAAGTTTTCCAGAATGCCCATGGCCTGTGCCACGGCGATGCCGCCCGACGACGGCGGCGGCATGCTGCAGACCATGTAGCGCGCGCGGTAGGTGGTGCAGACGGCCTCGCGGCGCTTGGCCTCGTAGCTGGCCAGATCCTGCAGCGTGGTCTTGCCGGGGGTGATGGGTGCGCCGTCCGAGACGGTCTGCGTCACGCCCACCTTGCTGACGATGGCCTGGGCCAGGTCGCCACGGTAGAAGGCGTCGGCGCCGCCATTGGCGATGCTGCGCAGCGTGTCGGCATAGGGCTGGTTGACGAACTTGGCGCCCAGCGCCAGCGGCTTGCCCTGGGCATCGAAGTACAGCTTGGCGGCATCGGCGTCGCGCGCCAGTTCCACCTTGGAGCCGTCCAGCGCCGCAGCCATGCGGCCGCTGATGGGAAAGCCCTTGCTGGCCAGGTCGATGCCCGAATTGAACAGTTGGGGCCACGCGGTCTTGCCGTAGTCCTTGTGCGCGAGTTCCAGCATGCGCACCACGCCCGGCGTGCCGATGGAGCGGCCGCTGGCGCGCGCCGAGGGCTTGGGAGCGGTCTGGTCGGCGGTGTCGTCCACGTAGCGCAGGTAGTTTTCCGTGGCGGCGGCCGGCGCGGTCTCGCGGCCGTCATAGGCCACGACCTTGCCCGTGGCTGCATCGCGGTAGAGCATGAAGGCGCCACCGCCGATGCCGCTGGACTGCGGCTCCACCAGGCCCAGCACCATCTGCACGGCCACGGCCGCATCCACGGCCGAGCCGCCGGACTTGAGCACCTCGCAGCCCGCCTTGGACGCCAGCGGGTTGGCCGTGACCACCATGTACTTGGAGGTGTGCAGGGCCTTCTTGCCGAGGCGGTAGCCCGACGAGGGTTCGGGTGCGGCCGGATCACCGGGCAGGCCCGAGCCCACGACCACGCTGCCATCGCCCGAGGTGATGGCACAGGCGGCCAAGTCGTCCTGGCCCAATCCGCCATTGCCGCCGCCTCCGCACGATGCGAAGAACAGCGGCGTGGCGGCCGCAAGGCCAATCCACTGCCATGCAGGCAGGCGTTGCCTGGAAGGGGGTTGCTTCATGAAATGTCTCCTTGTGGTGCGTGGAATGCGTTGATCTTGTTCACCTGGGGCAGCACCCGCCCGCAGGCTTGCCGCGAGCTTACATCCGTTCCACCACCACTTCGCGCAGATGCAGCCACGGGGTTCGGGACGTCCGTCCAGCACCGAGCGACCCGGCATGCATGCAAACTTCATACCAAGCGTGTGCACTGTTTTCGATTTATCTGGGCAAGGGCATGACAACGCCCTTGGGGTCAACTCGCAAACTCGCGGTAGCCGATGACCTCGTTCATGCCGATGCCCGTGAAGCCCTCGATGCACAGCCACCGGCTGTAAGCAACACCGGCGAGCATGGCCGCCTCGGCGGTACTACCGGCAGCGGTCACGTCCAGCACGCGGGCATCGCAGACCCGGTCCTCCTGCTCGAACTGCACGCGGTAGCGCCTGCCTGCTTCAGGCTGAAACCTCAGATACACAGGCCCGCAGCAAACGAAGCTCGTTATGCAGTCTCCCCGAACTCCCACACCAACATTACGCAAGTCACTCGTTTGGTGAAGCACTACTTTTCTTGGTGGCCGTGAGCATTGCCGCTCTCAAATAAAACCAGATACATGAGAGAACTACAAATGCCAGGAAGCCAGAATCTCCTTTTGAACTAATCAAGAGAAAAATACAAAGCACAATGGCTCCCGGCAATAATCCAGCCATCACACCGACCAACACGCATTTCCAGCCCGAAGAATTGTGGACGATATCCATATATTCCGAAGCTACATGAAACCCATGGAACCACGAATAATACAAAACACCCAAAGCGATAGGCACAAGAATATCTAAATCAAACATCGATCAACACTCCCATTTTCAGATCACTTCAAGCTCTAGACACGTCGCTGATATTTTTGACAATGGACTGGTATATATTAATACACCAGATTCCAAGCAAAACAACCTCAACCCCTCCTGTCATCACCACCTGCCCTGCATTTATCCCCATTCCTTTAATGTATGAATAAGTAGTATACGCATAGAAAATCAATGCAATGGGAATCAGAAAAAACATGTGCCTAAGAGTTACCACAAGGCTGATACTAAAGAATCTTGCAGAAAAATCCACACCAGACGACCCTCCATTGGCACGGTAAGAAAAAACAGTTCCACAAAGGACAATAGAAATACTCAAAAAAGAGTCTACATAGTCCCAAAATCCCACTCGATCAGGATGAAGATAGCGAGTAATCTCCATCGCAACAATGCTCAGCAGCACGAAAATCAGGATATAAATAAATACCTGTTTTTCTGATAGCTCGCGATGAATTAAAGCATTCTTGAGATCTTTTATTTTCCAGAAAAACATAAACCCTCCATTAATTTATCATTTAATCCAAATTATTACACAGCAATTACCGGATTAACGACCACTTCCGCCAAGAATGACTTCTGTTAGCAAACGATGGCCCTGGTACTGGAAAATATCGCTCCGCACCGCCAAGTGGTCTGGACGTCTTTGACACACCAAATCCAATATTTATCTAGATCTGCATTAAATACTGGAGAATTTTCATCAAAAAAATTCTTTAGTATTTACTGCGATCCAAAATATTTACACAATAATCATTTCCTATCTTTATCCAGCTCTCTAGCCCAATCAGGATAATATCTATCCTCTTCTTTAAATTTCTCAGCCAACACCGAATTCTCAATAATATTTATCCAGCCATAGATTTCATCGAAGAATTTCAGATCAATTACCTCAAATGAACTATCAGATAAATAATTCAAACTAATCTCACCAAAACAATAGTGAGTATACTCTCCACCTGCAGCCGCAGAATATCTATCGCATATATCTTGCAGATTAAAATTTGGGATATATCCTGTAGCCATCATTTTCAACGGCCGGGAGAATTCCACGGTAAAATTAAGCCCTTTCACCCTACAAACACATGGAATAAATTTATTCTTAATAATACTTTCCATGAAGAAATTTTCCTCAAATTCAATATTTAAAATCATTTAACTCCACTCTTTTCTAGCAGCAATAAAATCGCCAGACAATATTTTATTAAAGCTACAAATCTGGCTAAAATATTGCCATCCAGAAGACAACTGATCCAGTATTTCCACCACCTTTTGCCTGGCACCTTTAGTAGTCACACCATTTACAACAATGGAATGAAGAAGGCTTATGAACACCGTATGAACTACAGCCCCGGCGGACGAGGACAGATCAGCGGCGCGCCGGGTACTTCCCTTGGCTCATCAGGCCTGCTGATATCCACAATACGCAACCCGCACTTGCGCATGCCAGCCCAGACAAAATCCACACGGTAGACGCCATCGGCAGTGGGAGTGAACCGCTTGGTTACCGGCCCACAGGAACCTCTGCTGTACTGGTCTTGCCAGGAGGAAAAGCCTTTGACCTGCACTGGCGCATCTGCGGGCACCGCAGCCTCTCGCACAGTGGGAACGCCGCTGAGTTTGTTGCTCAACGCTGCAATCCAGGGCAGCAGCACGCCCTCGCCTCCATCGCGCACCGATCCTGCGAATTCAAAGCCTTCGCACGCCGTGCTGGCGGAGCTGATGGAAAAGCCTGCCGACATGGGCATACCGGTAGAACGGAAATGCAATGTGGCGTCTTTGGGCTGTGGCGTGTAGTTGCGGCGAGGTTCGATGGCGCAACCGGCCAGCGCAACGGAAAGACATAGGATCAAAAAAGAACGGTCGTCTTTCATGAGATTAATTCGAATTTACTCAAAGCAAATTAAATCAAATCTTGCCTTTATCCAAATCTTTGACCCAATCTGGCAAATCCTCATCAACAACCTCCACTAAAGAAAAATTCTCCAATATTTGGTGCCATCCAGATGTTTGATAAAAAAATCTAAGATCAGATATTTCATAAATATCTTGCGATACCTCTATCAAACTAATCTCCGCAAAAGAATTATGTGTATGTACCCCACCTCCATATGATGGAGCCCTAAGATTTATTTCCTCTTTAGAGAAATCTTTCACAGTACCTACTGCCTCAGGTAATGGAGATAAAAATTCCACAGAAAAATCATTGCCTTTTATTTTACAAATGCAAGGAATATTTTTATTTTTAATAAAATACTCAAACCAACCATTTTTCTCAAATTTAATACATAGCTTCATATTTCACCTCTTATTTCTCGAAACAACGACATCTCCAGAAAAATATCTATTAAAAGTCTCAATGGGACTGAAATATTGCTTCCCATTTGACATCGGATCTCTGATAGCAACCACTCTCGCTCCAGCACTAGTAGTTGTCACCCCATCAACTACCACGAAATGTGAAAATCCAGTAGACTTGTCCTCCATTCGCACTATTACCGGAGTACCATTATTGGTATACCGCGACAAATCATCCGAATCTCTACCTCTCAAAGAAACTGCTTCGACTCCTTTTGATTTAAGAATTTTAGCGACCTCATCTGGAACAATTCCATCGGCCTTGGGGGGATGCGCCTTGATAACAGAATCAATATCAACCGGCTTCCCCATGGTATCCAAAACCATACCACATGAGTTATGCCCACATGTCACAGTTCCTTCACCTTGACCATATACTGCCCGATCTCCATTTCTTGGAAGTGCATCGTCCAGTAAAGGATTACGAGCCTGCCCATTTCCTCCTAGATTTCCAGTACCTTCCGTTCCGTTGGTAACAGATGTTCTTCTCAATTTTCCGATAAGGGCGGTACCGCTCATCAGAACATCAGCAAACTCATTTCCGTTTGATGCCGCCTGCAGTTGCTTGTACGCACTCCAATACTTTGGATCATCGGTTTTGCCATACAAGTACAGCAAATTATCCTGACCCAGCACAGCCAACTGCTTGATATTGTTGTCTGCTGCGTTGATCTGCGCCATCAGGTCAGCTCTGCGCTGGGGATCAGTAGTCGCTCCCAGTTGCTGATATAGCTGATCCTTGTGCTCGGCAAGCCCCGTCACGACTTTGCCAAGGTCTTCTTGAATCACCAGGTTCTGATCCACCGTCGCTGGGGCCAAGCCATCACGGATGACCTCATTGCGCTCGGCGGAGAGCTTGTCCAGCTCGCTCACACGGCCGCACGCTGCCTTGTCGCCCTTCTGGCAGGCGCTCTCGCTGTTGGCCCGTTCCGTGAGCTCCTTGTGGTTGAGGAAGTTGTTCAGCGTGGCATTGGTCGAAGCCGCTGCCCCTGCTGCTCCACCGGCCACGACCCCCACGGCCGTTCCAGCCACGGCAACCAGGGTGTTTCGCGCACCTTCGTCAACGCCCAACTCCTTCAAGGTTTCGTCCAGATGCGCGACAGCCACCTGGCTCAGACCCGCGCCGGCAGCTCCTGCCAATCCACCGCCCGCCGCACCAACCAATGCGTGCAGCGCGACTCGGCCAGCCCCACCTTCTTTCCATTTCTCGATTTCCGCCTCATCACCGTTGGCCATCGCCTCCTTGAGCTTGCTGTCGGCAAAGTCCCCCACCGCCTTGCTCGCACGTGAACCAAACTCCCGCGTGATCTCAATCTGCGCACTGACGCTCTCGCGCACCTTGTCCTTGTCGAAGATGGGCTTGAGGCCCGTCTCCTTGTCCCCCGTGCGCGCACCGCTGTCACCCGCCACGCCGCTGATGCCTGCCTTGGTGGTGCTGCTGGCATTGCCGCTGTCGCTGCCCACGCCGGCACTGCCGCCCGTCAGGCCCTTGCCTGTGTCGAGTGCGGCCTTTTTTTGTTCTTCCGTCTTGGCTGTGCTCTGGTCGCCTGCCTGGAAGCCCACGCTGCCGCCTGCGCTCCAGCCGCTGGCGTCATAGGCCGCGTGGTTTTCAATGTCGCTGGTGGTCAGCTTGCCGCCGGTTTCAAAGCGGTTCTTGCCGTCGTCCATCGCCACCTGGGTGCTGGTGATGGCGCCGCCCTTGAGCGTGGTGTCGCCCTTGACCTTGACGTCAAAGCCACCGTCGCCAGCGCGGATGCCGCTTTGCTCGACCACGCTCTGGTAGTCGCTGTCGATGCGCGTGCGCCCGGCGCTGCCGCCCACGCTGGAGGGGCCGTAGCACAGGGGAGGCACGCACAGGCTGACGTTGAGGCCTGCGCTGCTGCTTTTCTCGTTGTAGGTGCTCTTGTCCTGCAGGCTTTCGATGGCGAGGTTGCCGCCTATGTCGGCCTTGACCGTGTCGGCCACGATGGTGGCGCCCTTGAGCGTGGTGTCGCCGCCGCTTTGCACGCTGGCCGTGCCACCTGCCTTGATGTGGGTGTTGGTGTGGCTGAGGCTTTCACCGCTGCCACTGCCCTTGCCCTGGCTGAGCCCCACATTGACGCTGAAGCCGTTCTTGCTGCCCAGGGTGAAGGCCACGCCCACGCTGGCCGAGCTGCTGCTTTGGCTGTTTTGCTCGGCAAAGCGGTTTTCTGCCGCTTCCAGGACGATGTTGCCCTTGTCCGCAGCCAGGCGTACGTCCTTGGCGGCTTCCACGCTGCTGCCGCGCACATGGACGTCACCCTGGGTGGCCGTGATGCTGACGTTGCCGTCGGCCTTGACCAGGGAGCCTACGGCGCTGTTGACCTGGTATTCGCTGGTGCTGCGGCTGGAGCTTTTGCCCAGGCTGAGGCTGATGCCTACGCTGGTGGCACTGCTGGGGTCTGCGATGAGCTGGCTGGCCTTGCCATAGGTTTCATAGGCCGCCATGCCGGCAGCGGCCGCACCCAGGGCCTGCATCCGGGCATCGCTGGTCTTGCCGGTCGCCCCGGCAATGCGGGCGACCGTCTCGCCGCCTTGCACGACATTGACCACGGGGTTGCTGATGCTGACGCTCAGCCCGCTCTGTTTGGCCCGCATCTCGAACTTGTCGCGCTCGAGCTCGCGCGCCTCGTTGATCTCAACGCTCTTGCCGACGATGTTCACATCACCCTGCGCCAGCACGGCCGAGCCCGTCTGGCGGTACTGGTTGCCGGCCACGATGGAGGCGTTGCCGCCCTGCGCCTGCACGCTGGAGCCGGCCGCGCGCACGCTTTCGTTGCTGCGGTCGATGGTGACGGACTTGGAGCCCAGCGTGATGCCGAAGCCGCCGCCGCTGAACAGGCCCGATTTCTTGGTCTGGCTGTGGCTGGTGGCGGCGGCGCTGTCCTGGCCCGCCAGCAGTTGCACGTCGCGCCCGGCCACCAGGCCCACGTCGCCCTGGCCCACCACGTGCGAGCCGGTCACACTGATGTCGCGCCCGGCCTGCAGGTAGATGTTGTTGGCACTGAGCACGCTGCCTTCGCTGAGGCTGCTGGCGCCTTCCTCCACGGTGTGCGTGCTCTTCTTGCTCAGGAAGCCGCTTTTCTTGCTGTAGGTTTCCTCGAAGCGGCCGTGTTCGGTCTGCTTGTCCTGCAGGTTGACGTCGCGGCTGGCGATGAGGCTGGCGTCGCCCTTGGCGGTGACGGTGGCGCCCTTGAGGGTGATGTCGCCCTTGCCTGCGTCGGCCTTGCCGTTCGCCACGATGCTCAGGTTGCGGCCTGCCTCGATTTCTCCGCCCGACAGGGATTCGCTGCGCTGGAACAGCGCATGGTCGTAGTTCTTGCGGTGCTCTTCCTCCAGGCTGCTGGACTTGTCCACCAGGGCTTCGACGCGCACGCTGGCGCCTTGCACCAGAACGTCCTCACCGGCCTTTATGTGCGAGCCCAGGGCCACCACGTCGCCCTTGGCCCGCAGCGTGACACCGCCTTCGCCGCCATCGATGGTGGTGCCGGTGTGGGTCAGGGTGTCGGTGCGCCGCTGGGTTTCGCCGATCTTGATGCGGATCTCGGGGTTGGTGAGGTTGTTGTCCGCGTCGTAGTGCTGGGCGATGAGGATCTGGTCCTCTTTGGTGTGCGTGCTTTCGGCCTTGGCGGTGGCGCCCAGGCGGATGTCGCCGTCGGCATACAGGCCCGCGCCCTTCTTGCCCTCGACCTTGCTGGCGACCAGGTCGATGTTGCCGCCCGCGTCCAGCACGGTCTTGCCCGCGTCGCTGACGAAGCGGCCATCGGTGGCGGCGATATTGCCGCTGGCCTGCAGGTAGCCGCCGTCATGCGCGACGATGCTGCCGCGGCTGTTGTCGATGTCGCCCTTGAGGGAGGTCAGCAGGGTGCCGGTCTCTATCTTGCCGTCCCGGTTGTCGAGGCCGCCGCCGCTGAGGCTGGTGTAGCCGCCCGCACGGATGCTGGCGCCGAAGTTGTCTATGCCTTCGGCGGCGCGTATGGCCAGGTTGTTGGTGACTTCGAGCTGGCCCCGGTTGATGAACTGGCCGTTGAGGTTGAGTTCCAGATCATTGGCGCTGATGCCGCCCGGCACGATCTGCATCTGCTTCCAGTCGGGCCAGGCCACGCTCTTGCCGCCGCCCAGCAGGGCGGCCACGCCGCCTTCTGGCGTGGCCAGTTCAGGGCGCGAGAGGTCCAGCGGCCTGGAGGTCCGGGGCGGCAGGCCTTCGTCGCCCGGGCCATTGATGTCGCTGCCCTGGCCCTTGGTGTCGCCGGCGCCGATGCTGCCGGGGTCGCCGCCCAGGACCTTGAATTCCTTGGGTGCGTCGGCCTTGTCGGCATCGCCGGTCTTGACGTCGCCCTTGACGGCTTGGCCGTCGGGGCCCTTGGCCACGTCACCGGGCTTGACCTCGCGGTTGCGGGCTTCCACGACCAGGGGCAGGCCCGTGGCGGGATCAATGCCGGGCCGTACGGTGATGGTGCCGCCATTGACGGTGATGGCATCGCCGACGATGGTGCCGGTATCGGGCCCGACCAGAGTGATGGTGGAGCTGCCGCTGCCGGTGTTCAGGCGCGGCACGCTGCGGGCCAGGCCTTCGACGGTGACGATGTCCCCGTCGGCGTTCTTGCCCTCCCAGGTGATGGTCTGGTTCTTCTTGCGCTGCTCGATGCTGCCGCCACCCACGCTGGCATCCGAGGCCTCATTGACCAGGGAGCCGTCGAAGCCGCCGCCGATGTACAGCTGCGCGCGCTGCGCCACGTCGGTGTAGCCGACGACGCGCACGTCCTTGAGGTCGGCCAGCGCGGCCGGGTAGTCGGGCACCTCGTAGGTGCCGTCGCGCACATCGGGCTCGCCACTGCCGCTGCGGGTGCCCGTGGCTTCGTTGTGGATGGAGCCGCTGGCGCTGCCGGCGATGGCAACGCTGCCCTGGTTGCGCAGGGTGCCGGTCCAGGCCACGGAGTTGCCGCCATAGGACCAGCTTTCCGAGGCGCCCACGTTGATGCCGCCCACGTTGAGCTGAAGGTGGCCCAGGGCCAGCAGTTCGTTGCCGGTGGCTCCATAGGCGCCGGCCATGGTGAGGGTGACGTCGCCCAGGCTGCCCACGGTGCCGCCGCTGTTGCTGTAGCCGCCGGACTGGATGTTGAGCTTTCCGCCCGCGACAAGGGTGCCGCCGCTGTTGCTGAAGCCGCCCGTGGTGTTGATGTCGATCTCGCCGGGCGCGCCGCCCTGGCCATAGACCGTGCCCTGGTTGCTGAAACCCGAGCCCTTGATGCGGATGTCCTGGCCCAGCAGGTTGGCACCGTCGCCGTTGCTGACCGCGCCGCTGGCCTGCAGTTGCAGGCCGCCGCTGGCGGCCACCGTGCCGGTGTTGGCAATGCCGCCGGAGCTGGCGGTGAGCTTCGCATCGCCGCTCTTGGCCAGCAGCGTGCCCTGGTTGTCGATGCTGGCGGCGTTGATGGTGACGCTGCTGCCCTGGATCTGGCCGGTCACCCCTTCGGCAGGGGCGCCATTGCTGAAGGCACCGGTCGAGGTGATGTTGACGGCGCCGCCTGCCTGCATCTGCCCGCCCGCGTTCTGCACGGAGGGGCCCGAGATGGTGAGGTCGCCACCGGCCGAGATGATGCCGGTGCTGGCGCCACCACTGGCGCCTGCGGAAGTGTAGGGGTCGTTGACGCTGCGCGTGTTGTTGAGGCTGCCCTGGATATTGACGCTGCTGCCTGCGCTGACCACGCCCTTGTTGGTCATGCTGCCGACGTTGACGGTGAGCGCACCGCCCGCATGCACGGTGCCCGGGTCCTGGCTGTAGCGCCAGTCTTCGGGGGCGGAGCCCGCGCCGCAGCCGCTGGCCGAGACACAGCCGCGCGATTCGGTCAGCCCGTTGTCGAAGCTGCCGCCCGAGATGCTGAGGGAGCCCGAGGACTGGATCTGTCCATCGTTGCCTATGCTGCTGCCGCTGAGGGTGACGTCGCCGCCCGCCAGGGAGCCGCTGTTGGAGATGGAGCCGCCATAGACGCCGAGCGAGCCGCTGGCGCCTATGCTGCCGCTGTTGCTCAGGCTGCCATCTATGCCCACGCTGGAGCCGGAGATGCTGCCCGAGTTGCCGGTGGCGCCCAGGGAGATGCCCTGCGCACCGATCTGGCCGCTGTTGTCCACGGCGGCCATGGTGATGGTGCTGGCGGCAATGTTGCCGCTGTTGCTGGTGCTGCCCGAGACGCCCAGGCTGCCCTGGGCATAGACGCTGCCGCCCTGGTTGCCCAGCGCGCCGTTGATGGTGATGTCGTCGGCCACGACGCTGCCGCTGCTCGACAGGGTGCCGGTGTGGGTGAGCTTGCCGCCCGCCTGGATGGTGCCCTGGCTGCTGGTGCCGCCTGCCGCCTGCAGCGCCATGTCCTGCCCGGCACTGAGTTTGCCCTGGCTGCCCAGGCGCGTGGCGCCCCCGGCCTGGACGGTGAGTTGGCCCGGTGTGACGATGCCGCCGGCTCTGGCCAGGTTGCTGTCGATGTTGCGCGCACGGATGGAGATGTCCTGCTGCGACTGGATCAGGCCTTCGTTGGAGAGATCGCCGCCGGTGTCGATGTCCACCGCCTTGGCGAAGGTCATGTCGCCCCGGTTGCGGATGGCACCGTTGTCCGCCTTGAGCCGGGCCTCGCCCAGGAAGAGGCTGTTGCCTTCAAAGCCCAGGTTCTGCGCCGCATGGGCGTCGAAGTCGCCGGCCACGTCGAGGTTGCCGCCAAAGCCGATGCTGCCAGCCTCGCTGCGGGCGGTGAGCCGGCCTTGCGCGACGGTGGCACCGCCAATGGCAATGTCACCCCGGGACTTCAGTCCCAGGTCCTGTTCGGCAGAGACCTTGCCTGCGATGGCGATGGCGCCGCCGGAGCTGGCAAGCTCACCCTTGCGCAGTTGCAGGTCGCCGCCCACGCGCACGCCGTCCGAGCCCTGCAGGCGCGCATCGCCCAGCGTGGCGAGGCCGCCGCCCACGTCGATGGCACCGGCCTTGGCCTCGATGTCCATGCCGTCGTTGACGCGCAGCTCCTTGCCCACGGCGAAGCCCTGGCCGGCGCTGGCATCGAGCCTGCCGGTGACGCGCATCTGCCCGCCCGCCTTGCCGCCCGAAGTCTCGCCGTAGCTTTGGCCCGCACCGCTTTGCAGGCGTGCATCGCCCAGCACCAGGGTGTCGCCGGCCACGGCAATGCGTCCGCCGGCATTCGCGGCCAGGCCCTGGCCGAAGGCTGCATCTGCACCCACGGTGATGTCCGCGCCAGCGGCGATGTCGGCCGGTCCCTGGACGGTGGCCGCGCCTGCCACCTCGTGGCTGCCTCCCGCACGGGCCTGGTAGGCGCCGCCGGTCTCCAGGCTTTGCAGGCGGATGTTGCCGCCCGCGTCGATCACTGCAGCCTGGCCGTCGGCCGTGCCGGCCACCACCTTGCCGGCCTCGGCATCGGTGCCGGCCTTGAGGCTCAGCGCCCCCGGCGTGGCGATCGTGCCGCTGATGGTGATGGCGCCCGTGCGCGCCGCGGCGTCGATGCCGGCGCCCATCAGGTCGCCCTGGATGCGCAGGGCATCGTCGGCGCGCAGCGTGGCCTGGCCCTGCGCCAGGACGCTGCGGGTGTGGACGGATGCGGCCGCAACGTCAAGATCGGCGCCGGCCTGCAGGCGTTCGGCCTTGAGGGCCTGTGCCGACCGGATGTCCATGGTGCCCATGGCCGCGATGTCGCCCGCCACCGTGATGTCACGGCCTGCGCGCAGTTGCAGGTTCTCGCCGGAAAGCACGGGCCCCTGGACGTCGATCTGGCCTGCGGACAGGGCGGTGATGCCCCGGTTGGCGACCAGCTGGCCCCGGCTGGCAATGCCGCCGTCACCCGCTTCCAGGCGCAGATCGCCGCCAGCCTGCAGGCCCTTGTCCAGGCTGATGGAGCTGCCTGACAGCACCACGTCGCGCCCGGCATAGGCATCGCCGCGCACGGTGGTATCACCCTTGGCGGCAATGCGCGCATCGCGCCCGGCATGCAGTGTTCCATCGACGAGCACATTGCCCGCCGCAGTCACGCCGGCATCGCGCCCGGCCAGCAGGTTGCCCGTTGCAATGCTGCCCGCCGAGGATTCCAGGCGCACATCGCGCGCGGCCTGCGCCTGCTCCAGGGAGATGTTGCCCTGGCTGCGGATGTCGAGGTCTTCGTTGGTGAGGATGGACTTGGCGGTGATGCCTTCGGCGCCGGCGCTCAGGGTGGTGCTGCCTGCCGAGCGCAAGTCGCCTCCCAGCTGGAGCTTCTGGCCTGCCGTCATGTTGACGGCGCCTTGCGACAGCACATCACCGGCAATGCGGATACTGCGGCCCTCGACGGACAGGCCCGCAGCCTCCATGCCCTTGTCGGCGGAGAAGTCGCCGCCCGCACTCCATTGCTGGGAACCGGCCGAGCCCACCTGCCCGCCCAGGCGGATGTCCCCGCCCGCCTTGCCCGTGATGCCGCCGCCCGCAAGGATGTCGCCGTGCGCCGTGAGATTGCCTGCGGCATTGAAGCTGGCCTTGCCGCCCGATGTAACCGGGCCGGCCATGGTCAGGTCGCCACCTGCGCTCAGGCCCAGGTCGCGCCCGGCAGTGATGGCGCCGTCGAACCGGGCGTCGCCCCCGCTGGAAAGATTCGCGCTGCCCGTGACACTGACATCGCCACGCGCATGCAAGGAGTCGCCGACGCGCAGGTTCAGGTCGCCGCCGATGGACAGGCCTTTTTCCGCGCTGCCGAGATCGACCCTGCTGGCGTCCACATTGGTCTCGCCGGCCGAGATGTCACCGTTGATGCCCACGGTGCCCGCCTTCATGCTCAGCGACTGGCCCACGTGGGCGCTGCCTATGAGGTCAACCGACCGAACACCGTCGAGCTGGAAGTTCTCGCCCACCACGCTGCGCCCCGTGACGTCGATGGTGTTGGCAGAGACCGTGGCACTGCGGTTGACCTGCAACTGCCCCGACAGCAGGGCGCCCTGTCCGGCCCGCATGTCCAGGTTGCCCGCGACGGCGGTGGCACCGCCCAGCGATGCGCCCTCGCTCGCGTCGATGGCCAGGTCGCCACCGACCAGCAGCTTGCCGCTCTGGTGGACGTTTCTGCCGCCCAGCGTGGTGGCGCCCGCAACCTGCACGGTGCTTGCGCCAGAACCCATCTGCAGGTCGCCACCCGCACGCGCCTGCAGGCTGCCGGCGGTCACGAGATCGCCGCTCACGGCGATGCCGCCCTGCGCGCTTTGCAGCCGGATGTCGCCCTGCGCCTGAACGGGTCCGTTGAACTGCATGCCATCGCGGCCGCTGACCTGCAGTTGCTTGCCCGCAGAGACTTCTCCAGCAACGCTGACATAGCCATCGCTGTCGATGCGGATGTCCCGTGCCGATGCCAGGGAACCCGTGCTGACGCGGCCGGCGCTCTGGATCTCCACGTCGCGCTGGTAGGCCAGAAGCGGGCCCTGCAGGTTGACGCCCATGCCGGCATCGGTGGAGATGACACGGATCTGGCCTGCGGTCATGGCACCGAGGGCCGTGGCATCGATGGCCAGGGCCCGGCCCGACTGCGCTGGAGCCGGGGTCTGCGGGGACTGCGGCGATTCGGAAGCGGCACGCGCGGAGCCCGGCATGGCAGGCGTCTTGCCTGCCGTCAGGTTGATGCTGGAGATGTCCTGGTTCAGGTAGTGGGCGCGCAGGGGAGCGTCGATGCTCAGCATCTCGCCGATCAGGTCCAGCTGTCCCACCGTGCCTTCGATGCCCGAGCCGCGCACTTCGATGCGGCCACCGGTCACGTCGAAGCCCTGTTTTTTTGCATCCTGGAACGTGCTGCCCAGCCCCCCGGCATCCAGCCAGGTGGGCCGGCCCGTGCTCAGGGTGAGCCGGGGCGTGTTGACCACGCCGCAACCATCGCAGGTGATGCCGTTGGGGTTGGCGATGATGACGGTGGCGGGCGCGCCGAAAACCTCCACCGTGCCCCGCATCTGGCCGGGTGTTCCGGTGACGGTGACCTCGTTGACGATGGTGTTGGCCGCGCGCCCGCCAGACAGATTGGGATTGGCAGCCGCCGTGCCGCCCAGCAACGGCGTGCCACCGATGAGGCTGTTGTTGAGAACGACACCGGACGTTGGCACATCGAAGCGCTCGTACTGGTTGAGCGAGGTTCCGGCCGCATTGGGCGCCGTGATGTTGACCAGGGAACCACCACCCGGCAGCGACTGGATGCCCGGCTGGAAGGCCATCGGCGCGCGCGGGTCGGCAATGGGCCCGCCGAATGGGCCTGCGATGGCCCCGGCCGGCGGCTGCGGCTGGGCCTGCGCGGTGCCAACCATGACCAGTTGCAGTTGAGTCAGCCAGAAAACAGCGGCCATGAACGCCGCTGTGCGCCGGGCCCACCGAGGGGCGCGGTGCGCGGTTCTCGGTTCCTCGGGCACAGGGGAGGACTGTTGGTTGTGCTGGCTCATGGTCGGTGCATGCATGCTGGGCTCCCTCTTCATTTCTCTGTCTTGTCTGTCTCTGTGTTGCTGCTGTCTTGCTGCCGGTGCGCCTGTGCGGGCGGTACAGCGCTAGAACTGGTAGGCCAGGCTGGCATTGACACGCCAGCCGGGCTTGGGCATTTCACTGGGTGTGCGCAATGGCTTGCCCGCGATCAGCTCGGCGAAGCCGCCCGCGAAGGCGATGCGCAGCCCGCCTCCCGCGCTGGCCAGGGCATGTGAGCGGCTGTCTGCAACGGTGGACAGCCGCGCCGCATCCACAAACAGGTAAGGCTCGTAGCGGATCTGCCGGCCCAGGATCTGGGGCGGCCGCTGCAACGCCCACTCATTGCGCCAGACCATGCCCTTGTCGCCGCCAACGGCCGATTCGGGAAATCCGCGCACGCTGCCCACGCCTCCGGCGAAGATCTGCTCGGACGAGTACAACGGATGCCGGCTCCATTGGCCCAACGCACGCGAGCGCCAGGTCAGGAGGCTGCCCAACGGTCGCTCCACCGATGCCGACAGCTCCAGCTTGGTGAATCGGTAGCGGGCGGCCTCCCGGGGCAGGTCGGCCGGGTCGCGGTTGGTGTCCAGCCAGGGCATGCCGCGCGAGATGCCCGCATCCACTGTCCACTGGCCCAGTCCCTGTCCGGCCTGAAAGCGCGTGAGGCGGTTGATGCCCAGGCGCAGCACGGCCTGGGTCTGCGGGCTGAGCGAGATGTTGTTGACGGAACGCTCGGACTTGCGGTGCGAGAAGCTCAGGTCCATGGCCGTCTTGCTGTTCTGGTCGCGCTGCAGCAGGCGGCTCAGCGACAGCGTGTAGGTCTTCGATGTGCCGTGGACCAGCGCGGTGTCGCCGATGAGGTTCTGGTACTCCGAGACGGAAGCCATTGCCGACAGCGTGGCATAGCCCAGGGGCATGGAGAAGGTGCCATACAGGGCGTTGGTTTCCGTGCTGGTGGTCAGGCCGGCGCCCAGCGACTCCATCAGGCCCAGCACATTGCCGGCGTCCAGGCCCAGCTGCACACGAAGGCGGCCGGTGGCGGCCGCACCCTGGTTGTCCAGCGAGAAGTTGTAGCGCGCGGCCTGGCCCGCCTGATTGACGAACTCGACGATGGAGCCGCCCGGCTGCGTGCCCGGGCGGATCTGCACCTGCACGTTGTTGCGCCTGAGGCGGTTGAACTGGTCCACCGACTGCTCGATGTCGCGCAGGCGCAGCACATCGCCCTGCTTCATGGCAAGGGCCAGATGCACGCCCAGCGCCTGATCGTCGCCGGGACCGACGGGGGTGCCGTTGAACAGCAATTGCTCGATGCGGCCCGGCACGATGGTGAGGGACAGCACGCCCTCCTGCAGGCTCTGGTTGCCCACGTAGGCACGCGAGGTGGTGTAGCCCGCAGCGATCAGGGCCCGGTTGACCCGCTCCAGCAGCACGTTGATGTGTTCGACCCCGATCGAGCGGCCGACAAAGGGCGCGGTGACCCTGGCAAAGACAGCCTCCGGCAGCAACGCCATGCCATCTTGCCTGATGGTATGAATGGGAAAGGCCGGTCCCTGGGGCTGCAGGCCTTCGGGGAATCGGTCTTCCATGCCTGCGGCTGCGGCAGCGGGTTGCTCGAATTCAATGCTGGCGGGTGCGGAGCGGCGCAGCATTTCCTCGCGCAGTTTTTCCTGCTGTTCGCGGATGATCTGGTCGTTGGGGTCGCGCGCAGACACAGGCTGTGCATGGACGAGCATCGGGCTGAGGGCCAGCGCGCAGATGCCCGCAGCGGAGATCCAGTGGCTCATGCGGTTCACCACCAGAAGATGCCGAGGTGGTCCTCGATGCGCACCGCATCGCGGGAAGGCTTGCGAATCACCTCGATGGCGCCGTCCACGCCTTCGGAGGCTTGCAACACCCCGCCGTCCTGGTATGCGAGCCCCTTGAGAACCAGCCGTCCTTGCTGGACGGTGTAGCTGCCGCCCTGGTCCGTGGCATAGATCCTGGCCCAGGTGTCGCCGAACAGGGCCTTGAGACCCTTGTCGCGCAGGATTACGGTATGCACGGGGCGCCCTCGCGCAATGATCTCGGGAGCCTCCAGGGTCATGCCCTTGCCTGCGTAGACCTGGCCGGCATCGTTGAGGATCTTCCCGCCAGCACGTATATCGACCGATTCGGCGCCCATGATCTGCCCGCCCACCAGCGCCTCGTTGGAGGAGGCTGTGCGCCTGCAGACGAACAGGAAGCAGCTTTGCCGGTATTCGAATCCGCCAATGCTGTGCGCCTTGGTCACGACGCTCTCTTGCGCCTCTATCTTGATGCCGCCCTGATTGGAGAACACATGGCCGCCCAGGTTGGAGAAGTTGCGCGCCGTGACCTTCACATTGCCTTGCGCCACCCAGTAGGCCTGGTTGGCAGGATCGGCCAGCTCGCCCATGTCCACGCTGTAGCCTTTTCTGCGCTTGAAGACGCTGTGCGACTGCCAGTCGCTCTGGCCTGCCCCCGCAATGTGCACGCTTTCATTGCGCACATCCGCAGCACCTCGGATGAACAGATCGCTGTTGGAGACAATGCGCGCGTTGACGGAGTCCAGGCCCCGCCCACTGTCCAGGAACACGGAGCCTTCCTTGCCGAAAATCAGCGCGGTTTTGCCGGCCCCGACGGGCGTCCGGTGCTCTATGTCGCCGCCGGCCTTGAGCACGACGGCATGGGCATCCTCTGCGTCGCCGACGCCCTGCTGGCCGGATATCTCGCCACCCAGGTTGCGGATGGATCCGTCGGCCTGGAGCCGGACGCGGCTGCCCGCCACCAGCAGGCTGCTTTCTTCCCCACGCGAGCTGAGCACGATTTCCTGGGAACGTATGTCCACCTGTCCCTGGGCCTGCACCTTGCCGCCGATCTGTTCCAGCTGTCCCGTGCTGGTCAACCGGAAATCCCCGGCCGAGGCCACCATCTGCCCCTGGTTGCGCACACCGGCGCCCTGGTCGGTCACCAGAATCTCGATACGCCCGGAGGTGACCTTGGAATCCGCATTCAGGTCCACCGCCAATGCGGTGCTGCGCGCCTTCCCGCCCTCGTAGTAGACCCATGGCGTCAAGTTGTCCGTTGGCGACGCCGCCGTATCGAACTGGGCCGTGGATTCCCCGGCCACCATGCGGACCAGGGCGCTTGATGACGAGAACTCGTTGGTGACGGCACCCTGCAGGGCAATGCTCTTGGCAATCATCTCCAGACGGATCAGATTGCCGGTGACCCCCTGCTCGCCAATCACGATCTCGCCTTGCTTCGTATGGACATCCACCAGCCGCTGGACATAGCCCGAAGGCTGCAATTGATCGCGCAGCGTCACGGCGCCCGTGGTCAGGGCAACGCTGCCGAAATTGACGAAGCTGCCTCCATTGACGCGTATGCCGTTCTGATTCGCAAAAATCAGATTGGCGCGGGGGCCATTGACATCGATGGCTCCTGTGATATGCGAGGGCACAGCGGAAAACACCTCGGCCACGATGGTTCGCGCCTTGACTCCCTCATTCAAGAAGGTAAGTCCAGCCTTGCCCACATCGAACTGGCTGAAGCCGTTGTATGAAACACCGTCCGTGACCTGGGCCGGCGTGACCTGCACGCGGCCACCATCACCCATGTTCACCCGCGTGGCGGAATCTGGCAGGGCCGTGACCCTCGATACCACTTCCGACCGGACGGTACCCACCCCTGCCAGCCCGCAGACTATGACTCCCAATGCGCCGCGGAGCGCGGCGCCTCCCATTGTTTTTTTCATATGGCGTAACCAGCCTCAATACCCGCACACCCGGAATTGAGGCCAGCATGTCAATCTGGTTGGACTCCATTGCCCGCATATGGCTCCCCTTGCCGGCAACCCTCTCTTGAAAAAGCCCCAAAAGCTTCCGGCTATGCCCGCAGGAAACTGATGGAGGGAGCAAATGATCAGGGAAATCACCGCTCCAGCCAATACACCTTTTTTGACAATGGGATTTTCCTTCTAGGAATTTTCTGATTCTCATGGGAAGAATCAGGAGTTCGCCTATTGATTGGCATGCTATTGATACCACCGGTAAAGCGCCCGTTGCAGTCATCGGGCACATGCATTCGCATGCCTTGCATTTCCCGCAAGCCTGGGCCAATGCATCGAAGGTTTGCGGCCCGGTTCCAGTCCCTTGGTGTTTCAGGCCCGCCGGCCGCCTGCCCCGCACGCACGCCCGCCTGGCCTTTGCGAACCCGAGCACGCTCCATGGATGTAGCCGCTGCCGCCTGTGCCGGGCGCTGCTTTGCCTTACCATCGCCGGCCCTCTGCTTGATAGGTACAAGCCATGATCCGCGTCTCTGAACTGAAACTGCCCCTGTCGGCGGTGCAATACCACCCCGACAGCCACACCGAATATCTGCCCCTGGAGCCGCTGCGCGCCCTGGCCGCGCGCCAGCTGGGCATTGCCGAGGAGGCCATTGCCTCCGTGCACGTGCACAAGCGCAGCTTCGATGCGCGCAAGGCCGAGCTGCTGGCGGTCTACATCGTCGACCTGACGCTGGCCGACGAGAGCCAGGAAGCCGCACTGCTGGAGCAGTTCGCCAGCCATGCCCATGTGAACCCCACGCCCGACATGCGCTGGCATGCCGTGGGCCAGGCGCCTGCCGACCTGCAGCGCCGGCCCGTGGTGGTGGGCTTCGGGCCCTGCGGCATCTTTGCGGCTCTGGTGCTGGCGCAGATGGGCTTCAGGCCCATCGTGATCGAGCGCGGCCGCTCGGTGCGCGAGCGCACCCAGGACACCTGGGGCCTGTGGCGCAAGCGCGAGCTGGCGCCCGAGTCCAATGTGCAGTTCGGCGAAGGCGGCGCAGGCACCTTCTCCGACGGCAAGCTCTACAGCCAGATCAAGGACCCACGCCACCTGGGCCGCAAGGTGATGCAGGAATTCGTCACCCACGGCGCACCGCCCGAGATCCTCTATGCCGCACACCCGCACATCGGCACCTTCAAGCTGGTGAAGGTGGTCGAGGGCATCCGCGAGGAAATCATCCGCCTGGGCGGCGAGATCCGCTTCGGCCAGCGCGTGTGTGACATGCGCATCGAAGGCGAGGGCGAGGACAGACATCTCACCGCCCTGGAGGTGCTGGACCAGGACAGCGGCGAGCGCCAGTGGCTGGAGACCGACCATGCCGTGATGGCCCTGGGCCACAGCTCGCGCGACACCTTCGCCATGTTCTACGAACGCGGCGTGCACATGGAGGCCAAGCCGTTCTCGGTGGGCTTTCGCATCGAGCATCCGCAGGGCCTGATCGACCGGGCGCGCTGGGGCAGGCATGCCGGCCACCCGCTGCTGGGCGCGGCCGACTACAAGCTGGTGCACCACGCCAGCAACGGGCGCGCGGTCTACAGCTTTTGCATGTGCCCGGGCGGCACCGTGGTGGCGGCCACCAGCGAGCCCGAGCGCGTGGTCACCAACGGCATGAGCCAGTACTCGCGTGCCGAGCGCAATGCCAACGCCGGCATGGTCTGCGCCATCGACCCCTCCGACTATCCGCGCGATGCCAAGAGCTTTGCCTGGGCCTTCGACGGCAAGACCCATGGCGTGGAAAACCTCAAGGACGGCGAGCTGCACCCGCTGTCGGGCATCGTGCTGCAGCGCCAGCTGGAGACCAAAGCCTACCTGCTGGGCGGACGCAACTACAACGCGCCGGGCCAGCTGGTGGGCGACTTCATCGCGGGCAAGGAATCGGCCGCGCTGGGCGAGGTCGAGCCCTCCTACCAGCCAGGCATCACGCTGACCAACCTGCACCACGTGCTGCCGGCCTACGCCATCGAAGCCATGCGCGAGGCCCTGCCCGCCTTCGGCAAGAAGATCCGCGGCTACGACATGCACGACGCCGTGCTCACCGGCGTGGAAACACGCACCTCCTCGCCCGTGAAGATCGAGCGCGGCGCGGACTTCCACAGCCTGAACACGCGCGGCCTGTACCCGGCCGGCGAAGGCGCCAGCTACGCGGGCGGCATCCTGTCGGCGGGCGTGGACGGCGTCAAGGTGGGCGAGGCCGTGGCCTGCGCCATCCTCGGGCTGCCCCTGCCCTCGTCGGGTGCACGCGGCTCCGGTGGCGCAGCATGACACCGCGCCCGCCCCGTTTCGCCGCCCCCTCGCGCACCCAGCTGCTGGCCGCCATTGCGGCCATGGGCGTGGTGGTGCTGTCGTCCAACATCCTGGTGCAGTACGCCATCAACGACTGGCTGACCTGGGGCGCCATCACCTATCCGTTCGCCTTCCTGGTGAGCGAGCTGGTCAACCGCAGCTTCGGCCCGCAGCAGGCCCGGCGCGTGGCCTGGGTGGGCTTTGCCGTGGCCGTTGCCGCCTCGCTGGTGCTGGCGCCGCCGCGCATCGCGCTGGCCTCGGGCGCGGCCTTCATTGCCTCGCAGTGGCTGGACATCGGCGTGTTCCACCGCCTGCGTGCGGGCCGCTGGTGGCGTGCCCCCCTGGTGGCCACGCTGCTGGCCGCCTGCCTGGACACCTTCCTGTTCTGGAGCATCGCCTTCGCAGGCGCTGCCGAGCCCTGGGTGACCTGGGCCCTGGGCGACCTGGGCGTGAAGCTGGTGCTGGGCGTGGCGCTGCTGCTGCCCTTCCGGCTCGCCATCGCCCGGTGGTGGAAAGGCCCATCGGCAATCGCCAGCGCCAAATAAAGCCGACGCGGTTCGCACGGACTCGATCTCAAGCCAGGGGCACCGAGCAAGGGCCTACGCCGGCCACGCCGGCCCGCAGCGAGGGTGCCGTCCCCCTCCCGCGCGGCGAGAGAGGGGGCGCCGTGCAACGGGAAGCGGCGTCCGCCGCTCAGGGGGAGTCCAATCACTATGGGTTGCGCTGCAGGTAGTCCACGGCCAGCGCGGCCAGTGAGCGCGCACCCGTGGGCAGTTGCTTCTCGTCGATGTCGAACAGCGGCGAGTGGTTGGACGGCGCCTTCGCGAAATCCTGGCCGGCCGGCGGTGCGCCCAGGAAGTAGAAAAAGCCCGGAACCACCTTCTGGAATTCCGAGAAGTCCTCGGAGCCGCTGACCTTGGGAATCACCATGGCCTTGCCGCCCATGGCCAGCTTGAGCGCGGGCAGCGAGGCCTCGGTCAGCGCGGCGGGGTTGGTGGTCACCGGATAGGCCACCGGGCCGAAACGCACCTTGGCCTTGGCGCCGCTGGAGGCCGCGATCTGCTCGGCCGTGGCGGTGATGCGCTTGTGTGCCTCCTGGCGCATGTCCTCGTCGAAGGTGCGCAGCGTGCCCTGCATCTCCACGTTGTCCGGGATGATGTTGTAGCGCGTGCCGCCCTGGATGGAGCCAATCGTCAGCACGGCAGGCTCCAGGCTGATGTTGAGCTGGCGGCTGACCACGGTCTGCAGGCCCAGCACCACCTGGCTGGCCGCGACGATGGGATCGACCGCATTCCACGGCGACGAGCCATGGCCGCCCCGGCCCTCGACCTGGATGCTCAGGCTGTCCGAGCCCGCCATCAGCGGCCCGCTGCGATAGCCCACCATGCCCGAGGGCAGGTTGGCCGTGATGTGCAGGCCGTAGATGGCCTGCACGTCCTTGAGCACGCCGGCCTCCACCATGGCCTTGGCACCAAAGCTGGGCACATGGCCGTGGGCATCGGCCTCCACCGGGGCGCCTTCCTCGGCGGGCTGGAAGATGAACTTCACCGTGCCGGGCAGCTTCGCGCGCATGCCGGCCAGCGCCTCGGCCGCGCCCATGAGCATGGCCACGTGGGCATCGTGCCCGCAGGCATGCATGACCGAAACCTCCTTGCCCATGTATTGGGCCTTGGCCTTGGAGGCAAAGGGCAGGCCGGTCTTCTCGGCCACGGGCAGCGCATCCATGTCGGCACGCAGCGCCACGGTCTTGCCCGGCTGGCCGCCACGCAGCACGCCCACCACGCCCGTGCCGCCCACGCCGGTCTGCACCTCCATGCCCAGGCGGCGCAGGTGATCGGCCACCAGTTTGGCCGTGCGTTCTTCCTGGCCCGACAGTTCAGGGTGCTGGTGGATGTCTCGGCGCCACTCCACCATCTTGGGCGCCAGCGGCTGGATGGCGGTATCCAGGGCCGCCAGGCCCTGTGCATCGAGCCCCTGGGCGCTGGCCGCCAGTGGCAGGCCGCAGGCCAGCAGCCCGGCCAGGGCGATGGAGCGCAGGCCTGTGCGCGGGAAGGAGGAAGGCTTTGTCTCGGCGCTGGTGTGGAGCATCTTCGTGGTCCTGGAAAGTGGCACAAGCAGCCATGCTAAAAGTGAAGCACGTATGACGGGCACGTCAAAATCGCCATTCGAGGAGCCAGAACCGCCATGCCCCGAGCCTTCATCATCGAGCTGCCCTGCCTGGAGCACAGCGCCATCGGCCATGCCGCGCACCTGGTCGAAATGCTGCGCAGCGCCAACCTGGTCGCCAGCCTGCGCCTGGGCCGGCGTGCACCACGCTTTGGCTGGCGCTGGGTCGATGGCCAGGGCCGGCCCCTGCCCGCCATGCCGCATGCGACCGAAGGCGCGGCAGCCGAGGGGCCCGCGCAGGCCGTCTTCGTGAGCGCGCTGCACTGCCCTGACATTCCCTCCATCCGCGACATCGTCGCCGCGCATCCGGCCCTGGTGCGCCGCATCACCACGGCCTTCGACCAGGGCCTGGCCGTCTGCACGCTGGGCAGCGCCGCCTGGTTTGCGGCAGCGGGCGGCCGCTGCCAGGGCCGGCGTGTGGCCCTGCCCTGGTATTTCATGGGTGGCTTCGGCCTGGACTTCCCGGGCATCGAACTGGCCGAGGGCCAGCCCTTCGTGGACGACAGGCCCTGGCTCAGCGCTTCCCACCCCGAGGCCCTGGCACCCATGGCCGTCGCGCTCACACGCCATGCCTTCGGCGACGACCTGGCCGCAGCGCTGGCCGCCGTGCTGCAGCCCGATGCCCAGCGCGAACGCGCCACCCGCGCCGCCCTGCAGGATCGCCGCATTCCCGCCACACGCAACAGCGTGCTGGCCCACGCCATCGCCTGGCTGGAGGCGCGCGTGGAGCAGCCCTATGACCTGCAGGCCCTCGCGGACGCGGCATCCACCAGCCCGCGCACCCTGCTGCGCCACTTCCAGCAGGAACTGGGCCACAGCCCGCTGGACCACCTGCACCGCCTGCGCTGCGCGCGGGCCCGGGTGCTGCTGGAGATCACGCTGGAGAGCGTGCCGTCCGTGGCGCTGGCCTGCGGGTATGGGGATGCCTCGGCGTTTCGGCGGGTGTTTTTGCGGTATGTGGGAATGGCGCCTGCGGCCTATCGGGAAAGGCATGCGTTGAGGGCGCCCAGGAGGCGGTGGAGGGTGGGGGCTGCTTGATTGTTTTTGCCCCTGCCGGGGGGTTCTTTGCGAGGCCGGGTCTCGGCCCGGCAGCCGACTGCCCTTTCTTGATTCGCCAAGAAAGGTCAGATCAAAGAAGGCGACCCGAATGTCCGCGCCCCTCCGCTTCGCTGCGGGCAACCTGCGTCGTGGCCGTCGCTGCGCTCGGCCTGGGACTTTGGCCTCGCTTTCATTCAAAGCATCTATCATTCCGAGTGGCCCCCAGTACAGGGGCTGGTGCGTAAGAACACCTTTTCTCAAAGCGGTGCGGCCTCCCCGTTAACGAGGCCTTGTCACGTCTGCATTGCCGGATCGTGGGTGTACGCCCACGTCCCTACGGTTATGGACGGGATGGGGCTACCCGCAAGGGCGTCCGCACGGCTTTGAGCGTGTTCTTAACATCCCGTCCACCTGTCTGCGCGTAAGAACGCGGATTGGTGGTCTCAAGTCTCTCAAAGGAGCACGGAACCATGCATACAGCGCCAATGATTCAGAGCGCCCTCACATTCACATGGAGGGCCATGCCATGAAGCAGGAAGTCCGACCCAGCAGCGCCAGAACCACGCAACTGACCATGGCCGTCGCCGAGATGAACGGCATGGTTCAATCAGGCTGCAACGAGGTCTCTGCACTATCCCAGCTCGCGCAGTCATGGCTGCAGACGCCAGAAGGCCTGCGCGATCCGGATGTGGTGATCAGCGCCTTGCGCACCATCCAGCACAGCGCCGAACGGCTGGCCACCTCCATGGACGACGAAATCCACGTCCTGCGCAACACCGCCAGGCCCGAACCCTGACGCCGCACCAAACTCCATGAAAACAGCCGAGCGCACCAATGCGCATCGGCTGTTTGTATTTTTGGCTGTTGGCTGTTGGCTGTTGGCTGTCCTTCAGCCTCCCCCCTTCTGCCCACGCCTGCGTTGGGCGGGATGCGGGGTGGCAAGCCTGCCGAAGGACAGGCTTGCTTCGTTGTCTAGCTCGCCGTGATGTTTGAGTGAAGCGCGCAGCGCGCAACGAGTTTCACGGCGCACCCCGCATCCCGCCCAACGCAGGTCGCCCGCAGCGAAGCGAAGGGTCGTGGGCAGTTCGGGGCGCGCTTCTTTGCCTACTTTCTTATCGCGCGATAAGAAAGTAGGTCGGCCGCCGGGCCGAAACCCGGCCTCGAAAAACAACCACCCGGCAGGGTCAAAAAACAGACCCGAGAACAAGAAAGACTCAGTCCACCGTCACCTTCGCCTCCCGAATCACCCTCCCCCACTTCTCCGTCTCTGCAGCAATGAACCGATCGCACTCCTCAGGCGTGGACCCCTCCGCAAACGTCCCCATCACCTGCTCCAGCCGCTGCGACACCTCGGCACTGCGGATGATGCGCGACACCTCGGCGGACATGCGCTGCACGATCTCGCGCGGCACGCCGGCCGGCGCGATCATGGCCGCCCAGGTGCTGCCCAGCAGGCCGTCGTAGCCCTGCTCCACGAAGGTGGGCACGTCGGGCAGCGCGGCCAGGCGCTTGTCGCTGGCCACGCCGATGAGGCGGATGCGGCCGGCCTTGGCGGGCTGGATGAGGTTGGGCGGCGGGTCCAGGAACAGCGGGATCTGGCCGCCCATGAGGTCGGCCAGCGCAGGCGCAGCGCCCTTGTAGGGCACGTGGACCATGTCCGTCCTGGTGAGCAGCTTCATCAGCTCGGTGGTCAGGTGGGCGCTGGAGCCGCTGCCCGAGGAGCCGAAGCCCACCTTGCCGGGATTGGCCTTGGCATAGGCGATCAGCTCGGGCGTGGTCTTGAAGGGCGCGTTCATGGCCACGGCAGCGACCAGGGGCGAGACGCCCATGAGCGAGACGCCGACCAGGTCCTTCTTCGGGTTGTAGGGCAGCTTGGGATAGAGCGTGGTGTTGGCCGCATAGGCCGCGATGACCACGCCGAAGGTGTGCCCGTCCGGCGCGGCCTTGGCGATCTGGTCCACGCCGATGATGCTGTTGGCGCCAGGTTTGTTCTCCACGATGACGGGCTGGCCCAGGGCCTTTTGCAGGCCGACCTGCAGCAGGCGCGCCATCTGGTCGGTGAAGCCGCCTGCCGTGTAGGGAACGATGATGCGGATGGGCTTGGAGGGCCAGGGGCTCTGGGCCCAGGCCGAGGGGGCCAGCACGGTGGTGGCTGCTGCAGCGGCGGCAGCGGTCGATTGCAAAAAGCCGCGGCGGGAAGTCGAAGGCATGGTGTCTCTGGATTCTTCTCAGTTGAAAAATGGCCCCCACGCTACCCTTGCTGCGCAAGGTCCGCTGCCCCCAAGGGGGCCGCTTTTCATCTTGGGGCGGCCCGGCGATGAAAAAACGCCACGCAACAGCGCAGCGTCGGATGGAAAAAAGGGCTCAGTACCCCCGCGCCACATCCACAAGGTTGAGCAGCGGCTCGCCCGCGCGCAGGCGGCGCAGGTTCTCCAGGCACTGGCGCGCCACGGTGTCGGCCGAGGCCTGGGCCGCGATGTGCGGCGTGACAAAGGCCTTGGGATGGGCCCAGACCTTGTTGCCGGGCTGGGGCGGCTCGTCGCGCAGCACGTCCAGCGCGACGCCGGCCAGGTGGTCTTCGTCGAGCAGGGCCAGCAGGTCGTCTTCCACCACCTGCTCGCCGCGCCCCACGTTGATGAAGTAGGCGCCACGCGGCAGCAGGGACAGGGTGCGGCGGTCCAGCAGGTCGCGCGTCTCGGGCGTGAGCGGCAAGGCGCAGACCAGGATATCGCTGGTGGACAGCAGTTGCTTCAGACCTTCGGCACCGCTGTGCGTGGCCAGGCCTGCAATGCTCTTGGCGCTGCGGCTCCAGCCTGCGACGGGGTAGCCGATGGCCTGCATGGCGCCGGCCACGAAGCGGCCGACCTCGCCCAGGCCCAGGATGCCCACGCGGCAGTCTGCGCTGGCGCGCACGGGGCGGCGCAGCCAGTCGCCGGCCTGCTGCTGGCGCGCGAACAGGTCCAGCTCGCGCGTGTGGCGCAGCGCGGTGCCGACCACGTACTGGGCGATCTCCACATGCTGCTGCGGATCGACGGTGCGCGCCACGGGCAGGCCGGCCGGCAGGTCGGGCACGGCCAGCAGCTTGTCCACGCCCGCGCTGGGCGCGCACAGCAGCTTCAGGCCCGGATAGGCAGGCAGCACGCCCGGCTTGAGGCTCCAGGCGAGCATGGCCTCCACCGCGTCGGCCGGCGCCTCTTCGCGGTGGCCCCAGACCTGCACGCCGGGCGCCAGCGCGCGCAGCGAGTCGACGATGGGCGCGCCCATGCTCGGGTGGATATTGACCAGAATTCCCATGGTTTCCTTCAGTCCTTGTAAGAAGGGTCTATGCGGTCCAGGCGGCGCAGCAGGCCGGGCCAGGCTAGGCCTGCGCCCTTGCCCTTGGTGACCTGGCGCGACTGGTTGACCGCGTCGGCAATGATGTCCTGCGGGATGCGCGTGAGCTCGCCGCCGCCCGACTGCGCCAGGATCTGGATGCGGCAGGCCGACTCCAGCGTGTACATGGCCAGCACGGCCTCGGCCACGTTGCGGCCGCAGGTCAGCAGGCCGTGGTTGCGCAGGATGAGGAAGTTGCTGGCGCCCAGGTCATCGACCAGGCGCGGCTTCTCGTCGTCGCGCAGGGCCACGCCTTCGTAGTCGTGGTAGGCCAGGCGCGCCAGCGGGAAGATGGACTGCTGCGAGATGGGCAGCAGCCCTTCCTTCTGCGCCGAGACGGCCACGCCATAGCGCGTGTGCGTGTGCAGCACGCACTGCACCTCGGGGCGGCCGTCGTGGATGGCGCTGTGGATGACGAAGCCGGCCGGGTTGACGTCGTACTCGGTCTCCATCAGCGGCCGGCCCTCGTGGTCCACCTTGACCAGGCTGGAGGCCGTGATCTCGTCGAACAGCATGCCGTAGGGGTTGATCAGGAACTGGTCGGGCTGGCCCGGCACGCGCGCCGAGATGTGGGTGAAGATCAGGTCGTCCCAGCCGAAGTGGGCGACCAGCCGGTAGGCGGCGGCCAGCTCGATGCGGGTCTGCCATTCCTCGGCCGTCACCTGGCGGCGGACCTCGGACATCGTGGTGTCGTTGCTCATGGGGTGTACCTCTTGGTGGACATCGTGGTGGACATCGTTTGGAGAAAGCATCCGCCGGTTCAGCGCCCCGTCGCGTACTGGTCGCGCAGCTCGCGCTTGAGCACCTTGCCGATGGCGCTGCGCGGCAGCTCGGCAATGAAGCGCAGGTCCGCCAGGCGCTGGGTCTTGCCGGCCCGCTGGTTGTACCAGCCCATGATGTCCTCGGGCAGGGCCGGCTGCCCCGCGCGCGACACCACGTAGGCCACGGGCGTCTCGCCCCATTGCTCGGACGGCACGCCGACCACGGCCACGTCGTCCACGGCCGGGTGGGCGCGCAGCTGGGTTTCCAGGTCGCTGGGGTAGATGTTGAAGCCGCCGCTGATGATCATGTCCTTGCGGCGGTCGAACAGGGTGAGGAATCCATCGGCATCGAAGCGGCCCACGTCGCCCGTGCGGATGAAGCGCTTGCCCGTGGGGTCGAACCATTCGGCCTCGCGCGTCTTGGCGGGCTGGCCGTGGTAGCCGGTCATCATGCTGGCCGAATGGCCCACGACCTCGCCATCCTCGCCGGGGGCGACCTCGTGGCCGTCCTCGTCGATGAGGCGGATGTCATGGCCCTCGGCGGGCTTGCCCACGGTGTGCAGCTTGTCCGGGTGCAGATGGGCTTCGAGGATGCAGGTGCCGCCGCCTTCGGTCATGCCGTAGAACTCAGTCAGGCTGCCGGGCCAGCGCGCCACCACGTCGGCCTTGAGCTCGGCCCGGAACGGCGCGCTGGTGCAGAACTTGGCGCGGAAGCTGGACAGGTCATGCTCGCCGAACTGCGGCAGCGCCATGATGCGCTGGTACTGCACGGGCACCAGCATGGTGTGGGTGACGCGGTGCTGCTGGGCCAGCTGCAGGTAGCGGGCCGCATCGAATTTAGGCATCAGTACCACGCAGCCGCCGCTGCCCAGCGTGGGGAAGAACACCACCAGCGTGGTGTTGGAGTACAGCGGCGTGGCCAGCAGCGTCGTGCCCTCGGGGCCGTAGCCGTAGACGCTGCCCCGGTTGATGTGGGCCCAGCGCATGCCGTGCGACTGCACGATGCCCTTGGGAGTGCCCGTGGTGCCCGAGGAATAGATGATGTTGAATGGCGCGGCCGGCTCCACGCTCACGGGCGCGGGCTGCGCGCCTTCGGGCGCCAGCCAGTCGTCAAAGGCCCGGCCGGGCGCGGCACCGTCCAGCGAGATGCATTGCAGGGCGCCGTCGGCAGGCACCAGGTCCTGGGCCGCCTTGTCGAGGAACAGGTGGCGCGCCTGGGCGTCGCGCAGCATGGAGGCCAGGCTGTCGGCCGTGGAGGAAGGCGCCAGCGGCGCAACCACCACGCCCGCGCGCAAGGCGCCCAGGAACAGCGCGGCATAGCGCACCGAGTTCAACGCGCAGATGGCAATCGCCTGGCCAGGCTGCACGCCGTCGCGCTGCAGCGCGGCGGCCACGCGGTCCATGAGGGCGTCAAGCTGCGCGTAGCTCAGCGTCTGCTGGTCGTCGCGCAGCGCGGCATGGGCCGGCTGCTGGCGCGCGTGGCTGCGGATCAGTTCGGCCAGCGTGGTGAAGGGCGCATCGGGCGAAGGCAGGGAGACAGTCATGAGGGACTCCGTTTCACGAATTCACGAATCTCAAGCGGACTGCGCCCGCCAGCCCCCTGGCCCTGCGGGCGCATTGGAGGACAGGCCTACTTGGCGGCCAGGCCCAGGCGGTCGATCAGGACCTTGTCCTTGGCATAGGCCTCGCGCACCCACTGCGCATAGTCGGCGCCGGAGCGGTACCAGGCGTCCTGGTTCAGCTGCTTGAGCACCTCGATGTGGCGCGGGTCATCCATGGCTTTCTTGAAGGCGTCGTGCAGCTTGCGCACCACGGCCGGGTCCATGCCCTTGGGGCCGGCCAGTCCGTAGGGCGAGGTGGAGACCACGCCATAGCCCAGCTCCTTGGCCGTGGGCACGTCGGGCCAGCGCTGGGTGCGCTTTTCGCCGAAGGTCATGAGCAGGCGCATCTGGCCGCCATCCACATAGGTGTCCCAGCCCGAGGCATCGCTTTGCGCGGCCACGTGGCCGCCCAGCAGGGCCTGCTGCAGGTCGGCGTTGCCCTTGAAGGGCACGTGGTTGAGGGTGACCTTGGCGTTCTCGGCCAGCTCCTCCATCAGCAGGTGGGGCGAGGAGCCTATGCCGGTGGAGCCGTACTCGATCTTGCCGGGGCTCTTGCGCGCGGCGGCAATGTATTCGTTGAAGCTCTTGTAGGGCGAGTCCGAGCGCACCGTGAAGCCGAAGGTGTAGCCCGAGACGCCGATGATGTAGGTGAAGTCCGTGACCGGATTCCAGGCCGTCTTCTGCATGTGCGCCATGCGCAGCATGGACATGGGGAACTGGGTGATGGTGTAGCCATCGGGCTTGGCCGTGCGGGACATGTTGCCCGGGCCCAGCGTGCCGCCCGCGCCGGGCTTGTTCTCCACGATGATGGTCTGGCCCAGCTGCTTGCCCGCGATGTCGGCCAGGGTGCGCATGTGGCGGTCGGTGGAGCCGCCTGCGGGGAAGGGCACGATCAGCGTGATCGGGCGCGTGGGAAAGTCGCTGGCCTGGGCCCATGCCGGTGCGCTGGCGCCCGTGGTGGCCACAAAGACAACAGCCGCAAGCGCAAGGCTGCGGCGGCCAATGGAAATCTGCATATCTGTCTCCTGCATCTCTGAACCAGGTGGGGCCGGGGCACATGCCTTGTGTGCCGCTCTGGCCAGGGCCCGGATGCTTCACCCGGGCCCGTTGGCACCGCCTCCCGGTGCGGTGCCTTGCGTTCTTACAGCGACTGCACCAGCTCGGGCACGGCCTGGAACAGGTCGGCCTCCAGGCCGTAGTCGGCCACCGAGAAG
>NZ_JACVUR010000091.1:0-1704 GCF_016516495.1 Delftia sp. S65
GGCCAGGCTGTCGGCCGAGACCTGCACCTGCGGATCGGCATCCGATTCGGCCGACAGGTCCAGTGTATCGACCTCCAGAATCTGCAAGCGGTCTGCACCCGGAATGCGCGTACGCACTGCAGCCTGCGTCAGCACCAGGGCAATGCCGCTGTCCTCCACCATGTGCGCCAGCCGGTCGGCCGGATAGTCCGGATCCAGCGGCACATAGGCGCCACCGGCCTTGAGGATGGCCAGCAGGCCGACCACCATCTCCACCGAGCGCGACATGGCAATGCCCACGCGCGACTCGGGGCGCACGCCCAGGGCGACCAGGCGATGGGCCAGGCGGTTGGCCTGGGCGTTGAGTTCGCCATAGCTGAGGCTGTGTGCATCGAATACCAGGGCCTTCGCCCCGGGCCGCACACGCGCCTGTTCTTCGATCGCGTGCTGCAGCGGCACGGCATGCGCAGGGCAGGGCTGCCTGCTGCCGCAGCGCTCAAGCGCCGTCCGCTCCGTCTCACCCAGAATCTGCAGCGCCCCTGCATTGCTGTGTGGAGCCCGCTCCAGCGCCCCGACGACCGCCTGGATGGCGGCCCCCATGTAGCTGCACATCCGCTGGGCACCAATGGACTCGCTGGCCTGCATCACGATGCCGAAGCCCTCGCCCAGATCATCGATCGATACCGTTACCGGGTAGTTGGTGCGCTCCTGTCCACCCAGTGCCGTGAGGCCTTCCCATGCGCTGGAAGTCCCGTCATCCTGAACCAGATAACGGTAGTTGAGCAGAGTGGAGAACAGCGGCGTGCCTCCCTCCAGCGCACTGCAGCGCTGCGCCAGCGACAGCGTCGCGTGCTCATGGTGCATCAGCCCCGACAACCCCTCATGCGTCTGGCGCAGGCACTCCTGCACGCTGCGCTCTCCCAGCCGTATGCGTAGCGGCAAGGTGTTGATGAACATGCCCAGCGCACGCTCCACCCCCTCGCCACCCTGCATGCGCCCGAACAGCACCGTGCCGAACACCACGTCGTCCCTGCCCGTGGTCCGGCCCAGCACCAGCGACCAGGCCAGATGGAACAGGCTGGCCGCGCTCACGCCCTGGCGCTGCGCTGCAAGGCGCACGGCGCGTGCCAGCCCCGCATCCAGCACATGGCGCGCCTCCTGCACCCCGCTGCCGTCACCCTGCACGTCCAACAGGCCGAAAGGCGCCGTGGGCTCATCCACATCGCCCAGCATGGCGCGAAAGAACTCTTCGTGCTCCCTGGCGCTCACCCCCAGCCGTGCCTGCGCCACGAAGCGCCTGAAGGGCAGCGGCTGGGGCAGCGCATGCTCGCGCCCCTGACGGATCAGACCAATCTCCTCGACGATGCGCTCCAGCGTCGTGTGGTCCAGCACCAGATGGTGGGTCAGCAGCTGCAGCAGCCAGCGGCCCTGCGGCGCATCCTGCGCCGCCACGGCGCGGATCATCGGTGCCTTGCGCACTTCGATGCGCTGCACGCGCGGGTCCAGCCGCTCGTGCAACTGCGCCGCCGCATCGGCGCCAGCCTGAACCTCCACCCATTCAGCAACCACCTGCGCCTTGCGCCAGACCACCTGCACGGGCTCGGCCAGCCCTTCCCACAGCACGGCCGTGCGCAGGATGTCGTGCCTTGCGATCACCTGGTTGAGGCTGTCCACAAAGCCTTGCAGCCGCTCGTGCGTATCGAAGCTCAGCAGGTTGGGCGTGGC
>NZ_JACVUR010000092.1:0-1565 GCF_016516495.1 Delftia sp. S65
CGCCCGCCTTCGTCCCAGCGGTAGTGGCTGCTGCTTTGCTGCGCGGCGTTGCCGTCCGTGGCTTCCATGAGCTGGCCTGCCGCGTCCCAGCGGTAGCGCTGCAGCCGTTGGTCAAACCCTTCTTCCTGCACGAGCCGGTCCAGCGCGTCCCAGGCAAAGCGGCTTTGCGCCCCGTTCTCATTGACGAGGCGCAGGAGGCGGCCAGCGCTGTCGTATTCGAAGGCCAGGGTGAGGCCACCATGTGTTCGCTGGATGAGCCTGCCCCAGAGGTCGTAGCGCAGGTGGATGCTGGAGTCGGCGGTCTGGGTTTCGCTGGAGGTGCCCGCAGGCTGGGCCGGATCGATGCGCGTGAGGTGGCCTGCGCTGTCGTAGTGGTAGCGCTCGATCTGGCCGTTGGGCAGTTCGCTGGCCACGATGCGGCCCTGGCCGTCGCGCTGGTGGCGTTGGCGCTGGCCCAGGGCGTTGTCCACTTCGATGAGCGCTCCCCAGCGGTCGTAGTGGTAGTGCGTGCTGTGGCCCGAGCAGTCGGTGTAGCTGAGCAGTTGGCCCGCGTCGCTCCAGGCCAGCTGTTTGCTGCCGCCCTGGGCGTCTTCGATGCGCCGGGGGCTGTCGCAGGTGAGCGGCGCTTCCTGGGGGTCGGGGTAGTGGTAGCGCTCGGTGCTGCCATCGGCCTGGGTGATCTGGATGAGACGGCCCCAGCTGTCGTATTGGTAGCCGGTGGTGGCCCCTGCGGTGTCAGTGCTTTGCAGCAGGCGGCCGGTGGCTTCGTCGTGTTCCTGCTGGGTGCTGCGCCCGTCGGGCAGTTGCACGCCGATGAGCCGGCCCTGGCCATCACGCCTGAGGTGGACGCTGCGCCCCAGCGGGTCGGTGCGCGAGGCCAGGCGGCCGAAGCTGTCGTAGGCCTGCAGCCAGCGGCTGCCATCGGCCTTGTGGTGGGCGATGAGGCGCGACAGGCCCGCTGCGCCTTCGAAGTAGTAGGTCTCGATGCGATCCAGGCTGTCGCTGACGCGGGTGGCGGCACGCGGCTGGCCGCCCGGGCCCGGGGGCTGGGCCAGGTAGTCGAAGCGGTAGCTGAGGCCTTCCTGGTTGCTGTGCTCGATGACGCGGGCGCCGGGCTGGGCGCTCTCGTAGCGGTAGCTGTGCCAGGGTCCGCTGGCATGGCGGTGGGCGCTGATGCGGTGGTGGTCCCATTCGAATTCGCGCACGAGCTGGCCTGCGCGGTCGTGGACGGTGATGAGGTCGCCTGCGCTGCTGTAGCCGTAGCGCACGAGGGCGATGGGGGTGGACAGGGGGTGCAACGGGTCCTGTGTGAGGTCCACGCCTGTGACCCGCCAGCCGTCGTCGGCGCCCCACAGTCCGTTCAGTCCCTGCGCATCCCTGCCACCATGGATGCGCTGGTGCAGCAGGCGGTAGCGCCGGCCCGTGCCGTCGCTCAGCGAGACCAGGCGGCCTGCGGGGATGAGGTCCTTGCTCGCACTGTGGCCGGCCTCGGGCGTGGTGCCGTCGCTGTAGTGGTAGAGCTGGCGGCGCCCGAAGCGGTCGATCTGGGCCATGAGGCGCCAGGG
>NZ_JACVUR010000093.1:0-1505 GCF_016516495.1 Delftia sp. S65
TGACGAAGCAGTCCTGTCCTTCGGCAGGACTGCAACCCCGCAACCGCCACGCCGCAGGCGCAGGCATACGGGTTGGACTCCGTAGAACAGCCGGTGTTTCACGGCGCAGCCTTGTGCCCTGACTTTCCGGCTGCGCTGCGCAGGTCGGCCACCTGGGCGGCGGTCACATCGGCAGGCTGGCCGCCCAGGGTGGTGCGGGTGTAGTTGGCCAGGGCGGCGACTTCGCCATCGGTCAGCTCCTGCATGAAACCGGGCATGCCGGGCAGGGGCGTGGGGCCCTGCTGGGTGGCCGGGTGCTTGGGCAGGCCGACGAGGATGGCCAGCACCAGGTTGCGGGCGTCAGCCTGGCGCACGGTGCTGTTGCCCTTGAGCGGGGGCATGGTGAGGCTGCGGCCCAGGCCCTCGCTGCCGTGGCAGCTGGCGCACAGCGCCATGTAGTGGCCCCGGCCCGCGTCCAGCGTGCCCGCGCCGTTGACCGCGCCATTGCCGGCGCTGTCGCCGGTGCCGGAATCCGTGGGCGCTGCGGCCGGCAGCGGCTGGGGCGCGGGCGGGTTGTCGCCCAGCAGGAAGGTGGACAGCGCCGTCATGTCCTCGGCCGTGAGGTACCGGGTGCTGTTGGCAATGACCTCGTGCATTTCATCGAAGGCGCTGCCGTGGGCCGAGAAGCCCGTCTGCAGGAACTGGGCCATGCCCTCGCGCGTCCAGCCGCGTGCGGCCAGGGCTTCGGCGGTGATGCCGGGGGCCGTGAACAGCGACAGCGTGCCGCCCTGCAGCCAGCGGTCCTTCTGCATCTGGCCGAACATGCCGCGCGGCGTGTGGCATTCGGCGCAGTGGCCCATGACATTGCCCAGGTACTGCCCACGCAGCCAGGCCGGGCTCTGGCCCTGCGAGCCCACGGGCAGCGGCGCGCTGGACAGGAACAGCGTCTTCCAGCCGAACATGAGCACGCGCAGGTTGAAGGGGAAGGGCAGGGCGGGCTTGGTGTTGGGCTGGGCCACGGGCCGGATGTTCATCAGGTAGCCGTAGATCAGGTCCGAGTCTTCGCGGCTCATCAGGTGGTAGGAGGCATAGGGCATGGCCGGGTAGAGCTGGCGCCCGCCCGGCGCCGTGCCGCGGGTGACGGCGGCGTGGAATTCCTCGGCCGTCCAGCGGCCTATGCCGTGGTCCGGGTCGGGGGTGATGTTGGTGCCGTAGAGGGTGCCGAAGGGCGTGGGCAGGGGCTTGCCGCCCGCAAAGGGCTGGCCTTCCCGGGCGCCACCCATGCCACCCACCCCGTCATGGCAGGCCATGCAGTCGGCGGCGCGCGCCAGGTACAGGCCCTGGGCCAGCTGCTGGGGGCTGCGGTGCACGGCCTGCGGCTCGCGCTGCGGCACATGGGGCCGGTTGCCCCAGACGGCGGCAATGGCAAACAGCACGGCCAGCAGCAGGAGGATGAGCAGCAGCCCGCGCCAGCGGCGCCTGGGCCTGCGAGGTGGCGGGGGGCGGGCACCGCTGTAGTCGGCAGG
>NZ_JACVUR010000094.1:0-1206 GCF_016516495.1 Delftia sp. S65
TGCTGCTTGAGCCTGCGGCCCAGGGCGTCGTAGGTGTAGCGGCTGTGGTGGCGCAGCTGCTCGGCGTTGCCCTGGATCTGGCTGCTGCGCACGGCTATGAGCTGGTGGGCTCCGTCGTAGTGCAGTTGCTGCTGGCTGTGGTCTGCCTGCATTTGCGCGATGCGGTTGCCGCTGGGGTCGTAGCGCCAGACGCAGTCTTCGGTGAAGCCGATGCGGTTGTCTTCCCAGCGCTGCACGGGGCCTTGCCGCTGGCCTGCAAGGTGGCCCAGGCCCATGAGGTTGAAGTCGGTGTGCCGCCAGTGGGCGTGGACCTGGGCAGCCCAGTTGTCCTGGGGGTTTGTCTGGCCCGTTGCACCGGGTGCACCTGGTGCTGGCAGGCGGTTGCCTGCAGGGTCGATCTGCCAGCGGGTGGTGGTCTGGGGGGCCTGGCTGTCGGTGGCCGCTCTCAGGCGCCCTGCGCTGTCGTAGCCGTAGCGCAGCAGTTGCGCGGCCTGGCCCGGGGCGCCGGCCTGTTCGATGGCAACGAGCTGGCCCAGGCTGTCGTAGTGGTAGCGGCGGCCGAGGATCTGGCCTATGAGGGCGTGGGCCTGGGCGTCGGTGGGCTGCAGCGCTTGCAGGCCCGTGGTGCCCAGGGCCGTGAGGCGGCCCAGGCTGTCCCATTGGCGTTGCACCTGCAGGGGGGTGTGTGCATCTGCTGCGGCGGTGGGTGGGTGCAGGCTGCGGCGGACTTCGCGGTGCAGGTTGTCGCGCTCGAAGTCGATGAGGCTGGCTCCGTTGAGCTGCAGTCCGTGCACATGGCCTGAGCCGTAGGTGAGCCAGGCGATATCTCCCAGGCCTTGCAGCTGGCTGTGCTGGCGTGCGCCCAGCGCGTCCAGGCTGTGGGCGATGCGGTGTTCGTATTCGATCTGCTCTGCGCCCCCGTTCCCGCCCCCGTCCTTGCCGGGCCGGTACAGCTGCTGCACTTCTGCCGTGATGCGGCCCAGGGCGTCGCGCTCCAGTGCTATGCGGCTTTGCAGTTGGATGGTGTTCTCTGCGGTGTTCTCGCCGGTGTGTTGCCAGACGCTGGCCGCCGTGAGGCGCCCGGCGGCATCCCATTCGTAGCGGTGGGTTTGTGCGGGCGCATGGGGCGTGGCGGGCAGCTGGCGCTCGGCGAGGCGCCCGCCTTCGTCCCAGCGGTAGTGGCTGCTGCTTTGCTGCGCGGCGTTG
>NZ_JACVUR010000095.1:0-1043 GCF_016516495.1 Delftia sp. S65
GGCAAGGGCATAGACAAGGTGGACATCTCCACGCAAGCCGGTGCTTGGGAAGCCATGCAGCGCATCGACAACGCGCTGGACAAGGTCAACTCCGCACGCGCCGACCTGGGTGCCATCCAGACCCGCTTCGAGAAGTCGATCGAGAACATCGACTCCATGAACGAGAACATCTCTGCGGCACGCGGCCGCATCGTGGACGCCGACTTCGCCAAGGAAACGGCGAACCTGAGCCGTACGCAGATCCTGCAGCAGGCTGGCACGGCCATGGTGGCCCAGGCCAACCAGCTGCCTCAGCAAGTGCTGAGCCTGCTGAAGTAAGAACAAGGCCTGGACGGCGGTGGGCTCGCTGCCGTCCAGGCCCGGAACTTGAAGAACGCATGCGAGGCTTGGCCATAGCGGCGTTCTTCTTGCAAGAACGGGTAGCCGGAACTGCCTGGAAACGGGTGCCGGGAAGGCGGATGCAGAAAAGATCGGCCGGCCGGATGCCAACGAAACGAGCATTTGAAGAAGGGGAATACCACTATGGCTATGACCATTAACACCAATGTTGTGTCCATCAACGCACAACGCAACCTGGGTCTGTCTGGCAGTTCGCTGGCTACCTCCATGCAGCGCCTGTCTTCGGGCCTGCGTGTCAACAGTGCCAAGGACGATGCAGCCGGCCTGGCCATCTCCGAGCGCATGAGCACCCAGGTGCGCGGCTTGGCCGTGGCCTCGCGCAATGCCAACGACGGCATCTCGCTGGCACAGACGGCTGAAGGCGCACTGGGCAAGGTCGGCGACATGCTGCAGCGCATGCGCGAGCTGGCGGTACAGTCGTCCAACGCGACGAACAGCAAGAGCGACCGTGAGGCGCTGCAGTCGGAGTTGTCTCAACTGCGTGATGAAGTGGACCGTGTGGCCAAGACCACCACGTTCAATGGCCAGAAGCTGCTGGAAGGTAGCTTCACGGGTGGCGTGTTCCAGGTGGGTGCGAACTCTGGCGACAACATCAGCGTGGGCTCGTTGGGCAACGTGAAGGTCGACAGCCTGGGCAACTCCTC
>NZ_JACVUR010000096.1:0-619 GCF_016516495.1 Delftia sp. S65
TGAGATATGGCCGTACTGCGGCAGATCGCTGGCTTCGACCGCGACGGGGATGTCGATGATCTTTTCCAGCAGCCGCGAAACACGCGGGGCGTCCTTGGCATCGATCAGCACGGAGGCCGTGATCAGCTTTGCGACGCGGCCCTTCTGTCGCAGATAGGTGCCGTCACCATTGGCCTTCCAGAGGCCATAGCGTTTGGGCGAAACCTCGGCGCCAAACTCCGTGCCGCCCTTGGTGGACAGCGGCGCAAGCAGCTGCTGCCATTGGCCGATGCTGAGATAGCCCAGCTCGGCCATGGCCTGCGGATCGCTGCGGCTCAGCGTGATTTCCAACGAAGAAACGGGCCGGATTGGATAACCCGAGCCCGTGTATTTGTTGGTCTTGTCGAGGTTGCCGAACAGGTATTCCCACTCGCCAAACGCCTGCTCCCACATCGTCTGCCCGTGAGAGTGAATGGGCGGCGCACCAGGTGAAGCACCGGCTTCATAGACCTTGATGCCGGTCTCATCCGCCTCCACGCCGTACATCGCCACGCCATTGAAAAACGGGGGCGTCAAGACGTACTTGAGGCCCCCGCGCTGCTTGGCTGCCGTGAAGACATATTCGTCAAACGGCGCCATT
>NZ_JACVUR010000097.1:0-586 GCF_016516495.1 Delftia sp. S65
TCTTCAAAGATAAGCGATAGGACGGGGCCGGGGAATCAGGGGGCTATCTCAGAATTCGGCGGCAGCTGCCCGAGCCTCTTTGAACTCGCAGCTGTCGAAAAGCGTGCGGTAGACACCCTGAACCGGCGCTCTCCAACACACATCGATGATGTGCTTGAGGCCGCCAAGCTTCGCGTAACACCGATAAGCCTGTTCTATCCGGCAACGGTGATCGCATGCCTCAAACAAAAGTGAGGCGCAGAGAGTCAAGGACTTCGAGCGCGAGGTTAAGGAACTGAGTCGAGCCAATGAGATGTTGAAGCTGGCGAGCGCGGTTTTCTCCCAGGCGGAGTTCGACTGCCGCATGCAGTCTCGAGAGACTCTATCGACCAGCATCATGAAGCCTTTGAGTCGAGCCGGTGTGCAAAGAATTGCAGGTCAGGTGCCCTGAGATCCTTCCTCAGTCACTGTCTCGGTGCGATGCAGCACGATCGATCCCCCACGTTGCCGAGGTGCACTGGATCCGCCGTGCGCTGCGTTTGACTATCGATGCAACGCAATCACCGGAGATCAAGTAGTCTCCACAACCTTGGACTCGCTAAGTGAA
>NZ_JACVUR010000098.1:0-586 GCF_016516495.1 Delftia sp. S65
ATAGTCGCGCTTGAAGGTGTTGACGAAGCTCTCGGCCATGCCGTTGCTCTGTGGGCTGCAGACGGGCGTGTTGATGGGCTTCAAGCCCAGCGCGCGTGCCAGTGCCCTCGTTTCGGCGGCGATGTAGGCACCGCCGTTGTCACTGAGGAACTCCAACTCCTGGCTCTGCGGGACCGCTTCGACCGAGCCGAAGCGGCGCTCGACGGCCTCGATGAGCATCTCGCGCACCGGCTCGCCTGGCAGCCCTTTGCCCTCCCACGCGCGCCAAGCCATCACCTCACGGTCGCAGCAGTCCTTGGCGAAGGTGGCCGTCACGGTCTGGCCCGAATCGCACTTGATTTCCAGACCATCGGAGCACCATCGCAGGTCGCTGCGCGAGACCGCAACACGGCCCTCATGCGTGCGTGCGGCCTGGCGCCGGCGAGTCGCCTTGGGCAGCAGCAGAGCGGCTTGTGCCATGACGCGATAAACGCGTTTGGCATTGACCCTCGGGGCGCCCCGTGCCGCACGCTGGCGGTTCACCAAGGCACAGGCGCGTCGGTAGCCATAGCTGGGCAAGTCGGCAATTTCCTGGCGCAGTTCGGCG
>NZ_JACVUR010000099.1:0-578 GCF_016516495.1 Delftia sp. S65
TGCCCACGGCCGAGCTGATCGCACTGATGGTGCTTTGCAGCGTTGCCGCCTTGTCCTGCAATGCATCGCGGTCGCGCTGATACGCACGGCGGAACAGGTCATATGCCGCGTCCGTCGCAGCCTTTGCAGCAGCCGCAGCCTCCCGTGTTTTTTCAGCGGCCGCGGCTGCGGCCTCCCGCTCATCCTCCAGCGCCCATATGCGCTGCTGCAGTTCGCGGTTGCTGGGGTCCAGTGCAGCGAGTTCGCGCCGCCGCAGTTCGGCAGTGTCTCCAGACAACTCCAGCCATCGGCGCTCCAGGTCCTGCTGCTGGTTGCGCGCGGCAATCTCTGCTCGCAGCGCTTCGTTGTAGTCCCACGCGGCGCGCTCGGCCTCGGTCATGCCTTCGGTCGCCAGCCTGCGCAGGGCCTCGCGGTACTTGTCCGTCTGGCCCGTGGCGCGCAGGTATTCGGCTTCCAGCTTGGAGCGGTCCTCCTTCAAACCGTCTAGTACGCGGCCGGCAGCGTCCGCCACCTCGCCGAACATCTGGGCCATGGGCAGCAGCTTGGCGAGCAGCTCGACATCGCCGGCGGCCATCGCC
>NZ_JACVUR010000009.1:0-176140 GCF_016516495.1 Delftia sp. S65
CCTCACCGCCCCCGCGCCCGTACCCCGCTTCACGGGCCGCCAGGCCCCTTCGCCCCGCAGCGGCCCGGCCACCGGCCAGGACAATGCACGCATCTATGCGGCGCTGGGGCTGGATGCGCAGCAGCAGGAGCGGCTGCGGCGCGAAGGCGTGATCTGAAGGTGTGCAGTGCTGGCGTCAGATGACCAGCCGTGCGGCCAGCAGGTCCGCCTGCTCGGCGAACTTGCGGGGATGGGACGTGCGCAACTGCGCCAGGTTCTGCACCTTCCATCGCACGCCGGGCAGGTGTTCGAGATGGGCGATGTCCAGCGCCGGCCAATCGGGGGCTCCTGCGGCCAGCGACAGCAAAAAGCGCCGCTCACTGGCATCCAGCCCTTGCTGAAGCTCCCGCAGCAACCGCTCGCGTGCTGCGAGCAGAGATTGCAGCGGCACAGGCTCGGCCGTCATGCCCCGGAAGTTGTTCTCGAAATCGTGCCGGACATCACGCAAGGGAGGAAACAGCACTTCGTGCAAAGGCCGGTTGCTGCAGGCCAGATAGACCACGAAGGCGCGCCGGATGCCTGAGGTGATGCCGCCGTGCGCGAACAGCTGCATCACATCGAACAGATCACGCGGGTGCTGCCGGTCCAGGGCGGCCACGAGCTTGCCGCCGTACACGTCCTCTGCGGAGACCACGGGAATCTCCAGATCAGCCATCAGCACATCGCGCGCAGTTGGCGTGAGCGAGGCCTGCCGCACCGGCAGCACCGTGCCCCGCATGACATAGTTCACTTCGATCTTGACCTGCACGGGACCGCGGCGCACCAGCAGCTTGGTCTGGCCCGCTGCAGCCACCGGCGCATGAGTCTGAAAGCCCCGCTTCGTCAGACGTTCTGCCGATTGCCGGATGGCCTGATTGATCCGCAGCAGCGCCTCATCACGTGACGGCCTGTGGTCGGGAAACACCAGGTCCAGATCAACGGACAGGCGCGGCATATCGCGCACGAACAGGTTGATCGCGGTTCCGCCCTTCAGCGCGAACGTGTCATCCACAAACACCAGCGGCGCGACCTGTGTCAACAGGCGCGCAGTGTCGAGATAGGTCTGGTTCATGGCTTGAGCACCAACAGGCCCTCGGCCGACCGGGACACCCAGGGCCTGTCGCTTCCCGTCGGCAGCGAGGCCGTCTCCAGCCTGGCGACCCAGGGCAGCGCCCCCTCGCGCCCGAGTTGAAGGCACAGGCGCACGGTCTTGACGCTGGTGCAGCGCTGCAGAAGTTCACGCAGCACATCGGCGCGCAGGCTGTACGCGCTCTCCACCAGCTCCCTGGCTTCCTGCAGCGGCTGGCGCACGCCCACATCGCTCAGAAGCTCCAACAGCGCACGCTCCGGCGCCGAGACCTGGGCTGCACCGCTGCGTTTCTCGAACGGCCCCACGTGCAGCAAATCGCCGGGTTGTTCATCGAACAGCCGTTTGCGATGGTATTCGGCAGGGAACCGCTCCGTGAACCATGGCGGCAACTGCCCGGCGGCCCAGCCATACAGCTGCAGCACCGGCTGCTGCGCCACATACTGGCGCATGCCGTACCAGTCCAGCGCCGACTTGCCCCCCACATGCAGGCCCTCCAGGCGGCGCTGCAGCACGCCCAGGCTCGGATGCAGGGCCAGGCTGTCGTTGGGCCGGCAGAAGACCCCCCGCATCAAGCGCTTCAGCCAGCCCGCGCGCACGTAATGGACAGCCAGGTCTGCGGAGATGCCAAGCCCTGCCAGATCCTGCGAGGTGATGGGCGTGCCCGCAGGCAGCTGCGTGTAGAGCGCGTTTAATTTGCTTGCCCCGGTCGTAGTCATGCTGCGATTCAAGCACTTATTCCAAACACGGACAAGTTTGGTATTTTTCTGCAAATCGTAGTTTGGCTACGATTTTCAGTACTTTTCAAAATTCCGTGGTGGCATGCATCGGTGCTGTTTCATGCCGATGGGTACGGCGCCAAAGCGGACGCCGCGCATGCTCAGGCCGCCCGCCGCGCCGCCGCAAACAGCCCGCTGCGCAGCGCTTCCAGGTCAAGCACGCGCAGGCCGCCGTACTCCACGACGATGGCGTTTTCGCGCTGCAGCACGGACAGCGCCTCATTGACGCGCTGGCGCGACAGGCCCACCAGGTAGGCCAGTTCCTGCTGGGTGATGCGCAGCACCTCGCCCACGCCCGGGTACAGCAGCGGGTGAAAGAGCGCGGCCAGGCTGCGGGCCACGCGCAGGTCGGGGTTGGTGAGGCGGTCGATTTCGCGGGCCGAGATGAACTGGCCCAGGCGCTCGTTGAGCTGGCTCATGACGAAGCGGTTGAAACCGATGGAGTGGTCCAGCAGCCAGTGGAAGGTCTCGATCGGCAGGCCGCCGACCACGCTGCGGCGTATGGCCTGCACGTTGTAGCGATAGGGCTCGCGCTTGACGGCCGTGCCTTCGCCGAACCAGCCGCCCGGGGGCAGGCCGGCCAGGGTCATGCTGGCGCCATCGGCGCCGTCGGTGTTCATCTTGAGCAGGCCTTCGACCACGCCGAACCAGTAGGTGGGCGCGCGGCCGGTGCGGCAGACATAGTCGCCGGGCTGGGCGTCGCCGACGACCAGCGCCTTCTGGGCCCGTTCGCGCTCGGCGGGCTGGAGTACGGCCAGCCAGGGAATGCCTTCGAGTTCCTCGGGCCGGGGCGCGCGGCGGCGCTGGTGCAGTGACAGTTCTTGGCTCATGGAGTCGCGGCGAGGGTGCGCGGATCAATCATCAAAACCACCCAAGCATTGCCCGAGCCCGGTGGCTGGCGTGAGCGGGATTTCCAGAAGGACCGCGGCACGCGCACATTCCCGGATGCGCAAGCCCCCAAGCGGGACATGAGACCGTTTTGGCACCTTTTGTTACGGCGCGTTTTCCCGATGATGAGTTTCCCGCGGATTGTCGTCAAACAGACACCACGGCGTCAAAGCCAGTCCTAGGATGCAGTCCAAGCCGGTAGGTCACAGCCTGGGCATCTGCACCATGCGACCACCATTCACGAACATCCAAGGACATGGAATGACGACCACGTTCCCGCACCTGCTGCTCCAGCATGCCGCCCAGCGCCCCCAGGCGCCGGCGCTGCGCGAGAAGGAATACGGCATCTGGCAGACCTGGAGCTGGAGCGAGGCCGCCGAGACCGTGCGCCACATGGCCTGCGGCCTGGCGGCGCTGGGCCTGGCGCGCAGCCAGAATCTGGCCTTCATCAGCGACAACCGGCCCCATGTCTACATGGGCTTCATTGCCGTGCAGGCGCTGGGCGGCGTACCGATCCCGCTGTACCAGGATGCCGTGGCCGCCGAGATGCGCTTCGTCATCGAGGATGCCGAGATCGACTTCGCCTTTGCCGAGAACCAGGAGCAGGTCGACAAGCTGCTGGAGGTGCGCGAGAGCGTCTCCGGCCTCGGCCACATCATCTATGACGACCCGCGCGGCCTGCGCCACTACGACCAGCCCGGGCTGATCAGCACCGAGGCGCTGCTGCAAAAGGGCAAGGAGTGGGATGCCGCACACCCGGGCGCCTGGGATGCGATGCTGGCCGCGCTGTCGCCCGACGATGTCTCGGTCATCCTCTACACCTCGGGCACGACCGGCAAGCCCAAGGGCGTGTGCCAGACGCACCGCAGCTTTGGCGAGTCGGCACGCGGCGGCGTGCAGGTGGACCGCCTGGGCCCCGGCGACAACGTGATCTCCTACCTGCCTCCGGCCTGGGTGGGCGACCATCTGTTCTCCTTCGCGCAGTGGCTGGTGGCGGGCTTCACCATCAACTGCCCGGAGTCGGCCTCGACCGTGTCCATCGACCTGCGCGAGATCGGCCCCAGCTACTACTTCGCGCCACCGCGCATCTTCGAGGGCATGCTGACCTCGGTGTCCATCCGCATGGAGGACGCAGCGCCCTTCAAGCAATGGATGTACGGCCGCGCCATGGCCGTGGCGCGCCGCGTGGGCTCGGACATCCTGGACGGCAAGACGGTGGGCACGCTGGACCGCCTGAAGTACGCGCTGGGCGACCTGTGCATCTACGGGCCGCTGCGCAATGCCATGGGCCTGTCGCGCATCCGCGTGGCCTATACGGCGGGTGCGGCCATCGGGCCCGAGCTGTTCCGCTTCTTCCGCTCCATCGGCATCAACCTCAAGCAGCTCTACGGCCAGACCGAGACCTGCGCCTATGTGTGCATACAGCGCGACGGGCAGGTGGAGCTGAGCAGCGTGGGCCAGGCCGCACCGGGCATCGAGCTGAAGATCGCCGACAACGGCGAGGTGCTGCTCAAGGGCGTGTCCGTGCTCAAGGAGTACTACAAGCGCCCCGACGCCACGGCCGAGGTGGTGGATGCCGACGGCTGGTTCCACACGGGCGATGCCGGCGTGATCGACGCCAGCGGCCAGCTGCGCATCATCGACCGCGCCAAGGACGTGGGCAAGACCAGCCGGGGCGCCATGTTCGCGCCCAACTACATCGAGAACAAGCTCAAGTTCTTCCCCCAGATCAAGGAGGCGGTGTGCTTCGGCCACGGCCGCGACCAGGTCTGCGCCTTCATCAACATCGACTACGAGGCCGTGGGCAACTGGGCCGAGCGCCAGGGCCTGCCCTATGGCGGCTATGTGGACCTGGCATCGAAGGCCAAGGTACTGGAGATGGTGGCCGACTGCGTGGCCCAGGTGAACGCCGACCTGGCCGCCGAAGCCGGCATGGCCGACACGCAGGTGGCGCGCTTCCTGGTGCTGCACAAGGAGCTGGACCCCGACGACGACGAGCTGACCCGCACGCGCAAGGTGCGCCGCGGCTTCATTGCCGACAAGTACGGCGTGCTGGTCGATGCGCTGTACACGGGCAAGCGCGAGCAGTTCATCGAGACCCAGGTCAAGTTCGAGGACGGCCGCACCGGCAGCGTCAGCGCCACGCTGTCCATCATCGATGCCAAAACCCATTCGGTGGCTGCCACCGCCAGGGCCTGACCGGAGCCGCTGACATGACCCACAAGAAGATCGGCGATGTCATCCTCGACATCAAGAACATCAGCCTGCGCTTCGGCGGGGTGAAGGCGCTGACGGACATCTCGTTCGATGTGCGCGAGCACGAGATCCGCTCCATCATCGGCCCCAACGGCGCCGGCAAGAGCTCCATGCTCAACTGCATCAACGGCGTGTACACGCCGTCCGAGGGATCGATCACCTTCCGGGGCAAGACCTTCAGCCACATGAACAGCCGCCAGGTGGCCGAGATGGGCGTGGCGCGCACCTTCCAGAACCTGGCGCTGTTCAAGGGCATGAGCGTGATCGACAACATCATGACCGGCCGCAACCTGCAGATCAAAAGCGGCATCCTGATGCAGGCCCTGCGCCTGGGCCCGGCCCAGCGCGAGGAGATCCGCCACCGCGAGTTCGTCGAGCACATCATCGACTTCCTGGAGATCCAGGCCTACCGCAAGACCCCCGTGGGCCAGCTGCCCTACGGCCTGCAAAAGCGCGTGGACCTGGGCCGCGCACTGGCCATGCAGCCGCAGGTGCTGCTGCTGGACGAGCCCATGGCCGGCATGAACGTGGAGGAAAAGCAGGACATGTGCCGCTTCATCCTCGATGTCAACGACGAGTTCGGCTCCACCATCGTGCTGATCGAGCACGACATGGGCGTGGTCATGGACATCAGCGACCGCGTCGTGGTGCTGGACTACGGCAAGAAGATCGGCGACGGCGCACCCGACGAGGTGCGCCAGAACGAAGACGTGATCCGCGCTTACCTTGGCACAGGCCATTGAGGGGACTGACATGGGATTTTTTCTGGAAACCTTGTTCGGCGGCCTCATGGTGGGCACGCTGTACGCGCTGATCGCCATCGGCTTCGTGCTGATCTTCAAGGCCTCGGGCGTGTTCAACTTCGCCCAGGGCGCGATGGTGCTGTTCTCGGCCCTGGCCATGGCGCGCTTTTCCGAGTGGATCCCGAAGTGGATCGGCATGGAGCCGGGCTGGTTCACCAACCTGCTGGCCATCTGCGTGTCGCTGGCCATCATGGTGGTCGTGGCCTGGGTGATCGAGCGGCTGGCGCTGCGCCACCTGGTCAACCAGGAGCCCATCACGCTCTTGATGGCCACGCTGGGCATCGCCTACCTGCTGGACGGCCTGGGCCCGATGATCTTCGGCAGCGCCGTCTACAGCATCAACGTGGGCATGCCCAAGGACCCCATGTTCATCCTCGAGGGCCTGTTCCAGGGCGGCGTGCTGCTGAGCCAGGAAGACCTGTACGCGGCCTGCATCGCCGCGCTGCTGGTGGCCGCGCTCAGCGTGTTCTTCCAGAAGACCAAGACCGGCCGCGCGCTGCGCGCCGTGGCCGACGACCACCAGGCGGCCCAGTCCATCGGCATCCCGCTGTCGCGCATCTGGGTCATCGTCTGGTCGGTGGCCGGCGGCGTGGCCCTGGTGGTGGGCATCATCTGGGGCTCCAAGCTGGGTGTGCAGTACTCGCTGTCGCTGGTGGCCCTGAAGGCCCTGCCCGTGGTGATCCTGGGCGGCCTGACCTCGCTGCCCGGCGCCATCATCGGCGGCCTGATCATCGGCGTGGGCGAGAAGCTCTCCGAGGTCTACCTGGGCCCCATGGTCGGCGGCGGCATCGAGACCTGGTTCGCCTACGGTCTGGCCCTGTGCTTCCTGCTCGTGCGGCCCCAAGGGCTGTTCGGCGACAAAATCATTGATCGCGTTTGACCGTTACGGAGAACTTGCACCATGTTTTATCGTGAGAACGGTCAATTCAAGACGACCTACGCATCCGACCAGCAGATCTTCGGCGTCGCCCAGGACCGCTGGGCCATCGTGGCGCTGCTGGCCGTCGCCTTCCTGGTGATTCCCTTCAGCGTCAGCGACTACACCTTCCAGGCCGTGCTGATCCCCTTCCTGATCATGTCGCTGGCGGCGCTGGGGCTGAACATCCTGGTCGGCTACTGCGGCCAGATCTCTCTGGGCACCGGCGCCTTCATGGCCGTGGGCGCCTACGCGGCCTACAACCTGCAGGTCCGCTTCGAGGGCATGCCGCTGCTGGTGGCCCTGATCGGCGGCGGCGTGCTGGCCATGGTCTTCGGCGTGATCTTCGGCCTGCCCAGCCTGCGCATCCGCGGCCTGTACCTGGCCGTGGCCACGCTGGCCGCCCAGTTCTTCGTGGACTGGCTGGCCAGCCGCGCGGCCTGGGTGACGAACAACTCTTCCTCGGGCTCGGTGAGCGCAGGCCCGCTGTCCATCATGGGCTGGAAGATCGACACGCCCATGGAGAAGTACCTGCTGTGCCTGGGCATCCTGTGCGTGCTGGGCCTGGCCGCCAAGAACCTGGTGCGCGGCGCCATCGGCCGCGAGTGGATGGCCATGCGCGACATGGACGTGGCCGCCAGCGTGATCGGCATCCGCCCGACCTACGCCAAGCTCAGCGCCTTTGCCGTGAGCAGCTTCATCGTCGGCGTGGCCGGCGCGCTGTGGGGCTTCGTTCACCTGGGCGCCTGGGAGCCCGCGGCCTTCAGCCTGGACCGCTCGCTGCAGCTGCTGTTCATGATCATCATCGGCGGCCTGGGCTCGGTGGTGGGAAGCATCTTCGGCGCGGCCTTCTTCGTGCTGCTGCCGCTGCTGCTCACCCAGGTGCCGCACTGGATGGGCCTGCCGCTGTCCACGGCCACGGCGACCTACCTGGAGCACATGATCTTCGGTGCGCTGATCGTGTTCTTCCTGATCGTGGAGCCGCATGGACTCGCCAAGTTGTGGGCCACGGCCCGCCAGAAGCTTCGCGTCTGGCCCTTCCCGCATTGAGTTGATCTGTATCGAGACAGGGCGCCACAGAGTGCCGGATAACCGGGGAATCTTCCCCAGCCAACTAGGAGACAACGTCATGATGTTCAAGAAAGTCGCCATCGCCGCTGCCACGGTCGCTGCTGGAATCGGCGCTCTCGTGGCCGCCCCTGCCGCACAGGCCCAGGACCAGTTCGTACCGCTGCTGGTCTACCGCACGGGCCAGTTCGCGCCGCTGGGAATTCCATGGGCCGATGGCAAGCAGGACTACATCAAGCTGGTCAACGCCAAGGGCGGCATCAATGGCGTGAAGATCGCCTACGAGGAATGCGAGACGGCCTACGACACGGCCAAGGGCGTGGAGTGCTATGAGCGCCTGAAGGGCAAGGGCGGCGGCGCGGCGGGCTTCGATCCGCAGTCCACCGGCATCACGTTCGCCGTGACGGACAAGGCGCCGGGCGACAAGATGCCCATCATCACCACGGGCTATGGCCTGTCGCAGTCGGCCGACGGCAAGGTCTTCGAGTGGAACTTCCCGCTGCTGGGCAACTACTGGACGGCGGCCGATTCCATCATCCAGGACATCCTCAAGAAGGAAAAGGGCAGCCTCAAGGGCAAGAAGATCGCCCTGGTCTACCACGACTCGCCCTACGGCAAGGAGCCCATTCCGCTGCTGCAAAAGCGCGCCGCCAAGGAAGGCTTCGACCTGACGCTGCTGCCCGTGACGGCGCCCGGCGTGGAGCAGAAGTCCACCTGGCTGCAGATCCGCCAGCAGCGCCCCGACTACGTGCTGCTGTGGTCGGCCGGCGTGATGACGCCCACGGCCGTGCGCGAGGCGCAGGCCACCGGCTACCCGCGCGAGAAGATGTACGCCATCTGGTGGGCCGGCTCGGACCATGACGTGAAGGACATCGGCGCCGGCGCCAAGGGCTACAACACCGTGACCATCCACAACACGGCCGAGCACGACAAGGTGCACGACGAGGTCAAGGCCATGGTCTACGACAAGGGCCAGGGCACGGCCACCGACGCCAAGGAACTGGGCGCCATGGCCCACACGCGCGGCATGGTGATCTCCATGCTGCAGGTGGAGGCCATCCGCACGGCGCAGGAAAAATACGGCAAGGGCAAGGTCATGACCTCCGAGCAGGTGCGCTGGGGTCTGGAGAACCTGAACCTCACGCAGGAGCGCCTCAACGAGCTGGGCTTCGGCAAGATCATCCGCCCCGTCAAGACCAGCTGCGACAACCATCTGGGCACCGACTGGTCGCGCATCGCCCAGTGGGATGGCGCCAAGTGGAAGGTGGTCTCCGACTGGTACCAGGCCGACAAGTCCATGGTCGAACCGCTGGTCAAGGAGTACGCGGACAAGTACGCCAAGGAAAAGAACGTAAAAGCTAGAACTTGCACCCCCTGAGGCGCTTGCGCGCCTTCCCCCTCTCTACCCGCTTCGCGGGGGAGGGGGACGACACCCTCGGTGCGGGGCGGCCCTTCCTCGGTGTCCCTGAGTTGGGGCATTCCCCGCGCAGAGATGCTTCGAGAGTTGCGGCCCCGCACTCCGCTTTCGTATCAACGCCCATGGACGACGCCATGACCACCGCACCCACCTCCGCCCCGGCCGCCAGCGATCCGCTGCTCGTGGTCAATGGCATCGAAGTCATCTACAACCATGTGATCCTGGTGCTCAAGGGCGTTTCGCTCCAGGTGCCGCGCGAGAGCATCGTGGCCATCCTGGGCGGCAACGGCGCGGGCAAGACCACGACGCTGCGCGCCATCTCCAACCTGCTCAAGGGCGAGCGCGGCGAGGTGACCAAGGGCACGATCGAGCTGGAGGGCGAGCGCATCGAAAGCCTCACGCCCTCCGAGCTGGTGCAGCGCGGCGTGGTCCAGGTCATGGAGGGGCGGCACTGCTTCGCCCACCTGACCATCGAGGAAAACCTCATGACCGGCAGCTACACGCGCACTGACAAGGGCGAGATAGCAGCCAACCTCGAGAAGGTCTACAACTACTTTCCGCGCCTGAAGACGCGCCGTACCTCGCAGGCCGCCTACACCTCGGGCGGCGAGCAGCAGATGTGCGCCATCGGCCGCGCGCTGATGGCCAATCCGCGCATGGTGCTCCTGGACGAACCCTCGATGGGCCTGGCCCCGCAGATCGTCGAGGAGGTGTTCAACATCGTCCGCGACCTCAACAGCAAGGAGAAGGTTACCTTCCTGCTGGCCGAACAGAACACCAACATGGCCCTCAAATATTCGGACTACGGCTACATCATGGAAAGCGGCCGCATCGTCATGGACGGCGCGGCCTCGGACCTGGCCAGCAATGAGGACGTCAAGGAGTTCTACCTGGGCGTGGGCGGCGGCGAGCGGAAAAGCTTCAAGGACGTCAAGAGCTACAAGCGCAGAAAACGCTGGCTGGCCTGACCGGCGGACATTTCCCAGCCCCTGCCCCAGACCCTTCTTCCACAGGACTAGCCATGAGTGCCTTCTACGACGCGCTGGAGACGCGCACCCCTGACGAACGCGAAGCGGCGCTGCTGTCCGCCCTGCCCCGGCAGATCGCCCATGCGCAGCAACACTCTGCCGCCTTCGCCCAGATCCTGGCCGGCGTCGATGCCGCGCAGATCACCAGCCGCGAGGCCCTGGCCCGCCTGCCGGTGACGCGCAAGTACGAGCTGCTGCAGCGCCAGGCCGAGCAGCGGCCCGCGCAGATCTTCGGCGGCTTCAACGCCATTGGCCTGGGCCAGCCCATGCCGCGCCTGTTCTGCAGCCCCGGCCCCATCTACGAGCCCGAAAGCCGCCGCCCAGACTACTGGCGCATGGCGCGCGCGCTGCATGCCTCGGGCTTTCGGCCCGGCGAGCTGGTGCACAACTGCTTCAGCTACCACTTCGTGCCCGCGGGCTCGATGATGGAAAGCGGCGCCCATGCGCTGGGCTGCACGGTGTTCGCAGGCGGCACGGGCCAGACCGAGCAGCAGGTGCAGGCCATGGCCGACCTGCGGCCCGCCGGCTACGTGGGCACGCCCAGCTTCCTCAAGATCATTGTGGAAAAGTCCCTGGAGATGGGCCTGCCCATTCCCTCCGTGACCAAGGCCATGGTCTCGGGCGAGGCCTTTCCGCCCTCGCTGCGCGACTGGCTGGCCGAGCGCGGCATCGCGGGCTACCAGTGCTACGCCACGGCCGACCTGGGCCTGATCGCCTACGAGACCGAGGCCCGCGAAGGCCTGGTGCTGGACGAGCAGGTCATCGTCGAGATCGTGCGCCCCGGCACGGGCGACCCGGTGGCCCCCGGCGAGGTGGGCGAGCTGGTGATCACCACGTTCAATCCCGACTACCCGCTGATCCGTTTCGGCACGGGCGACCTCTCTGCCGTGCTGCCCGGCCAGTGCCCCACGGGCCGCACCAACGCACGCATCAAGGGCTGGATGGGACGCGCCGACCAGACCACCAAGGTGCGCGGCATGTTCGTGCACCCGGGCCAGATTGCCGACGTCGTGCGCCGCTTCCCCCAGGTGGGGCGCGCGCGGCTGGTGGTCACGGGCGAGATGGCCAACGACCAGATGCAGCTGCTGGTCGAAACCCGCGAAACCTCACCGGGCCTGGCCCAGCAACTGTCCGATGCCGTGCGCGAAGTCACCAAGCTGCGCGGCGATGTGCAGATGGTGCTGCCGGGCACCCTGCCCAATGACGGGAAGGTCATTGAAGACGCGAGGTCGTACAAGTAGCCACCGAGGCGCGGGTACGGCGGCCTCGCCGCCGAGCAGCATTCGCAGACCCTGAAAACATGACGCCTGTCAAGACTCCCAGGGTTTGCACTAGATCAATGGCAAGGGAATCTGCTGCGGCGCAATAGAAACAATTCTTAAAATCCGTCTCCTCGTGCATTCGGTTTCTCTTGCGTGTTTGCCCTCGAAGGCAAATGCGCATCGCCCCCTATCATTTGCACGCTATTTACTTGGAGACACTATGAAAGCATTGTTCAAGATCGCAGCCATTGCGCTGGCAGCCGGTGCAGCCCTTGGCGCCCACGCGCAGGACTATCCTGCCGCAGGCAAGACGATCACCCTCATCGTGCCGTTCACCGCAGGCGGCCCGACCGACAAGGTGGCCCGCGATCTGGCCGAGTCCATGCGCAAGCAGTTGAACAATGCCACCATCGTGGTGGACAACGCCGATGGCGCCGGCAGCACCATCGGCACGGCCAAGGCCGCACGTGCCCGTCCTGACGGCTACACGCTGCTGATCAACCACATCGGCATGTCCACGATCCCGTCGCTGTACCGCAAGCTGTCGTTCAACGTGCTCAACGACTTCGAGTACGCCGGCATCATCAACGACGTGCCCATGACCCTGATCGGCCGCCCCAGCCTGCCGGCCAAGAACTTCGCCGAGGTCAAGGACTGGATCGGCAAGAACCAGGGCAAGGTCAACCTGGCCAATGCCGGCATCGGTTCCGCCTCCCACCTGTGCGGCCTGATGCTGCAGGCGTCCATGAAGACGGAAATGACGCCCGTGCCCTACAAGGGCGCCGCCCCCGCGATTGCCGACCTGATCGGCAACCAGGTGGACCTGCTGTGCGACCAGACCACCAACACCACGGGCCAGATCACGGCCAAGAAGGTGCAGGCCTATGCCGTGACCACGCCCAAGCGCCTGACCATGCCCGCGCTCAAGGACCTGCCGACGCTGGCCGAAGTGGGCGTGCCCGACTTCCAGGTCACCATCTGGCACGGCCTGTACGCACCCAAGGGCACGCCGGCCGACATCGTCAAGAAGGTCAACGAGGCCATGAAGGCCGCCCTGAAGGACCCCGAGTTCATCAAGCGCCAGGAAGCCCTGGGCGCCGTGATCGCCAGCGACGGCCGCATCGAGCCCGAAGGCCACAAGAAGTTCGTCCAGGCCGAGATCGAGAAGTGGGGCAAGGTCATCAAGGCAGCCGGCACCTACGCCGACTGATCCCGAGGACCACCACCGCGACGGATCGCCCGGTTGCAACCACGATCAAGCCCGGCTTCGGCCGGGCTTTTTCGTTGGCGGGAGCCGCGCGACAGCAGCGGTGCAGGCTCAGGGCGCCGGCCCGCGCAGCGCCATCACGGCCTGCCAGCTGCCGCCGCGCTGGCTTGCGTTGTAGAGGTTGCTCTGCGTGTTGCCCGGACCTTCGTAGTAGCTGCCGCGCATCAGGCATTGCGATCCCGAGGCCGTGCAGTGCACAAGCTCGACGCCGAACATCAGCGCCGGCCGGCCGCTGGCCCGGTCCAGCACCTGCTCGCCGCCCTTGCCCACATCGCAGGCCGAAGCCGGCCGCACCTGGCTCTGGCCGCTGAGCAGGGCCAGCGTGCCGGCATCGGGGTCCAGCAGCGCCCAGCCCCGGCCGTTGCCTATGCAGTAGGCCGCCGCCTTGGGGCCGAGGTTGGAGGCGTTGTCCAGAAACAGCAGCGAATACACGGCAGCCGCCGCTCCCGGGGGCGCCTGCGGGCCGGTGGGCGCCTTGGGCCTGTCGGCACAGGCGGCCAGTGCCAGCGTGGCGGCCAGCGCGCCCAGCCAGGGCAGGAATCGGGAGGAATGACGGAGGCGGTGCATGGAAGTCCTTTCTTTCTCGCAATCTGCGTGCGTGTTTAACACGGCGCGCGGCCTCTGCTGCGGCTCAGGCCGGGCCTTCGAGTTCGGCATGCCGCCGCTCGAACAGTTCAATGAGGTGGTCGGCCACGGCACGCACGCGCCGCGAATGGGCCAGGTCGGCATGCATGGCAAGCCAGATCGGCTGGTCGGCGCCCAGCTGCGGCTCCACGCAGACCAGCCCCGCCTGCCGCGCCAGGAAATGCGGCAGCACGGCCAGGCCCAGGCCGGCCTGGGCCGCGGCCAGCTGCGCGGACAGGGTGTTGGTCTCCAGCCGGCAGGGCCGCCCGTGCAGGGCGCGCGCCATCCAGCGTGCGGCGGGCAGGTGGGCATGGCTGTCGTCCCAGCCGATGAAGGCATCGCCCTCGAACGGGTCCGAGCCGTGGGTGCCCGCGCTTCCGTTTCCGCCTGCGCGGCCTTGCACGTAGCCGGCCGATCCATACAGGCCGAAGCCCAGCGTGCCCAGGCGCCGTATCGTGAGGTGGCCGGCCTCGGGCTGGGTCATGCGCACGGCCAGGTCGGCGTCGCGCCGGTGCAGGTTCAGCGTCTGCACTCCGCTGACCAGCTGCACGCGCAGCCCCGGGTGGCGGGCGAACAGAGGGACCAGCGAGGGCGCGATCAGCGGGTTGGCCAGGTTCTCGGCCGTGGCCAGCCGCACCACGCCCGCGACCTGTGCCTGGCTTTGCGCGGCATCGCCCAGGGCCTGGGCCGCCTGCTCCAGCGCCTCGGCAGGGGCCAGCAGCGCCTGGCCGTCGGCCGTGAGCCGATAGCCGCTCTGGTGGCGGCTGAACAGCGGCATGGCCAGCGCAGACTCCAGCCGATCCAGCCGGCGCGAGACCGTGGCCACGCCCAGCCCCAGCGCGGCCGAGGCACCGCTCAGGCTGCCGGCGCGGGCAATGGCCAGGAAGATGCGGGCGTCGTCCCACTGCAATGGAATGCTCCTTTGTTTTCGGGAATGTTTTCGGGAATGCTTTCCGAAAATGGAAGATCAAAGCGCGATTTTGTCAGTAGGCAAGGCCGCTTCGGAAAACCATACTGGCCCCTTGTTTCAGCAAGAGGATATGCAATGCAACAACGCAAACTCGGCCACGATCTGCAGGTATCCGCCCTGGGCCTGGGCTGCATGGGCATGAGCGAGTTCTATGGTCCGCGCGACGACGCCCTGGCGCTGCAGGCGCTGGACCACGCCGTGGAGTCCGGCATCGATTTCCTGGACACGGCCGATGTGTACGGGCCGCACCACAACGAGGAGCTGATAGGCCGCTTCCTGGCCTCGCGCCGCCCGCGCGTGAAGATCGCCACCAAGTTCGGCATCGTGCGCAAGGCCGGCGAGTACCGGCGCAGCATCGACAACAGCGCGCAGTACGCACGGCAAAGCTGCGAGGATTCGCTGCGGCGCCTGGGCGTGGAGCGCATCGACCTGTACTACGTGCACCGCGTCGATGCCACGCGCCCCATCGAAGAGACCATGCAAGGCCTGGCGCAGCTGGTGCAGGAGGGCAAGATCGCCCGCATCGGCCTGTGCGAAGTCAGCGCGGCCACGCTGCGCCGCGCCCATGCCGTGCACCCGGTGGCGGCGGTGCAGACCGAGTATTCGCTGTGGACGCGCGAGGTGGAGGAAGAGGTGCTGCCCGCCTGCCGCGAGCTGGGCGTGGGGCTGGTGGCCTATTCGCCGCTGGGGCGCGGCTTTCTCACGGGGCGCTTTCATGGCGGCACGGCCTTCGAGCAGGGCGATTTCCGCGCCAGCCTGCCGCGCTTTCAGCCTGGCAACATCGACACCAACCAGGCCCTGGTGGGCGCCGTATCGGCCCTGGCGCAGCGCAAGGGCAGCACGCCCGCGCAGATCGCCCTGGCCTGGCTGCTGGCCCAGGGGCCGGACGTGGTGCCCATTCCGGGCACCCGCCGCATCGCCCATCTGCAGGACAACCTGGGCGCGCTGTCCGTGGCACTGACGCCCGCCGAGCTGGACGAGCTGCGGCGCGCCAGCGACGAGCTGCCCGTGGCCGGGCAGCGCTATACGGAGGAAGGCATGAAGGGCATCAACGCCTGAAGGGGCCGGTGGGGCCGCCGGCTTACCAGGTGACGTCGCTGTTCTCGGCGGCGCTGCGTCGCAGCATGTCGATCATGGGCGCGGCGCGCTGGCGCAGGCTGACGGCGTCGCGCGCGCCCGCTGCGGCGCTGTCCTGCTCGCCGTCCTGGGACTCGTCTTCATGGCTGGCCTTGCGGCGGGCGTCGTCGTCGGCGACGGCGGCCTCCAGCGCCTCTATGGCGGCGGGAATCTGCTGCACCGTGATGATGCCGCTGGCGCCGGGCGTCTTGCCGACGATCTCCAGGACCTGGCGGCCGTTGGATTCGAGCATGATGACGTCGGCCGTGGCACGGGACTTGAACTTGTAGAGCATGGCTATCCTTTTTCTGTGTGGCGTGTCATGCACTCAGCGGTACATGTACTCGCGGTTGAAAGCATAGTCCGATTGAGCCCCCACCATGGGTCCCGACTGAAGCCGTCCATCGGGATGCGTGCACAGCATCTGGTGCAGGGCGATCCAGCCGCGCTCGAATCCCATGGCGCAACCCGCCAGATAGAGCCGGTAGGCGCGCAGCACCTTGGCGGCACCTTCGGCATCGGCATGCTGCTCAAGGATACGCTGCGCCTGCGGCAGCCGGGCTTCCAGTGCGTCGGACCAGTTCCACAGCGTGCGTGCGTAGTGGGGCCGCAGGTTCTCCGTGTCCACCATTTCCAGCCCGCTGTGGCCCATGTCGTGCAGCACGCGGCTCACATGCATCAGCTCGCCGCCGGGGAAGATGTAGCGGTCGATGAACTCGCCCATGCCCGCGCCCAGCTCGGTGTTGTCCACGCCGCCCGCCGTGATGCCGTGGATCAGCGCCATGCCGCCCGGGCGCAGCAGGCGGTGCACGGTCTGGAAGTACTCGGGCAGCTGGGCCTGGCCCACATGCTCGAACATGCCCACCGAGCCTATCTTGTCGAAAGGCTGGCCGGGCGCCAGCGCGCGGTAGTCCAGCAGTTGCATGTCCACCTTGCCCTGCAGGCCGCGCTCGGCAATCAGCTGCTGCACGTAGCGGTGCTGGTTGTGCGAGAGCGTGATGCCCGTGGCCGTGACGCCGTAGTGCTCGGCCGCCCACACCAGCAGCGCGCCCCAGCCCGCGCCGATGTCCAGGAAGCGCTCGCCGGGCCGCAGGTCCAGCTTGCGGCAGATGTGGTCCAGCTTGGCCTCCTGGGCCTGGGCCAGCGTCATCTGCGGATCGCGGAAGTAGGCGCAGGAATAGACGCGGCGCGGGTCCAGCCACAGGCCGTAGAAGTCGTCGGAGATGTCGTAGTGGAACTGGATCTGCTGGGCGTCGCGCGCCAGCGTGTGCGCGGCCATGGAGCGCATGCGGGCCATGGCATGCCCCCACCAGTGCGATGTGCCGCGCACCGGATCGGACTGCAGCAGGCTGGCGGCCACCGCCATCACGTCGCGCATGCGGCCGTCGATGCGCACCAGCCCTTCCACGATGGCACCGCCCAGTGTCCCTATCTGCCCGGCCGCCAGGCTGGCCATGGCCGACATGGTCTGGAAATGCAGCACCACCTGCGCATCCGCAGGACCAGCGCGCTGGCCGGACGGCAGGATCACGGCCACGGGGACAGGGAGAGACGCCAGCCGCGCCTCGATGGAGCTCAGCACTTGTGTCATGGCGTTCATTTTTGACAGCAAGGCGCACTGCGTCAATCGCAGCCTGGGCTGTGCATGGCGGGGCATGGCGCCCCGCCACAGCGGGAGTGATCAGGCGATCAGCTGCCTGTAGTCGCGCCGTGTCTGATCCGTCACCGAAGCAAGCACTTGCTCGAAGGGCGTCTTGTGCCGTGCGACCAGGCGCAGGGATGCCACGGCGCGCGATTTGCAAAACCAATGACAGGTGTACTGCATGAGCAACAGCTCGGCCGTCATCGTGAAGGCGCGCGCACGGCGTTCGTCCTCGTTGCGGCTGTCGGCCACGCGCACGGAGGCAATGCCGCGCGCATGCAACTGCATGGCGTCGCGCAGATCGAAGGACGACGAGGGAAAGAGCCGGTCCAGATAGGGCAGCGCCACGGGCAGCGTGCTCACGCGCGTGAGCTGCGGATCGGCCGTGGCCATCTCCTTGGCAAAGCGCTGGAACTGCTCGGCCAGGTTGGCCTCGGTGTTGTCCAGCACGGTCCAGATCTGGGCACGGCGCTGCTCGTCGCTCTCACCCAGGACGCGCAGATAGCCTTCGATCAGGCCGCCCATCAGCTTCTCGATCTGGAATCGTCCCAGATACTGGGCCAGCAGCAGGGTATGCCGGCGCTGTTGCTGCGTCTTGAGCAGGTAGATTGCGATGAAGACAATGATCGCCAGCGTGAAGAAGTCCATGAAAGCAGCAAGGGGGCCAAGGGTGCGAGAAGGCTTGAGTGTAGTCAGGCGCGGCCTGCCCGCGATTTTGGTGGGCATAGGCCTGCTGCTGGGCGGCTGTGCCAGCCGGGGGACCGGTGGCGACGGACTGGGCTATTACTGGCAAAGCCTGCGCGGGCAAATGCACCTGCTGCAGGCCAGCCGCCCGATTGACGACTGGCTGCAGGACGAGAGCCTTGCGCCTGCACTGCGCGAGCGCCTGCTGTCGGCCCGGCGCATGCGCGCCTTTGCCGTGGAGCGCCTGGGCCTGCCCGACAACGCCAGCTACCGCCGCTATGCCGATCTGCAGCGGCCGTTTGCCGTATGGAACGTGGTGGCCGCGCCGCCCGACAGCCTGGAGCTGCACCGCTGGTGCTTTCCGGTGGCCGGCTGCGTGGGCTACCGGGGCTACTTTGCCGAGGCCGACGCCATGGCCCAGGCACGGCAACTGGCCGACCAGGGCCTGGAGTCCGGCAGCTACGGCGTGCCCGCCTATTCCACGCTGGGCTACCTGAACTGGCTGGGCGGCGATCCGCTGCTCAACACCTTCATCGGCTGGGGCGAGGGCGAGTTCGCCGGCCTGCTGTTCCACGAACTGGCCCACCAGGTGGTCTATGTGGCCGGCGACACGGCCTTCAACGAATCCTTTGCCACCACCGTGGAGCGCCTGGGCACGCCGCTCTGGCTGGCCACCGAGGCCGGCCCCGCCGCCCGCGCACGCTGGGATGCAGGCCAGCTGCGGCGCGCGCAGTGGCGGGCGCTGACCGGCCACACGCGCCAGACGCTGCAGCAGCTCTACCAGGACCCGCAGCAGCGCGGCCCCGCCATGGCGCAGGCCAAGGCGCAGATCTACCAGCAGTTCCGCAGCGACTACGCCGCGCTGCGCGCGCAATGGCGCAGCGCCGATGCGGCCCTGCTGACCACCGATGCACAGCGCCAGCTCTACGACCGCAACCAGGCGCGGCTGGACCAGTGGGTGGCCGATGCCAACAACGCCAGCTTTGGCGCGCTGGCCGCCTACGACGACTGGGTGCCGGCCTTCACCGCGCTGTGGAAAAAGGCGCAGACCCAGGCGCAGACCCAGGCGCCGGCCCAGGCCGGCGGCGAGGCCGCCCAGGGCTGGCAGCGTTTCTATGCCGAGGTAGAGAAACTGGCCGCCCTGCCTGCCTTGCAGCGCAACACAAGGCTGTGCGGTCTCATGCCCGCCGATGCGCTCCTGCCGCCTGCCTGCGCCCCGGATCAGGCCGGGGCGTCGGAATCCGCGGACGGATCGCGCCCCGGCAACTGAATGCGTGCCAGCAGGCCGCTGGAGCTGCCAGGCGGTGGCGACTGCAGCTCCAGGCTGCCGCCATGCTGGGCCACGATCATGGACACGATGGACAGGCCCAGGCCGTAGCCCGGCGACGCCAGCTCCCGCACGGTGCCCTGGGGCAGGCGCAGGTCGTCCACATGGCGCACATGGCGCTCGCGCGCGGTGCTCAGCGCCGCCGCATCCATGCCCGGCCCCTCGTCGCGCACCTGGACGGTGTGGCTGTCGCAGACTTCGAGCAACACCTCCGAGCCATCGCTGTAGCGCAGCGCGTTCTCCACCAGGTTGCGCAAGGCGATGGCCAGCGTGTCCACATCGCCCGCCACCGGCCCGCAGGGCTGCTCGGGCAGCACCACGTCCAGCCGCAGCTGGGTGGATTCGTCCTGCTGCCAGAACTCGGAGGCCACCATGCTGGCCAGCGCGTCCAGCCTCACCTCGTCCTGCGCCAGCGCCGAGCCCGAGGCCGCGCGCGACAGCTGCAGCAGCTTTTCCGTGCGCTGGCGCAGCCGCTCCAGCGCCTCATAGGCCGCGCGCACATCGGTGTTGTCCACGCCCCTGTCCAGGGCCGTCTGCAGGCGCAGCGTGGCCACGGCCAGCGGCGTGCGCAATTCGTGGGCCGCATTGGCAGCCATGGAGCGCTCCACCTGCAGCGCATGCGACAGGCGCTGCATCAGGTGGTTGATGCCCCGGCCCAGCCGCCACAGCTCGCGCGGCATGGCGTCCAGGTCCAGCGGCTCCAGGTTGGAGCCGCCGCGCTCACTCAGCTGCAGCTGCATGTCGCGCAGCACGCGCAGGCGCCGCCGCGCGGTCACGCGCAGCGCCCAGCCCATGAGGGCGAGCATGACCAGCATCACCGAGCCCAGCGCCAGCAGCGCCCGCTGCAGCGCCTCGCTGCGCTCGACCATGGGATCGGCCAGCATCAGGAACAGCGGCTGCCGGGGATGGGCCACCACATAGATGCGCCAGCCCTCGCGCTCGTAGAAGCCCTCGCGCATGGGCACGGCAAAGGCTGCCACGGGGGCGGCCTGGGTGCGCAGCAGCACGTTGCCGCGGCCGTCCTGCAGCTGGTAGACCAGATCCTCGGCCTCGTCGCCCGGCTGCGAGGCCACATGCGGGCGCTGCACGCCCTCGCGCGAGTGGTCCTCCTGTTCCAGCTGGTGCACGGCCACCTCCAGCAGGCGATGGCCGCTGTCGATCATTTCCTGGTCGAAGTTGTGGTGCACGATGTGGCTGACATACCAGGCCAGCGCCAGCACGCAGGCCAGCCAGACGGCGGCCAGGGCCAGTGTCAGCTCGCGGGCCAGCTGGTCGGCCAGACGGGGCGGCAGCGCCAGGCTGTAGCGCTGCGGCTCATCCATGCTCGAGGGCCAGGCGGTAGCCGGTACCGCGCACGGTCAGGATGCGGTCGCGCCCGAGCTTGCGGCGCAGCCGGCTGATGAAGACTTCCAGCGTGTTGCTGTCGGCCTCGGCATCGAAGCCGTAGAGCGCATCGAGCAGATGCTCGCGCGCGTGCACACGCTGCGGCTGGGCCGTGAGCACGCGCAGCAGCGCCCATTCCTTGGGCGTGAGCAGCAGGGTGCGGCCGGCATCGCGCACCATTTCGCGGGCCAGGTCGATCTCCAGCGTGCCCATGCGCAGCACCGCGTCCTGCCCGGCCTGCATGCCGCCGCCGCGCCGGCTCACGGCGCGCAGGCGGGCCAGCAGTTCCTCGGGGTCGTAAGGCTTGACCAGATAGTCGTCGGCCCCCGCGTCCAGCCCGCGGATGCGGTCGCTGACCTGGTCGCGTGCCGTCAGCACGATGGTGACGGGAGGCTGCTCCAGCCGGCGCAGCGTGGGCATGAGCGCCAGGCCGTCGCCGTCGGACAGGTGCAGGTCCAGCAGCACGGCCGCGTAGCTGGCACCGGCCAGGCAGGCGCGCGCCTGGGCCAGAGAAGGCACGCTGTCGATCAGAAAGGCCTTGGAGCGCAGATAGCTGCCCACCGCCTGGGCCAGTGCCTCATCGTCTTCGACCAGCAGGATTCGCATGGGAGGCTGGGCCTTCGCACATCAGGGTGTGCACCGGGTACGGGCGCAACAGAGGGGACGGGAGGGGTTCAAGCTGAACGGAGTCTGAACGCGGGGTTCAGATGTTCTTAAGCTGCGAATTCTACGCTCGCGGCCATGTCAGAACGCCTGCTCGCCCCAGGCAGTGGCCCTGGTGCTGGCGCTGTGGCTGCTGGCCACCGCGAACTGGGCGCTGTGGCTGCGCCTGCCCCACCTCGAAGGCTATGACGGCAGCCTGGCCACCCTGGTGCTGCGCCTGCTGCCGCTGGGCCTGGGCGGCATCCTGCTGCTGCTGTCGCTGACGGCCTGGCCGCGCGGCATGAAGCCGCTGTGGATCGCCCTGCCCTGGATTGCCGGCTCGGCCCAGTACTTCATGACCGCCTACGGCACGGTGATGGACGGCGGCATGATCAACAACATCCTGCAGACCGACCTGCGCGAGAGCAGCGACCTGTTCAACCCCCAGTTGCTGCTGCAGCTGCTGCTGGTGGCCGGCCTGCCCACGGCCTGGCTGCTGCGGCTGCGCATCATCCGCCCGCGCCGCAGCACGCAGACGGTGCTGCGCACGCTGGGGCTGCTGGCCGCCTCGGTGGTGCTGCTGGCGGCATCGGTCTTTGTCTCGTACCGCGAGCTGGCCCCCGTGATCCGCAACAACCTGTGGATGCGCCACATGCTCAACCCCGTGAGCCCCGTGCTGGCCTCGCTGGACGCGGTGCTCAAGCCCATCCTGCGGCCCAAGCGCCCGTTTGCCAGCATTGCGGCCGGCGCCACGCTGGGCGCCACCTACGCGGCCGAGCGCAAGCCGCCACTGTTCGTCATCGTAGTGGGCGAGACGGCACGCGCCGCCAACTGGGGCCTGAACGGCTATGCGCGCGACACCACGCCCGAGCTGGCCAGGCGCAAGGTGCTCAACTGGAGCAACGTGACCTCCTGCGGCACCAGCACGCGCGAATCCGTGCCCTGCATGTTCTCGCACCTGGGCCGCACGGGCTTCTACAAGAGCAAGGTGGACTACGACAACCTGGTGGACGTGCTGTACAACGCCGGCCTGGCCGTGCTGTGGGTGGACAACCAGGCTGGCTGCAAGGGCGTGTGCGAACGCATTCCCAACGCCAGCACGGCCGACCGCCTGAACACGCCCGACGGCAAGGCCCTGTGCTCCAGCGACGGCGAATGCCTGGACGGCATCCTGCTCAGCGGCATCGACGAACGCATCGCCGCCCTGCCGCGCGAGCGCCGCGAGCGCGGCGTGGTGCTGGTCATGCACGAGATGGGCAGCCACGGCCCGGCCTACTACAAGCGCTCCACGCCCGAGACCAAGGTCTTCCAGCCCGAATGCCTGACCAACGCGCTGTCCAGCTGCACGCGCGAGCAGGTGGTCAACGTCTACGACAACTCCATCCGCTACAACGACCACTTCCTGTCGCAGACCATCGACTGGCTGGCAAGCCAGCAGTCCCGCTACCAGACCGGCATGGTCTACATGTCGGACCATGGCGAGTCGCTGGGCGAGATGGGCATCTACCTGCACGGCATGCCCTACGCCATGGCGCCCGACGAGCAAAAGCACATTCCCATGATTGCCTGGCTGGGCAACCTGGGCGAGCGCACCGGCGTGTCCGAGCGCTGCGTGCGCGGCCAGCTGGACGCGCCGCTGTCGCACGACAACCTCTACCACACCACCCTGGGCCTGCTGGACGTGACCAGCCCCACCTACCAGAAGCCCCTGGACGCGCTGGCCGGCTGCCGCAGTTGAGCGGGCGCGGGGCGCAGCCGCCGTTCAGCGCTGCTGCCAGAAGCCCCGGTGCGGCTCCAGCATCTCCTCGTGCAGCGCAGGCACCGGGCCGATGACCTGCACGGCGCGCTGCCCGCGCGCGAAGACCTCGCGGCAAGGCAGGGACAGCGTGGGGTTCTCGGGATGGTCGCCCGTCAGCGCCAGCAGCGCCGTTTCCTCGGCGCCGTAGAGCACACGGCCTATGCCGGCCCAGTAGATGGTTCCGGCGCACATGGCGCAGGGCTCGAAGGTGGTGACCAGGGTGCACTGCGCCAGGTAGGCGCCCGGATAGTTGGCGGCGGCCGTGCGCGCCAGCGTGGACTCGGCATGGTTCACCGTGTCGATGTTGCCCTGCTCGGCCAGCACGGTCTCGCCGTCGGGCGCCAGCAGCAGCGCGCCAAAGGGGTGGCGACCCATGGCCATGGCCCGCCCGGCCACGGCGCCTGCGCGGCGCAGCTGGCGAGCGGCCTGTTCGTCGGTCAGGGGCGTCATGGAAGGCGGCGTCGTGGGTGCGGGCATCATGGCCGGATTCTCCTTCACTCGCCCTGCGAGCCGCGCCGTGCCCAGCCGGTGGTGCGCTTTTCGATGGCGCTGAACAGCTCGTACATGACCATGGCCATGGCGCCCACCACGATCAGGCCGGCAAAGGCCAGGCCCATCTGCATGGACGAGCCGGCCGACACCAGCAGGTAGCCGATGCCCTCGTTGGCCGCCGTCATCTCGCTGACCGTGGTGCCCACGAAGGCCAGGGTGATCGCCACCTTCAGCGAGCCGTAGAAGTAGGGCATGGAGCGCGGCAGGCCGACCTTGATCAGCACGTCCCAGCGCCGGGCGCCCAGCACGCGCAGCACATCCTCCAGCTCGGGCTCCAGCGTGGCCAGGCCGGTGGCGATGTTGACCATGATGGGAAAGAAGCTGATCAGGAAGGCCGTGAGGATGGCCGGTCCCGCGCCGATGCCGAACCAGACCACCAGGATGGGCACGAAGGCCGCCTTGGGCAGCGCGTTGAAGGCCGTCATCAGCGGATAGAACGCCGCATAGGCCAGGCGCGAGGAGCCGATCAGAAAGCCCAGCAGCACGCCCACCACGATGGCGATGCCGAAGCCCGCCATGGTCACCCAGTAGGTGCGCCAGGCGTGGGCGGCGATGATGCCGCTGAACTCGGCCAGCTGCCGGCCGATGGCCCAGGGGCTGGGGAAGATGAATTCCGAGACCTCGAAGGCCGAGCAGATGACCTGCCACAGCAGGATGACCGCCAGCAGCAGCACCCAGGGCGCCCAGCGTTCCGCGTATTTCTTGTGCATGTGAATCTCCCCCGTTCTATTGTTGGATGGCCGCGCCGGTCTTGCGCATGGCGCCGATGTGGCCGCGCAGCTCGTGCACGATGTCGGTGAATTCGCGCGTGTAGGTCAGCTCCAGCTCGCGCGGGCGCGGCAGCTCGATGTCGCGGCGCACCACGAAGCGGCCCGGGCTCTTGCTCATCACGTACACGGTGTCGGCCAGGAAGACGCTCTCGCGCAGGTCATGTGTGACCAGGATGACGTTGAAGCGCTGCTCGGCCTGCAGGTCGCGCAGCACGCACCACAGCTCCTCGCGCGTGAAGGCGTCCAGCGCGCCGAAGGGCTCGTCCAGCAGCAGCATCTGGGGCTCGTGGATCAGCGCGCGGCAGATGCTGGCGCGCTGCTGCATGCCGCCCGACAGCTGCCAGGGGTACTTGTCCTCGTAGCCGCCCAGGCCCACCTTCTGCAGCAGGGCGCGCGCACGCGCCTCGTACTCCTTGCGCTTTTGGCGGAACAGCGAGCGGTGCGGCTCCACGATCTCCAGCGGCAGCAGCACGTTGTCCACCGTGGTGCGCCAGGGCAGCAGCGAAGGCGCCTGGAAGGCCATGCCCGAGATCTTCAGCGGCCCGGTTACGCGCTCGCCGTTGACCATGACGCGGCCCATGGAGGGCATCTTCAGCCCTGTGGTCAGCTTCATGAAGGTGGACTTGCCGCAGCCCGAGGGGCCGACGATGGCGATGAACTCGCCGCGCCGCACCTGCAGGTCGATGGCCTCGACCGCGAAGTGGTTGGCGCGCAGCAGCTCCTCGTTGTAGGCAAGCCAGACGTCGCGGAACTCGACGAAGAAGGCGTCGTCATCGCCGTGGGATGTGGAGGAATTCATGGCAGGCAGCAGGCAAGGGCCGTGCGCGCCACCCGCTGGCGCACGCGCACGGTGTCAATCACTTTGTCGTCACTTCTTGGGCAGGATGTTCAGCTCGGCCGCAGACGGCAGGAAGCTGCCGTTCCAGACCTCGGACGGGTTCACGCGCGTCTTGGTGGCATAGACATCGGAGACCTGCGATGCCATCAGCGACAGGCGTGTGGGCACGACCTGGCCAAAGCCCTCGGCACGCGCGTCGGCGCTGTTGACCACGGTGTCGATGGCCAGTTGCAGGCGGCGTGTCTCCAGTTGGGTGTTGACGATGCCGTCGCGCTCCTTCACGTAGGCAATGGCCGCGCCCGGGTTGGCGATGACTTCCTTGGCCCCCTTGGCGAAGGCCTGCAGGAAGGCCTTGATGGCGGCCGGGTTCTCCTTGATCAGCTTCGGGCTGGCGATGATGGCGTTGCCGTACAGCTTCACGCCGAAGTCCGCATAGGGCATGACCACCACGTCGGCGGCCTTGATGCCGCGCGCCTCCAGGTTCAGCAGCGAGGTGAAGGTGAAGCCCGTGATGGCATCCACATCGCCGCGCACCAGCATGGTCTCGCGCAGTGGCGGGTCCATGGCCGTCCACTGCACGGTGCCGACCTGGTTGGCCTTGGCGAACAGCGGGAAGGCACGGCGGCCCGCATCGAACACGGGTGCGCCCAGCTTCTTGCCGGTGAGGTCGGCCGTCTTGGCGATGCCGCTTTTCTTGAGCGCCATCACCGAGGCCGGCGTGTTGTTGTAGACCATCATCACGGCCACGGGCTTGTTGGGCATGTCCGGGTTGTTGGCCTGGAACTCCATCAGCGCCGCGATGTCGGCAAAGCCCAGGTCATAGGCGCCCGAGGCCACGCGCTGCACCACGCCGCCCGAGCCGCTGCCGGCATCGACGGTGACATCCAGGCCCGCGTCCTTGAAGTAGCCCTTGGCCACCGGCTGCAGGAAGAAGGCGGCCGGCCCCTCGAAGCGCCAGTCCAGCTGGAACTTCAGCGGCGTGGCCGCGTGGGCCTGTGTCTGGGCCGTTGCCAGGCCTGCGCTGGCGGACAGGGCCAGGACGGTGTGCAGGAACAGTCGTTTTTGCATGGTGGGCTTCCTCTCTGGTGGTCAAAAGAAACGGTGGGGACGGAGCGGGGCCGGATCAGCTTTTCCAGGCGCCCTGGTGCGATGCGGCGGCCTCGCCGATCAGCGCCGGGCCTATGCATTCGATGGCGTGGGACGAGGCGGCGAACACATCGCGGCAGGACAGCTCGGCATCCTTCTGGTCCAGGCACTCGCCGCGGAATTCGCGCAGGCGCACGGCATCTATGCCGTAGACCACGCGGCCTATGGCCGACCAGAAGATGGCGCCCGCGCACATCACGCAGGGCTCGGCCGATGAATACAAGGTGGCTGCGGACAGCACCTCGCGGTCATGCAGCGGGCTGGCCAGGCGGATGGCCGACAGCTCGGCATGGGCCGTGCAGTCGCCGCTCTCGCCATTGGCGTTGGAGGCCTCGGCGAGCACGCGGCCATCGGCGGCCACGATGAGCGCGCCGAAAGGGCGGTTGCCGCGCTTGCGCGCGCGGTCGGCCATGGCGATGGCGCGGCGCAGGTACAGGCCGTCGCGCTCGTCGAGCGAAGCCTCAAGGGGCAGTGAAACGGTGGCGTGGTCCATGTGCGATCCCTCAGGCCTTGGCCATGCGCGCGGCCAGCGGCGGCAGCAGGCTGCGGTTGAACAGCGCATCGGCCGACACGGGTGCCTTGAGGCCGAAGGCCTGGCTGACCTGCTCGGCCTGGCGGGCCAGCAGCTGCGGGTCGATGTCGCCCAGGCCGTGGCGCTGCGTATCGGGCGCGGCCAGGTATTGCGAGGTGATGGCCCAGCGCGCCAGTTCCAGCTTTTCATCCAGGATGGGCTCGCGCTGGCGCACGGCGGCCACGGCCAGCGCGGGCTGGGCCAGGCATTCGATGAGGGCGCGGTTGCTGGCGCGCAGGAATCCCGCCACCAGCGCCGGCTGCTCGGCCACCAGCGCGCTGGAAGCCAGGATGGCGTTGCCATACAGCTGCACGCCCGCATCGGTATAGCGCAGCACCGACAGCTCCTCGGGCTTGATGCGCGCGAACAGCGACACGGCCGAGTCATGGAAATAGGTGGCCGCATCCACATCGCCGCGCACCACCACGTTGTCGCGCGCCGAGAACTCCGTCGTGGTCCAGGCGAACAGGTCGGCCGGCAGGTTCTGGCGCTGCGCGACCAGGGGCCAGACGCGGCGCGTGGACTCCACGGCGGCGGCGGCCACCTTCTTGCCCTTGAGGCTGGCGAACTCGCCCGTGATGCCCCGGTCCTTGCGGCCGATGATGGCGAACGGCGCGCGGTTGTAGTACTGGTAGACGGCCTGCACCCGCGCCGCGCCCGCGTTCTGCGCCTGGAACTCGATCAGCGAGCTGATGTCGCCCAGGCCCAGCTGGTAGGCGCCACTGGCCACCCGCGTGATGGATGCCACCGAGCCCGAGCCCACGTCGATGCTCACGTCCAGCCCCTCGTCGCGGTAGTAGCCCTTTTGCAGCGCCACGAAAAAGGGCGCGGTCTGCGAGGTCACGCGAAAGTCCAGCGTGAACTTCAGCGGTGTCAGCGCCTTGCCCTGGGCGAAGGCACCGGGCATCACGGCACTGGCAGCGGGAAGGGCGGCGGCGGCAAGGAAATGGCGGCGTTGCATGGTGGAACTCTCAGTCGCTATCAACATGGGGACCGGCCGCTGGCATGGGGCCGGGCGGCTGGCGTGACATGAGCAATTTCCGGGCAACGCGCACTGGGCGCGTGCTGAACGCTTCTACTCAGTGATGCTTGTATGCAAAGTGCGTACCACCCCCTGAGTCGCTTCGCGCCTTCCCCCTCTCTCGCTGCGCGGGAGGGGGACGACACCCTCGGTGCGGGGCGCCCCTTCCTCGGTGTCACTGGGCTGGGCCGCGCCGGTTTTCGACGCGGCGGGCATGCATCAGATTGGTGCCAGACGGTTCCGATGCGGCGCGTGCACCAAGCTGCCCGGCCCTCTTGCACCACGATGGAACGCAGGTGGCCTTGAACAGGCCTGCGCGGGCTGGCGCGCTGTTTGCTTGGGTGGTTGGCAAGAGTAGAAGCGTTCAGCTTGCCGGCCTGTGCCGGCGCGGGTCATTGCTCTTGAAGCGGGTGCGGGAGCGGCGTGGCTGCGACCTGTGCCTTGTCAGCCACTTCAAGAGCGACGGGCGGGATCGGCGTCTTTTTGCGCCGGCCGCTGCGTGCCTTGCCACTGCCTTTGCGGCAAAGGAAACAGACCATGAACATGCTTGCCAACCCCACCCTGACTTCGGCACCGGCTTCAGATTACGCCTTGGGTGAACTCGCCAAGGAGGCCCGCATGGGCGGCCAGGGGCAGGAGACGCGCGCACGGGAGGTGCGGGTGATCGACATCTCCGACTTTGACCGCCGCAAGGCCGAGATTGCCGATGCGATCTGGCAGGCCTCGGTGGAGATCGGCTTCTTCCAGGTGTCGGGCCACGGCATTCCCCAGCCCGATATCGATGCGGCCTTCGGGCGTGCCGAGCAGCTGTTCGCCCTGCCGCGCGAGGTGAAGGCGCAGTGGCCGCTGTCGCGCAATGCGGGCTGGGAGCACAAGGCGCAGATCCGGCCTTCCACGCGCACGCCCGACCAGAAGGAGTCCTACCAGATGACGCGCCCGCGCATGGCCGGCCTGTGGCCCACGGAGCAGGAGCTGCCGGGCTTTCAGCAGGCCACACTGGGCTTCGAGCGCCAGTGCTGGCAGGTGGGCATGCGGCTGCTGTCGTGCTTTGCGCACAAGCTGGGCTTTGATGCGGACTTCTTCACGCGCGCCCACCACCCTTCGGTGCCCGCCTACCAGAGCACGCTGCGCATGCTGCATTACTTCGCGGTCGATCCCGCGCTCAAGGACGAGCTGGGCCTGTGGCGCGCAGGCGCCCACACCGACTTCGACTGCCTGACCCTGCTGTTCCAGCGCGCGGGCCAGGGCGGCCTGCAGGTGCTGCCGGGCAAGGAGATGGAAGGCCAGCAATGGACGCCCGTGGACCCCGTGGAAGGCGTGATCACCTGCAACATCGGCGACATGCTCACGCGCTGGAGCGACGACCAGCTGCCCAGCAACTTCCACCGCGTGCGCAACCCCCTGCCCCATGAATACCAGGGCGCGCGCTACAGCCTGGCCTTCTTCTGCCAGGCCAACGAGGACGCGGTGATCGAGGGCCCGCAAAAGAAGTACCCGCCGATCACGGGCGCGGAATATCTGCGCCAGCGCATCAGCGCGAACTTCTCGAACAAATATTGATCCCCCTGAGCGGCTGCGCCGCTTCCCCCTTCTCGCTTCGCGGAGGGGGACGACGCCTTCGGCTGGGCGCCCCCGCCGCGAGGCGGCTCTTGCTCGGCGTCCCTGAGTTGGACCGCGCCAGTTTCCAGCGCTCCACTCTTTGACATAGTGTGGTGTGGCCTGGCCGGAAACGACAAGGCCCCGGATTCCGGGGCCTTGTCTGTGTCTGCGATCGGTGGTGGTGTGATCAGCGCAGCGACTCGATCAGGTCGATGTACTGCTGCTTGGCATCATCGGCCGAGGTGTCCTTGAGCTTTTCCCAGGCGTCCCACTTGGCGCGGCCGACCATGTCGGTGAAGCTGGGCTTCTTGGCCTCGTTGTCGCCTTCGGTGGCCTGCTTGTACAGCGCGTAGAGCTTGAGCAGCGTGGCGTTGTCGGGGCGCTCGCTGATCGAGGTGGAGTTCTTGACGGCAGCCTCGAAGGCGGCATTCAGATCGGACATAGCGGGTCTCCTGGTGGGCGGTTCGTGTAGCGGCACAGTGTAGCCAAAAAAGCAGGAATTTAGAACGACCGTGCTTTTTTCACCGTCATCCGAACCGAGACCGGCCATGCCGCTCCTACGCTGCGCTGCACAGGTGCCCGGCCATGGCCCATCGGTCTGCCTCGCAAGGCACGGGGGTCGGCGGCTGGTCCCGGGCGCTGCCCGGTTGCAGGATGCGGCCGTGCTCCATCACGACCACGCGGTCGGCGACGGCGAAGGCCTGCTGGCGGTCCTGGGTCGCATAGACGGCCGTACAACCCAGGCTGCGCAGCAACCAGGGAATTTCCTCGCACAGGCGCTCGCGCAGGTTGCAGTCGAGGCCGGACAGGGGTTCGTCCAGCAGCACCAGGCGCGGGCGCTCCACCACGGCGCAGGCCAGCGCCGCACGCTGCTGCTGGCCGCCCGACAGGCTGCCGGGAAGACGCTCGCCCATGCCCTGCAGCCCGACCAGGCCCAGGGTCTGCTGCACCCGCTCGTGGATCTGCGCGCGAGGCAGGCCGCGCATTTCCAGCGCGAAGGCCACGTTGGCCTGCAGGCTCATATGGGGCCAGAGCGCACGGTCCTGGAGCACCATGCCCAGCCCGCGCCGCTCGGGCGGCAGGGACTGCGAGGCGCTGGCCACGCACTGCCCGCCCATCCAGACTTCGCCGCGGCTGGGCTGCTCCAGCCCGGCCAGAATCTTGAGCAGGGTGGTCTTGCCGCAGCCCGAAGGACCCAGCAGGGCCAGCACCTCGCCGGGGGCGATCTGCAGGCTGATGTCCTGAAGCACGGCGCGCTCGCCGTAGATGCGCTTGAGCTGCCGGGCTTGGACGGCCACGCCCTGCGCGGCGGCCGTGGAGGATTCGGTGGAGATCACAGGGACCGCATGCTAGGTGCGGTGTGTGACATGCCGGTGTCGGCCGGCCCCTGCAAGGGCCTCAGCGCGTGGGCTCGCTCAGCCAGCGCTGGGCCAGCTTCACCCAGAACGTGGCGCCCTGCGGGATCAACTGGTCGTTGAAGTCGTAGCTGGGGTTGTGCAGCGTGCAGGGACCGCCGCCGTGGCCGATGGCGCGGTGGTCGCCGTCGCCATTGGCGATGAAGCAGTAGGCGCCGGGCTTTTCCAGCAGCATGAAGGCGAAGTCCTCGGCGCCCATCGAGGGCTCCTGGGGCAGCACATTGGCCTCGCCCACGACCTCGGCCATGACGCGGCGTGCGAACTCGGCCTCGGGCGCGGAGTTGATGGTGGGCGGGTAGTTGCGCACGAACTCGAACTCGCAGCGCGTGTCATGCGCCGCGCAGATGCTCTCGGCCAGGGTCTTCATGCGCCGCTCGATCAGGTCCAGCACCTCCAGCGTGAAGGTGCGCACCGTGCCCTGCAGCTCCACGCTGTCGGGCACCACGTTCGTGGCCTCGCCCGCGTGGACCATGGTCACCGAGACCACGCCCGCCTCGATGGGCTTGACGTTGCGGCTGACGATGGTCTGCAGGCCCAGGATGAGCTGGGCCGCCACGGGCAGCGGGTCGATCACCATGTGCGGCATGGCCGCGTGGCCGCCCTTGCCGCGCACGACGATGCGGAACTCGTTGCTGGACGCCATGGCCGGGCCCGGGCCCACGGCCATGGTGCCGGCCTTCATGCCCGGCCAGTTGTGCATGCCGAAGACGGCCTGCATGGGGAACTGGGTGAACAGGCCGCCCTCGACCATCTCGCGCGCGCCGCCGCCGCCCTCTTCGGCCGGCTGGAAGATCAGGTGCACCGTGCCCTCGAAGCTGTCGCGGTGCGCGGCCAGGTACTGCGCGGCGGCCAGCAGCATGGCGACATGGCCGTCATGCCCGCAGGCATGCATTTTTCCGGCGTGGCGGCTGGCGTGCTCGAAGGTGTTGAACTCCTGCATGGGCAGGGCGTCCATGTCGGCGCGCAGGCCGACGGCGCGGCCGCTGGCGCCGCCGTCACGGCCGTGGATGGTGCCCACCACGCCCGTGCGGCCCAGGCCGCGGTGCACGGCAATGCCCCATCCCTCCAATTGCCGGGCCACGAGGTCGGCGGTGCGGATCTCCTCGAAACACAGTTCGGGATGGGCATGTATGTCGCGGCGCAGCGCGGTGATCTCGGGTGCGCGGTCCAGCAGTTCCTGCAGCAAGGCCATGGGGTTCTCCTTCTAGAGCTGCAAGCCTACACCCGGACCTTGCCGTCGCCGGTCAGCATGGACAACTCCACGAAGCGCGGCTTGCCGGACTGCGGCTTGAAGACCAGCGGGAAGCCGGCCACCTGCTGGCCGTGCATGGCGTCGAGCGCGGCCACCAGGCCGTCGCGCGTGGGCTTGCCCGAGGCCGAGGCCTGGCGCAGCGCATCGGCGAACACGCGCGCCGCCAGATAGCCTTCCATGCTGGAATAGTTGGGCGTCAGCTTGCCGCCGCCCTTCTGGATGGCCGCCAGGAAATCGCGCGTGATCTGGCGCGAGGTCTGGAAGGGCGAGGGCACGACCTGGGTGACCACCACGCCTTCGGCATCCTTGCCCAGCGTCTCCGACAGCGCCTGGGCACCCACGAAGGACACGTTGTAGAACTGCCCGCCAAAGCCTGCCTGGCGCGCCGCACGCACAAAGGCCGCGCTGGCCGAGTAGGTGACGATCTGCACGATCACATCGGCGCCCAGCGGCACCAGCGTCTTGACGGCCGCCGCCACATTGTTCGAGTTGCGCTCCACCGTGGCCGCGCCCACGGGCTCCAGCCCCTTGGCGGCCAGCGCCGCCTTGACACCGGCCAGGCCCGACTCGCCATAGGCATCGTTCTGGTGCAGCACGGCCACCTTCTTCAGGCCCAGGCCCGTGAGGTGGCGCACCATCAGCGCCGTCTCGTCGGCATAGGAGGCGCGCACGTTGAAGACCAGGTGGGCCAGCTGGGGCTGGCGCAGCGCGTCGGCGCCCGTCAGCGGTGCGAACAGGGGCACGCGCGCCTTTTGCAGCAGCGGCAGCGCGGCCATGCTGGTGGAGGTGCCCACGTAGCCGAACAGGGCGAACACGTCGTCGGACAGGAAGCGCTGGGTATTGGCCACGCAGCGCTCGGGCTCGTAGCCGTCGTCCATCACGCGCAGTTCGACGTTGCGCCGGGCAATGCCCCCCTGCGCGTTGAGCTGCTCGAAGTACAGCTTGGCGCCTTCATGGAAGGGCTGGCCGATCTGCGCTGCAGACCCGGTCAACGGGCAGGACTGGCCCAGCACGATGGTGCCACCCGCGTCCTGGGCGCGCACTGCGCCGGTCCAGGTGGCGGCGGCAGCCGTGCTGGCTGCGATGAACTGTCTGCGGCTGAACGCCGTCTTGGGTCGGAGCATGAACTTGCCTGTTTTTGTCGCTGGAATCGGCGCCGTTGCTGCGTGCAGCCGGCTGCAAGGGTCCGCATAATAAAGACAAGCGGCGATTGCGGCATGCAAGACCGGCACCGCCCCTTGCCCGTGACGGCCTTTTCCCGTTTTCCCGGCTTTCACGGTTTTTTCGCAAAGTACCCACCCTGTCCGAGACCGCTGCCACCATGTCCTCCGCCACGCCCCCACTCCAGGCCACCTCACAGGTGCTGGGCGCCTGCCCCCATGACTGCCCCGATACCTGCTCGCTGGTGACCACGGTCGAAGACGGCATCGCCAAGAGAGTCCAAGGCAACCCCGCCCATCCGCACACGGGCGGCGTGCTCTGCGCCAAGGTCAGCAAATACACCGAGCGCAGCTACCACCCCGAGCGCGTGCTCACCCCGCTGCGCCGCGTGGGGCCCAAGGGTTCCGGGCAGTTCGAGCCCGTGGGCTGGGACGAGGCGCTGGCCGACATCGCCGCGCGCCTGCAGTCCCTGGCGGCGCGCGATCCCGAAACCATCCTGCCCTACAGCTACGCAGGCACCATGGGCCTGGTGCAGGGCGAGAGCATGGACCGGCGCTTCTTCCACCAGCTCGGCGCCTCGCTGCTGGACCGCACCATCTGCTCCAGCGCCGGGGGCGAGGCCCTGAACCTGACCTATGGCGGCAAGCTGGGCATGCGCGTGGAGCATTTCACCGAAAGCCGGCTCATCCTCATCTGGGGCAGCAACAGCATCGGCAGCAGCCTGCATTTCTGGCGCTATGCGCTGGAGGCCAAGCGCAACGGCGCACGCCTGGTGTGCATCGACCCGCGCAAGACCGAGACCGCCGACAAATGCCACGAGCACCTGCAGCTGCTGCCCGGCACCGATGCCGCCCTGGCACTGGCCCTGATGCACGAGCTGATCACGCACGGCTGGCTGGACCATGACTACATTGCGCGCCACACGCTGGGCTGGGAGGAACTCAAGGCCCGCGCCCTGCAGTGGCCGCCCGAGCGCGCGGCCCAGGTCTGCGGCCTGCCCGTGGAGCAGATCCGCCAGCTGGCGCGCGACTACGGCACCACCACGCCCGCCGCCATCCGCCTGAACTACGGCGTGCAGCGCGCGCGCGGCGGCGGCAATGCCGTGCGCGCCATCGCCTGCCTGCCGGCCCTGGTGGGCGCCTGGCGCCACCGTGCGGGCGGCCTGCTGCTGTCCGCCTCGGGCGCCCTGCCCGCGCAGCGCGCCCGACTGCAGATGCCGCACCTGCTGGGCGAGCGCCGCCCGCGCACCATCAACATGAGCACCATCGGCGACGCCTTGCTGCACAAAGGCGGCAACGGCTTCGGGCCGCGCGTGGATGCCATCGTGGTCTACAACAGCAATCCCGTGGCCGTGGCGCCCGAGTCGGCCAAGGTCGTGGCCGGCTTTGCGCGCGAGGATCTGTTCACCGTGGTGCTGGAGCAGTTCATGACCGACACGGCCGACCTGGCCGACTACGTGCTGCCGGCCACCACGCAGATCGAGCACTGGGACATCCACGGCAGCTACGGGCATACCGACGTGCTGCTCAACCGCCCCGCCATCGCGCCGCTGGGCCAGGCGCGCAGCAACGGCCAGATCTTCCGCGACCTGGCCGCGCACATGGCGCGGCATGACGACGCCTTTGCCGCTGCCCATTTCCAGACGGGAGACGAGCAACTGTGCCGCGAAGCCTTCGAGGGGCGCGGCGTGGACTTCGACGAGCTGATGGACAAGGGCTTTGCCACCCTGGCCCTGCCCGAGGCTCCCTTTGCCGAGGGCGGCTTCGCCACGCCCTCGGGCCGCTGCGAGTTCACCAGCGCCGAGCTGGCGCGGCGCGGCATGGACCCGCTTCCCGACTACCTGCCCAACTACGAAACCGCCGAAACGGATGCGCGCTACCCGCTGGCCATGATCTCGCCGCCGGCACGCAACTTTCTCAACAGCAGCTTCGTCAACGTCAAGAGCCTGCGCACCATGGAAGGCCGCCCGCTGGTGGAGCTGCACCCCGACGACGCCGCCCCGCGCGGCGTGGCCGAGGGCGACCGCGTGCGCGTCTTCAACGACCGGGGCAGCTACGAATGCCACGCCACCCTCAACGGCCGCGCGCGCCGGGGCGTGGTCAACGGCCTGGGCATCTGGTGGCGCAAACATGGCGACAACGGCACCAACGTCAACGAGCTCACCCACCAGCGCCTGACCGACCTGGGCCGCGCGCCCAGCTTCTACGACTGCGCGGTGCAGGTGCAGCGGCTGGCCTGAGCCCCGCCCCGGAGGCGGGCGATTCCTGCGCAATGGCGTCCGGCGCATCGGCACAATGGACCGCATTGCCACCACCGACAGGAGATGCCCATGCTGCAAACCGCCGTGGTCGCCGTGCGCGACCGTGCCCGGCTGCAGGAAATCGTCGGCGTGCTGCTGCGCTTCGGGCTGGCCGACCTGGTCGACACGCTGGGCCTGGCCCGCTTCGCGCCACGCGGCAGCCAGCCCCATCCCGAGCATCCGCTGGATGCCAGCCGCCCGGAGCGCCTGCGCATGGCCCTCGAACACCTGGGTCCCAGCTTCGTCAAGCTGGGCCAGATCATGGCCACGCGCTCGGACCTGCTCGCGCCCGAATGGACGGCCGCCCTGCAGCAACTGCACAGCCACGCCGCCCCGCTGCCCTGGGAGACGGCCCAGCCGTTGATCGAACAGTCGCTGGGCCTGCCCGTGGAGCAGGTGTTCACGCATTTCGATCCCGTGCCGCTGGCCTCGGCCTCCATGGCCCAGGTGTACCGCGCGCGGCTGCCTGCGGCTGAAGACCGGGAAGACCGGGAAGACCAGAAAGACGGCCGTGCGGCCAGCGCTGCCGACATCGAAGTCGTGGTCAAGGTCCAGCGCCCCGGGCTGCGCCCCCAGATCGAGGCCGACCTGCGCCTGCTCGAGCACCTGGCGCTGCTGGCCCAGGAACAATGGCCGCAACTGGCACGCTACCGCCCGCGCGAAGTCACGCGCCAGCTGGGCCAGGCGCTGCGCGAGGAACTGGATTTCACCGTCGAAGCCCACAACGGCGACGCCGTGGCGCGGCACTTCGCGGCCCAGCCCGAGATCGTCGTGCCGGCCATCCACTGGGCATTGAGCGGGCCGCGCCTGCTGGTGCAGGACTTCGTGCCGGGCGTGCCAGCCTCGGCCGTGGGTGCGGACCCCGCGCTGGACGGCCCGCTGCTGGCGCGCCGTGGCGCCTGCGCGTTCCTGCAGATGGTGCTGCGCGACGGCCTGTTCCACGCCGACCCGCACCCTGGCAACCTGCTGGCCCTGCCCGGCAACCGCGTGGGCTTCATCGACTTCGGCATGGTCGGGCGGCTGTCTCCCCAGCGCCGCCGCCAGGTGCTGGGCCTGATGCGCGCCCTGGTCGAGGGCCAGGGCCGCAGCCTCTCGGGCGTGCTGCTGGAATGGGCGGCCGAAAGCGAAATGCCCGGCCGCGCCCCGCCCTCGGCCGCACGCATCGAGGCTGCCGTGGACCGCTTCGTGACCCGCCATGGCCCCGGCGCCAGCAACGGCCGCCTGGTCATGTCCCGCGCCCTGCAGGACTTCATGGCCCTGGCCCGCGAAACCGGCGTGGCCCTGCCCGCCGACATGGCCCTGCTGCTCAAGGCCCTCATCACGGCCGACCAGGTGCTGCTGCAGCTGGACCCGCAATTCGACGTGGTGCAGACGGCCACGCCCCTGGTCAAGGCCCAGCTGCTGCAGCGCTACTCCCTGCGCAGCCTGGCGCGCCAGCGCCGCGCCGCCATGGCGCAGTGGCTGGAACTGGCCGACGACGCGCCGCACACCCTGCGGCTGGTGATGCAAAGACTGCGCTCGGGCCGGCTGCAGGCCGATCTGGACATACGCCACATCGACCGGCTTTCACTGGCACTGGAACGCGCCGCCACCCGCCTGGCCCTGGCCGTGGTCTCCGGCGCCTTCATCCTGGGCCTGGCCCCCGGCCTGCTGACCATGGGCCCGCGCCTGTGGGGCATCCCCCTCTTCGCCGCCCTGGGCGTGGCCGGCGCCGCCGCCAGCCTGGCCGTCCTGTTCATCACCATGCGCAGGCAGAAGGCGCTGGATTGATGGCTGGATTGATCGCTGGATTGGCGATCAGGAACGCCAAAAAAAAGCAGCACCAGCGCATCAGATCAAAGCCGGGCGCCGCCCCCAAAACCGCCACGGCCCAACCCAGAGACACCGAGGAAGGGCCTACGCCGGCCGCGCCGCCCCGCACCGAGGGTGTCGCCGGCTGCCCGTACGCCCCCTCCGCGAAGCGAGAAGGGGCGCCGTGCAACGGGCGACGTGCAACGGGAAGCGGCGCAGCCGCTCAGGGGGTCAGTCCAATTTGACGCCAGCGCTCTTGATGATGGCCCCCCAGCGCTTGGACTCCGCGCGCGACATGGCCAGGAACTGCTCGGGCGTGCCGGGCAGCGCCTCCATGCCGAAGTCCTGCATGCGCTTGACCACGGCGGGGTTGGCCAGCGCCTTGTTGAGCTCGGCGTTCAGGCGCTGCACCACGGCGGGGGGCATCTTGGCCGGGCCCAGAATGCCCTGGAAGGCATAGACCTCGGTATCGGGCACGCCGACCTCGGCCAGCGTGGGCAGCTCGGGCAGGCTGGGCACGCGCTTGCCCGTGCCAATGGCCAGGGCGCGCACCTTGCCCGACTGGATCACGGGCAGGCCCGAGGCCAGGTCCAGGAACATGCAGGGCACCTGGCCGCCCATCACGTCGGCCAGCGCAGGCGCCGCGCCGCGATAGGGAATGTGAGTGAGGAAGGTGCCCGTGCGGTTCTTGAACATCTCCATGGCCAGGTGGTGGGGCGAGCCGTTGCCGGGCGAGGCGTAGTTGACCTGGCCCGGATGCGCCTTCACGTAGGCCAGGAATTCCTTGAAGGTCTTGGCCTCGAAGTTCGGGTTCACCACCAGCGCCATCGGGAAGCGGCTGATGCCGCCGATGTAGGTGAAGTCCTTTTCGGGATTGAAGGACAGCTTGCTGAACAGGTGCTCGTTGTAGGCCAGCACGGCGTTGTCGGCCGACATGATGGTGTAGCCGTCGGGCTTGGCCGTGGCCACGATCTGGGCGCCGATGTTGGTGGAGGCGCCGGGGCGGTTGTCCACCACGATGGTCTGGTTCAGCGTCTGGCGCATGGCCTCGGCCACGGTGCGCGCCAGCACGTCGGTGCCGCCGCCGGGCGGATAGGGCACGACCCAGCGGATGTTGCTGGCGGGCCAGTCCTGCGCCTGTGCAAAAGGCGCGGCCATGCCGGCGGATGAGGCCGCCACGGCGGCCAGGAATTGTCTACGGTCCATTGTTGTCTCCTGTGGGATGGGTGTGATGGTCCTGGCCGCGCCCTGTTGCTCTTGTTCATGGAGGCGGCGGCCGTGTGTTTCAGGGCGGGCTGGCTGCGGGGAACTCCACGCGCTGCACCTTGAAGCCCTGGGCCGCCAGCAGCGCCGGCAGGCCGCGCGTGCCCACCATGTGCAGGGCGCCCACGGCGGCGAACACGCTACGGCCGGAACGGATCTGCCGCGCCACTTCGCGCGCCAGGCCGGGGTTGCGGCCATAGACCATGCGGTCGTAGTCGACGCGCTCGGCGGCATTGGCCATGCAGTCGCACCAGTCGGGCAGGCTCTCCAGCAGATGGATGCGGCCATCGGCCCAGACGCGTGCGATCAGGCCCAGCTTCTGGGAGGCGATGCCGCTTTCCAGCTGGCGCAGGCCGGACTCCACCGTCTCGGCCACGCGCGCAGGGTCGTCCGAGACCAGTTCGCGCAGTTGCAGCTCGGGTGTCTCCAGCGACAGCACGGGCTTGCCCAGGGCCAGCGCCACGCCGGCCAGCGAGAAATCGATGCCATAGGACGCGTCCAGCCCCTCGCTGCGGCCGGCCAGCGACAACAGGGAGATCACCTGGGCGTCGGGGCGCAGCAGGGCCAGCTCGGGGCCGGCGCAGGCCAGGCGCCTTTGCTCCTCAAGCCGGCGCTGGAGATCGCCGCGCAGCGGCGGCGCATCCGGCCGCGCCTGCATGCCTGCGAACAAGACCTTCATGACCTCGGGATCGAGGATGTTCAGCTCCAGCGCCAGGCTGTCGGAGGCGCGCAGCGCGTCCGACACCGTGGGGCCGGGCACGCTCCAGTCGAGCTTGGCCGCGTGCATGGTCCCGTAGAGCCAGCTGGTGCGGCCCCGGTGCTCGATGCGCCACAGCAGCCCACGGTCCTGCGCCTTGCGCTGCATGGCGCGGATCTCGTCCGGGCTGGGCATGCGCGCCTCGGGCGGGCAGGTGACGGGATCCGCGGCCGGGGGCTCCGCGAATGCTGCGGCCAGCGGCGACAGCGCCAGCGCGGCCAGGCCGGCGCGCAGCGACCTGCCCGCCAGGCGCCACCAGGGTGCGCAGACGCGGCTCATTCGGCAGGCTCGACGATGTTCTGGTCGATGGCGCCGAAGATGCTCTGGCCGTCCTTGCCCTTCATCTCGATGCGGATGGTGTCGCCAAAGCGCATGAACTCGGTCTTGGGCGCGCCGTCCTGGATGGTCTCTATGCAGCGCTTCTCTGCGATGCAGCTGTAGCCCTTGGGCCACTCCATGCGCCGGTTCTTGCCCTTGCCGCTTTCCACGCCCTTGTTGCTCACGGTGCCGCTGCCCACGATGGAGCCGGCGCGCACATTGCGCGTCTTGCAGATATGGGCGATGAGCTGGCCGAAGTGAAAGCTCATGTCCTCGCCCGCATCGCACATGCCGACCTTGCGGCCGTTCCAGGTGGACTGCAGCGTCAGGTGCAGGCGCCCGCCCTTCCAGGCGTCGCCCAGCTCGTCCAGCGTCACGGCCACGGGGCTGAAGGAGGTGGCAGGCTTGGACTGGAAGAAGCCGAAGCCCTTGGACAGCTCATTGGGGATCAGGTTGCGCAGGCTCACGTCGTTGGCCAGCATGACCAGGCGCACGCCGCCCAGCGCACGCTCGGGCGTGGCGCCCATGGGCACGTCGGCGGTGATGACGGCGATCTCGGCCTCGAAGTCGATGCCCATGGACTCGCTGGGCACCACCACATCGTCGCAGGGGCCCAGGAAATCGTCGCTGCCGCCCTGGTACATCAGCGGGTCGGTGTAGAAATTGGCGGGCACCTCGGCGCCGCGCGCCTGGCGCACCAGCTCCACATGGTTGATGTAGGCCGAGCCGTCGGCCCATTGGTAGGCGCGCGGCAGCGGCGCCATGCACTGGCGCGGATCGAAGGCAAAGGCATGGACCGCCTTGCCGCTGTTGAGCAGGTGGTACAGGTCCTGCAGCTGGGGCGCCATGTAGCTCCAGTCGTCGAGCACCTGCTGCAGGCGGCTCGCTATGCCGGTCGCATAATGGGCCTGGCTCAGGTCGCGTGACACCACGACCAGTTGCCCGTCCCGCGATCCGTCCTTGTATGTGGCAAGTTTCATGCTGCTCCCCCGTGCCGCCGCCGCGCGCCACGGCATCCGGGCAGCGGCCTGGATACCCATGGCGACGCAGCCACGAATTACGATAAGTTAAATTGATTTAACTAAACAAAACCAAATTCTATTGCAATGGACAAGGAACGCGCAGGGATTCAATCGGTCGAGGTCGGTTTTACATTGCTGGAGGCGCTGACGCGCGCCCGGGGCCCGCAGATGCTCAAGGACTTGGCGTCCGACGCCGGCATGAGCGCCGCCAAGGCGCACCGCTACCTCGTGAGCTTCCAGCGCATCGGACTGGTCACCCAGGACGCGCGCACCTCCCGCTACGACCTGGGCCCGGCCTCGCTCAAGCTGGGACTTGCCTCGCTGGCGCGGCTGGACCCCGTGCGGCTGGCGCGCGAACGCATGCCCGCGCTCATGGAGCGCATCCACCACACGGCGGCCATCGCCGTCTGGGGCAACCACGGGCCGACCATCGTGCACTGGGAGGAAAGCGCCCAGTCGGTCACCGCCAACCTGCGCCTGGGCGATGTCATGCCCATGCTGGCCTCGGCCACCGGGCGCTGCTTCGCAGCCTGGCTGCCGCGCGAGGTCACGGCCCCGCTGCTGGAGCCCGAAGTGGACAAGGCCCGCCGCATCCAGCGCAAGGACCTGCCGCTCACCCCAGAGGCCATAGACGCCATGCTGGCCGAGGTGCGCGAGCGCGGCACCGCCCGCGTGGTCGATACCGTGCTGCCCGGCATCGTGGCGTTTTGCACGCCGGTCTTCGACTCCTCGGGCCATATCGTGCTGGGCCTGACCACGCTGGGCTCGATTGCCACTTTCGACCCCGAATACGGCGGCGCCATCGACGCGCCGCTGCGCGAGGCATGTGTGCAGCTGTCCCAGGACCTGGGCTGGAATGCCTGAAATGCACCTACGCCAGCGCGCCCTGCCTGCCCTCACCGCCGTGGTGCTGGGCGTGCACGCCCTGGCCCTGCTGGGCCTGCCGCTGTGGAGCCAGGTGTCAGCGCCGCACACCGAGGTGGCAGCCATGCAGACGCGGGCGCTGTCCCTGCCCGAGCCACCCGCCCCCCCGCCTGCAGCGCCCGTACCTGCACCGAAGGCGCCTGCGCCCAAGCCGCAACAGCCTCGCCCCAAGGTCCAGCGCCCGGCACCCGCCGCACCCGCGCCCACGCCCGAGCCGCTGGACACGCCCATCCGCGAAACCGTCGAACCCTTGCCGATGGCCGCAGCGCAGGAGCCTGCCGCATCGGACGCCTCGGAAACCGCCGCTGCCGATGCCGGCAGCGGGGCAACCTCGGCCATGCCGCCGGCGCCGCCCGCTCCCAAGCCCGAACCCGAAACACCGTCCACACCCTCGGCCGGCCCGGCCCAGGGCATGGCCATCACCTCGCCCGACGGCACGCCGCTGGCCTCCGACGCCCCCGTTCCCGTGCAAATGCCCGATCCCGCGCGGCTGTCGTTCGCCGTCACCGGCCAGGCCAAGCGCTTCAACTACTCGGCCAGTGCCGAGCTGGTCTGGCGCCATGCCAACGGCCAGTACCAGGCCAGCCAGGAAGTCAGCCTGTTCCTGCTGGGCTCGCGCTCGCAGACCAGCGAGGGCCGCATCACCGACAGGGGCCTGGAGCCCAGCCGCTTCAACGACAAGGCACGCAAGGAGCAATCGGCGCAGCTGGCGTTCGACCAGAACCTGGCGCACTTCAGCACGGGCGCGCCCGATGCCGCCATCGCGCCCGGCGCGCAGGACCGGCTCAGCGTGTTCCTGCAACTGTCGGCCCTGCTGGCGGCGGCGCCGCAGCGCTACCCGGCGGGCACGCAGATCAGCTTCATCACCGTCAGCGCGCGGCGCGCCGACCGCTGGACCTTCCGCGTGGGCGAGACCGAGACGCTGGACCTTCCCTCGGGCAGCACGCAGGCGCTGCGGCTGGACAAGATCGCGGCGGCCGGCGATGACCAGCAGGCCTCGCTGTGGCTGGCGCCGTCCATGCAATACCTGCCCGTGCGCATCCGGCTGGCGCAGGACAACGGCGACTTCGCCGACCTGCAGCTCAAGGGCCGCCAGGCGCCCTGATCGCGGGTAGGCCGGCACTTGCAGGCACCGCTGCCGCCCGCCTACCACAGCGCGGCCTGCGGCGCACGCCGCCGCGCATGCCAATCCGTGGAATACTGCATGCAAGTGCCTGTGATAGATCGGGACCCCCACGGTTCTTGAAATCCGGCGCTTCGCAGCCATGTAGGCTGTGCGACGCCCGGCAACGGGCCAGAAAGGGAACACCATGCAAATGCTTTACGACTCCGAATCTTTTGTGGTGCTCCATCTGCGTCCCGACATGGATCCGGATGCAACGGCTGGCAATGAGGCAGTCGATACCGCCCGTCAACTGCCACGCCACGGCTTCGAGATCGTGGACAAGCGCTCGGGCAAGGAGGTCTACCTGGACGGCTCCTGGGCCGAGATGTTCCAAAAGCAGATCATTGCCTGGCAGCTCGACGCCCCCACCGAGGAAGAGGTGGAAGACGCGCTGGATCGCTACGCAGGCCTGGCCCAGCAGCCCGTCGTGGTCCACTGACAGCACACAGCGCACGGCCCCCTGAAGGGGCTGCGTGCCAAGCCCGCCGCAGGTTCTCTGCGGCGGGCTTTTTCTTTGGGCGCGGCCATTGCGCGGACCCTGGTGCTTTCACCGATCCGCAGCCTGCGCCTCCTGCCTAGAATCCTGAGCGCAGGTTCAAGATTTGAAGACCATCTGTGAGATGGTCTTGTCGCGCCTGTGTGGTGTGCGCCGGCCTCTTGCAGACAACCAGGAGGCAGCGATGCAAACCACAGGCCACAGCATTCGTGGCGTTCAGGATGTCATCTCGTACATCGACGCACGCCAGGGCATTTCAGGCCGCGCCGGCACCATCTGGTGGCTGGCACTCGGCGGCCTTTTCCTCGACGCCTTTTCCAACTCCGCGCTCAGCGTGGGCCTGGGGCCCATGACGCGCGACCAGCAGCTCACGCCGGCCGAGGTGGCCTGGATGACGTCGCTGGCCTCCTGGGTGTCCATCGCCTTCAACCCCATCGGCGGCTGGATGGCTGACCGCTGGGGCCGCATGCGCCCGCTGGTCATCGCCAAGGTGCTGGCCGTGGCCGGTGCGCTGCTGGTCAGCATGGCGCCCGACTACGCCACCATCCTCTTCGGCCGCTTCTTCGTGGGCGCGGCCTATGGCATCGACTTCGCCATCGCCATGGCGGTGCTGGCCGAGTTCACGCCCGCCCGCCTCAAGAGCCGGCTCAATGTCTGGCAGGGCATGTGGTACATGGCCGTGTGCAGCAACCTGGTGCTGGCGCTGTGGTTCCACTCCTGGGACGTGGGCGATTCGCTGTGGCGCTACTCGGTCGCGGCCACGGCCGTGTTCGGCGTGTTCATCCTGGGCATGCAGGCCGCGCTGCTGGTGGAAAGCCCGACCTGGCTGGCACGCAAGGAGCGGCTGGACGACGCGGCCCGCGCCATGACGCGCATCTATGGCCAGACCTTCAGGGCAGCGCCCCTTGCCGAGCGCCTGCCCGTGCTCAACCCGGCCCGGCGCGGCCTGGCCAATGTGCTGCTGATCTTTCGCGGCATCTACCTGCCGCGCACGCTGCTGGCGGCCACGGTGCAGATAGGCCAGTCCATCCAGTACTTCGCCGTGGGCTGGTACCTGCCGCTGATCAGCGCCTCGCTGTTCGGCAAGGACTTCCGCGAGGCCACGCTGGGCGCGCTGGTGTTCAACGTGTTCGGCATCGTCGGCGGCTTCCTGTCGCCCGTCATCGGGCGCCGGCTGGGCCTGCGGCGGGCCTCGGCCTTCGGCTTTGCGCTGGTGTTCCTGATGCTGCTGGTGCTGGGCCTGTTCAACGGCCGCATGCCCATCTGGCTGGCCGTGGCCGTGCCCTCGCTGTTCATCCTCTTTCATTCGGGCGGGCCCGGCGCCAACGGCAAGAGCCTGTCCACGCTGTCGTTCCGCAGCGAGCTGCGCGCGGGCGCCAACGGCGTGATCGGCGCGCTGGGCGCCATGGGCGCGGCGCTGGGGCTGCTGGTGTTCCCGCTGTTCCGCCAGCAGTACGGGCTGGAGAACACCTTCCTCATCCTGTCCGTGGTGCCGCTGCTGGCCAGCATCGTCTGCTTTTCCATCCGCTGGGACCCCACGCGCACCACCGTGAACCCCGACGACGAGCCCGGCGCGCCCCAGTTCGCGGACGACGCAGCCCCGCCCGCCAAGGTCGCTCAAACCACCGCCTGAAAGAGACCACCCCATGCACCATGAAGCCGTGATCCTTTGCATAGACGAAGGCACCTCGGGCACGCGCGCCGCCGTCGTGGGACGCGACGGGCAGGTGTCCGCCCAGGACTATCTGCCGCTGGAAATCCACTGCCCGCGCCCCGGCGTGGTCGAGCAGGACGCCGACCTGCTGCTGGAGCGCACGCTGGACGTGTGCCGCCGCGCCATCGCCCGCGCCCAGGGCTGCGGCCAGCAGATCGTGGCCCTGGCCATTGCCAACCAGCGCTGCTCGGCCGTGCTCTGGGACACGGCCACGGGCCGGTCGCTGGCGCCCATCATGGTCTGGCAGGACTCGCGCCACCGCGACGAACTGGCCCTGCTGGCCGGCGATTGGGATGCCCGGCTGATCCGCCACGCGGGCCGGCCCGTGGGCGTGCGTTCGCCCTACCTGTGGGCCGCGCGCAAGCTGCGTGAGGATGCGGCCGTGGCCCGTGCCTGGCAGCAGCGCCGCCTGGCCTTCGGCACCATCGACTCCTGGCTGCTGTGGCATCTGTCGGATGCGCGCGCCGTGGTCACCACGCCCACCAATGTGACCTCGGGCAACGCCTATGCGCTGGGCGATCACCGCTACCTGCAGGACTGGCTGGACGCGCTGGAGTTTCCCGCCGAGCTGCTGCCCCGCCTGTGCGAGGACGTGCAGGACTTCGGCCGCACGCGCACCGAGCTGCTGGGCCTGGCCGTGCCCATCCTGGCCTGCGCGGGCGACCAGCATGCGGCCGCCGTGGGCCTGGGCTGCCTGGAGCGTGGCCAGGCGCTGTGCGTGCATGGCACGGGCAGCTTCGTCGATGTGCTCACGGGAACAAAGCTGCCCGCGCATGACGCGGCCCACGAAAGCTCGCTGACCATGACGGCGCGGCGCATGGGCGGTGTCTCGCGCTATGCCATCGAGACCTACGTGCCCACCACGGGCTCGGCGCTCAACTGGATCTGCGAGAAGCTGCAGTGGTTCGACAACCCACAGCAGATCAGCACCCTGGCGGGCGAGGCCGAGACGCCGGCCGACCTGGTCTTCATCCCCGCGCTCACGGGCCTGCGCCTGCCGGCCATGGAGCCGGGCGCGCGGGCCTCGATCTCGGGCGTGTCCATGGCCACCTCGCGGCCGCAGCTGGCGCGCTCCATCCTCGAAGGCATTGCGCATTCCGTGGCCTCCTGCGTGCAGGCGGACGAGGCGGCCTCGGGCACCGAGGTGGGCGAGCTGCTGGTGGGCGGCGGCCTGTCAGGCAGCGATGCGCTGCTGCAGATCCAGGCCGACCTGGGCGGCCTGCCCGTGCGCCGCCTGGCCGATACCGACAAGGCCAGCCTGCGCGGCATCGCCTTCATGGCCGGCAGCGCAGGCCTGCTGTGGGACGGGCTGGAGCAGGCCTGCGCCACGCTGCGCACCGAAGCGGTCTTCACCCCGCGCATGGCGGCCGACGAGCGCGGCGAGCGCCGCCGCATCTGGCGCGCCCGCGTGGGCGACGAACTGGCCCGCGCCCGGGCCCCCGGGCGCAGCGCCGCCCTGGAGGGCTGTGCATGATGCAATGGCCCTTTGGCAAGGAGCGCAGGGACAGCGCCGCACTGACCCAGACCGCGCCGCTGCAGCTGCAGCGCGCGGACCAGCTCGCGCGGCTGGGTGACGAGGCCTTCGACCTGCTGGTCATCGGCGGCGGCATCACCGGCGCCTATGCGGCGCTGGACGCCAGCCTGCGCGGCCTGCGCGTGGCGCTGGTGGAGAAGGACGACTTCGCCTCGGGCACCTCGTCCAAGTCCTCCAAGATGGTGCACGGCGGCCTGCGCTACATCGAGCAGGGCAACCTGGGACTGGTGCGGCACTCGCTGCTGGAGCGCCAGCGCCTGCGCCGCAATGCGCGGCACCTGGTGCAGCGCCTGCCCTTCCTGTTTCCCGTGATGGAGCGCGACGGCGTCTTCGACGCCCGCCTGGCCAAGGCCTTCGGCAGCCTGCTGTGGACCTATGACCTGGCCGGCGGCTGGCGCGAAGGCATCCTGCATCGCAAGCTCGGCAAGGCCGAGGTGCTGTCGCACTGCCCGAGCTTTCGCGAAGAGCAGCTCCTGGGCGGCTACATGTACTTCGACGCGCGCGTGGACGATGCGCGGCTCACGCTGGCCGTGGCACGCACGGCGGCCTTCCACGGCGCGGCCGTGCTCAACCACTGCCAGGCCACCGCCGTCACGCGCAACGCCCACGGCGGCGTGGATGGCGCCATCGTCCAGGCCGATGGCCGCGAGATCACGGTGCGCGCGCGCAGCGTGGTCATGGCCACGGGCGTGTGGCTGCGCGACTGGGATGGCCGCAAGCCCGGCCAGGAGCCCCGGCTGCACGTGCGCCCCGCCAAGGGCGTGCACGTGGCCATTCCCTGGCTGCGCATACGCAACGACTGCACCGTCACCATTCCCGTGCCGGGCCGCAGCCGGCGCGCCACCATCACGCGCTGGGGCGATGTCTCCTACCTGGGCACCACCGACGAGGACTACACGGGCGGCCTGGACGATGTGCACTGCACGCGCACCGAGCTGGATTTCCTGCTGGAAGGTGCCCGATCGGCGCTCAAGGTGGACCTCTCGCCCGAGGACGTGGTCGGCTCCATCGCCGGCTGCCGCCCCCTGGTCGGCCCGCCCGGCGGCAAGACCGTGGAGATGAAGCGCAACCACGAAATCCATGTGGCAGCCGACGGCCTGGTCACCATCGTGGGCGGCAAGCTCACCACCTCGCGCCACATGGCCGAGCAGACCGTGGACGCCGTCGAGAAACTGCTGGGCCGGCGCACGCGCTGCACCACCACCTCGGCCTTTGTGCTGGGCGCGGCCGGCTACGACGCCCAGGCCATCACGGCCACGGGCGGCCTCTCGGCCCACCTGGGCGAGCGCTACGGCACGGAGGCGCGCTTCGTCAGCGACCTGCTGGCCGTGCGGCCCGAACTGGCCCGGCCCATCGTGCAGGGCCTGCCCCATACCGAGGCCGAGGTCCTCTACGCCGTGCGCCACGAAATGGCGGCCAGCGTGGACGACGTGCTCTCGCGCCGCCTGCGCGCCCGCCTCATGGCGCGCGATGCCTCGGCCCACGCCGCGCAGCGCGTGGGCGACATCCTGGCCGATGAACTGGGACTGGCACCCGCGCAGGTCGCGCAACAGGTCCACGACTACCGCCGCGCCGTGGAGCGCGAAAAACAGATTTTGATGGGAGACATCCAATGCTGAGCAAAGACGCAATCGCCCGCGGCTACAACCGCCGCAACTACGTGGTGGGCGCCCCCACGACACCGGGCTGGGCGGCGCAGGCCGCACCCGCAGCCGCCCGCCCTGCCTCCGAAGGTCCTGCCTGCGGCCTGCAGCACGAGCCCGTGGCCATGCCCGAGGCCGTGCTCGCCGCGCTGCGCACCGCCTGCGACCGCGTGCAGACCGAGCGCGCCGACATCGTCGCCGGCACGCGCGACTGGTGGGCGCGCACCATGGTGGCCGAGACCTCGGGCCACCCGGCCACGCCGCAGGCCGTCATCGCCCATGCATCCACCGTGGAGCAGGTGCAGGCCGTGATGCGCATTGCCGACGCGCACGCCATTCCCGTCACCGTCTCGGCCGGGCGCAGCAACGTCACGGGCGCGGCCCTGCCCCTGCGCGGCGGCATCGTGCTGGACCTGTGCGAACTCAATCGCTTCATCGCCATGGACGAGCAAAGCCAGATCGTCGAGGTCGAGGCCGGCATGTTCGGCGACGTGTTCGAGGAAACCATCCAGCGCCGCCACGGCATGACCATGGGCCACTGGCCCTCGTCCTTCGGCATCAGCACCGTGGGCGGCTGGGTGGCCTGCCGGGGCGCGGGCCAGCTGTCCACGCGCTACGGAAAGATCGAGGACATGGTCCACGGCATGGACGTGGTGCTGGCCGATGGCCGCCTCGTCACCGTGGGCGGCTACGCGCGCGCGGCCATCGGCCCGGACCTGCAGCAGCTGTTCATCGGCTCGGAAGGCACGCTGGGCGTGATCGTGCGCATCCGCTTCAAGCTGCACCGCCTGCCCGACCACGGCCGCGCCATCGCCTATGGCTTCGCCAGCTTTGCCCAGGGCCTGGAGGCCTGCCGCCAGATCCTGCAGCAAGGCGCCAACCCCGCCGCGCTGCGGCTGTATGACGCGCTGGAAAGCGGCGTGCAATTCGGCCGCAGCGACCTCAACGTGCTGCTGATCGCCGACGAAGGCGCACCCGAGATCGTCGATGCCGTCATGGCCATCTGCGAGCGTGTGTGTGCACCTTTGGGTGAACGGCTGGACGGCACCGCCACCCTGGAGCGCTGGCTGGACACGCGCTACCTGACCGGCAAGAGCGCCGAGGGCTTCAAGAAAGGCCCGGGCTTCGTCGCCGACACGTTGGAGATGTGCGGCCCCTGGAAAGACCTGCCGGCCATCTACGAGGAAGTGGTCGCCGCCCTGCAGGCCATCCCCGGCACCCTGGCCGGCTCGGCCCACCAGTCGCATGCCTATGTGGATGGCGCCTGCCTGTACTTTTCGCTGCGCGGCGAGGTGGCCGTGGACCAGCGCGCCCAGTGGTACCGCGCGGCCTGGGACGCAGCCAACGCCGTGCTGCTGCGCCACGGCGCCACGCTCAGCCACCACCACGGCGTGGGCCTGCTGCGCGCGCCCTACATGCGGCAATCGCTGGGCCCGGCCTTTGCCCTGCTGGAGGCCACCAAGCGCATGCTGGACCCCAAGAACCTGCTCAACCCCGGCAAGCTGGGGCTGGACCTCTGACATGGGCCGCCCGGACAACTCCCTGGGCGCGCGGCTGGCGCGCCGCCCCGTCATCGCCACCCTGTACGGAGCCGAGCAGATGGACGCGCTGCTGGCCAGCCAGGCCGAAGTCGCCATCGTCGCCAACATCGAACTGCGCCGCCTGCGCTCGGTGATCTCCACCATCACCGGGGCGGGCAAGATCGCCATCGTCAACATCGACAGCTGCGACGGCATCTCGCCCGACAAGGGCGGCGTGGACTACCTTGTGGACCTGGGCGCCAGCAGCCTGCTGTCCACGCGCGTGGCCACCATCCAGCGCGCCAACAAGGCCGGGCTGCTGACCATGCAAAAGGTCTTCGTCACCGACCGCTCCACCTGGCCGCGCAGCATCAAGGCCGTGGAGCAGAGCGACCCCAACCTCGTGCAGATCATGCCCGCCCCCATGCTGGCCCACATCACCGAGGCCGAGCGCCGCATCCTGCCGCCCCTGGTGGCCTCGGGCTTCGTCTGCAGCCAGGATCAGGTCCAGCAGGCGCTGGCCGGTGGTGCGATTGCGGTATCTACCAGCGACAGTGGGCTGTGGTGAGGAGCGGCGATCGGATTTCCGAGACACGGTCTCGGAAATTGCAGCCCAGGGATACGCCAGGACGAAGCGCCGCATGTTCTCCAGATTGTCCGGACTGAGCCCTCGCCCGAATCGAGCCGCCAGATCAGCGGACAGGCTTTCCACCGACGGCCTGCCAGCGCCAGCCCGTCGCCTGCGCCTCAGGCCGCACGCCGGTTCTGCATCTTCACGCGCTCCACCAGGTCCTTGAGCAGGTCGAAATGCAAGCGCATGCCCTTGAGCGAGCGGCCATAGCGTGAGCGGGGCAGCTTGAAGGCCTTGCCGGCCAGGTGGATGGCGCTGGCCGCCAAGTGCCATTGCTGCTCAAACACCTCATGGCTTTGCGGCGGATCGTCCTGCATGTGCCGTATGTGTGCCAGCGCCAGTTCCACGGCGCATTCCACCTCGAACTGGCGCGCATTGCGCCCGCGCCTGCCGTGGCAGGCCTGGGTCAGCGCCACCAGTTGGCCCTCCGCCATGATCAGCGAGACACGCATGGCCTGCTGCCAGGTGGGCCAGGTGGGCCAGGTGGGGGATGGGGTGGTTTTTTCTGTTTCCGGACGAGGCTGCGCCTGCACTGCCATGCGGGCAGTGTTTTTGGGGGATGCCATGGGTCAGCCCTCTCGTTGGAAGAGGCCGGTCAAGATGAATGCGCTCATGGTTGCAGCTCCTGGTTGAGACTGAAAAACCACGCGCTGCGTTTCTACGCGCAACGGGTGGAGTGTGGCGGTTAGAAACATGGAACCAGCCATGCGGACATCCTTACGGGTAGCCCCCACCACACCCCATAACTTGCGGACGAGCGCAAGCGCACATCCTGAAATCGGGTATGGACAAAGCCCCGCTTTACGGTGGGGGCTGCACGCTGGTTCAAAGGTGTTTCTACGCACCGGGCCTTTCGGCTTGCCGCCAGTGTAGCGGCACGGCGCAGGGTCAGGATGGCCTTATTGCACCGTCCGACCCGCCATGCGCCCGCGCGCCTCCACCCAGCGGAACAGCGGCGCCACCAGCAGCAGCACGGCGATCAGCCGGCAGACCTGGAAGGCCGTGACCACGGGCACGCCCAGCTGCAGCACCTTGGCGGTGATGGCCATCTCGGTGATGCCGCCCGGCGAGGTACCCAGCAGCAGCGTGACCCAGGGCAGGTCCACGGCCAGGTGCAGCAGCCAGGCAAAGGCCGCGCAGATCGCCATGAGCCCCACGGTGCCCACGGCCACGGAGCCCAGCCAGCGCGGCGCGGTGTGCAGGAATTCGCGCTTGAAGCGCACGCCCAGGCTGATGCCGATCACCAGTTGCGCCGCATTGACCAGGGCCTGGGGCACGGCCGACAGTTCCTGGCCGCACATGGTCAGCAGCATGGACACCAGCAGCGCGCCCAGGAACCAGGGATTGGCACGCTTGAGCCGGTCCATGGCCCAGGCGCCCAGGCCCGTGAGCACGGCCAGCAGCGCCAGCCCCGGCCATTCGACGATGCGGATGCTGGGCGGCGTCAGCCCCTCCAGGCCGTGCAGGCCGCTCCACTGCAGCGCAAACGGAATGCTCACGGTGACGATGACCAGGCGCAGGCTGTGGCTGGCCGCCACCAGGTCGGTGCGCGCGTTCTCGCGCTCGGCCAGCAGCGTCATCTCCGACGCCGCGCCAATGGCGCCCGCGAAGTAGGTGGTGGCGCGCATCTCGCCAGCCGGTATCTGCGGCATGCGCGGCGCATGCACGCGGTACAGCCAGGCGCCGAAGCCCCAGCCCAGCAGCAGCGCCCAGACGATGGCCACGGCGATCGCCCACCACAGCCCCGCGATCAACTGCACCACGGCCGGCGTGAAATACAGGCCCAGCGAGGCGCCGATGATCCACTGCCCGCCGTTGCGCAGCCGGCCCGCGCTGGCCGTGGGCGCGCCCAGGATGGAGGCCAGCGAGGTAGCGATCAGCGGCCCCAGCATCCAGGGCAGCGGCGTGCGCAGCCACAGGCACAGCTGGGCGGCGGCAAAGGCGCCCAGCAGGGTCAGTGCGATGCGAAGCAGGAAAATGTGGCGGCGCTCGGGCATGGCAGGCGAGGCGGGGCAGGTCCAAAGCCTGCGAGTATCGCCGCGCCGGCTCCCGCGCGCTGCCGGCGGCGCTATCTCCGTGACAGGTCCGCGCCGCGCCGCACGGCCATCTCACGGCCCATGGCCGCCTGCGTTGCCTCTGGCAGCAGGCCGCGCGCCTGGGGGTAGGCCAGCCGCTCTTCATTCTCGACATGGCTGGCATAGCAGGCCGCGAAGCGTTCGAACACCGCCTCGTCAGCCGCGCCAAAGCCCTGGCAACGCCCCTCGGCCATGTCCAGCAGCGGCTGGCGCGCCAGCGCCCAGTCGGCGCTCATCAGGCCGTGCTCGCGCTGCAGGCGCTGCACCAGGGCCACAGTCTGCGCATCGCCCTGCTCCAGCAGCGGCGGGAAGACATGCAACTCTTCGTCCTCATGGTGCAGCGGCGCCGCCTGGTCGAAGTAGCGCAGGATGTCGCGCGCCGCCTGGCGTGCGCTGTCGTCGCAACCTTTGGTCTGGAGATGCACGCGCAGCCGGTCCAGCAGCGCCAGCATGCGCAGCACGCGCTCGTGGCAGGCTTCGAGCATTTCGAAGGGCTGGTCGAAGCCCGTGCCGGGCGCGCGCCAGCCGGGCACGGCATCGCCCTGCGGGCGCGGGGCCACGAACACTTTCATCCACAGCTCCCCAGATGGCCGCAGGCCGTGCAGTACTCGCAGCCGTCCTTGCGGATCACGGCATGGGCGCCGCATTCCTCGCATTTGCGGCCGGCCATGACCATGGGGTCGGTGGCCAGAGCTTCGGGCTCGGGCAGCGGCGATGGGGCGGGCGGTACGCCGCTGCCGCGCCGGGCCAGGATGTTCTGCACCGCATAGGCGATGGCGGCCACCTCGGAGTCGTGCCACATGGGCACGCGCGTGCCGTCGTCGCGCTGGTGGGTGCCCAGGCGCACGGGGCCCCGGTCCCAGGCCACCTTGCGCATGTCGCTGAGGGCGCGCTCCAGGAAGCCGCCGCGCGCGGCCAGTGACAGCAGGCGCATGCTGGAGGTCACCCATTGCTGGGACTCGCCGCTCTGGCCCACGGGCATGAAGAATTCGATGGCGCGGTCCACCGTGCGGCCATCGGGCAGCACCACGGGCAGGAAGGAGACGACCAGGTACAGGCGCTTGGGACCTTGCTGGGTCCAGTACTCGATCTTCTCGGCCACGGCGTCCAGCGCGCCCTGGGGGCGGCTTTCTATCACGGTGCGCAGCGGGTCGGGTGCGGAAGCCGCTAACCCTGCCGGCGCGGGGGAGGCCGGCTTTTCAGCAGATTCAGGCGCATGGGTTTCGAGCACGGCGCCCAGAATGGTGTTGGGCCGGTAGGTGGCCAGGCCCTTGAGGCCGGCCTTCCAGGCCTGGCGGTACAGGTCCTTGAAGTCCTCGTAGGGATAGTCGGCCGCCACGTTGACGGTCTTGGAGATCGCCGTGTCCACGAAGGGCTGCACGGCCTGCATCATGGCGATGTGGCCGGCCGCAGGCATCTGCAGCGCGCTGACGAAGTAGTCGGGCAGCTGCTGCACGTCGCCGCCCAGCGAGCGGTACAGGCGCCAGGCATGGTCTTCGACCGCGTACTCGGCGCTGCCGCCATCGGCCGTGCGCTTCTTTCGCTTGTAGGTCCAGGAGAACGGCGGCTCTATGCCGTTGGAGGCGTTGTCGGCAAAGGCCAGGCTGACCGTGCCCGTGGGCGCGATGGACAGCAGGTGGCTGTTGCGTATGCCGTGCGTGCGTATGCGCTGGCGCAGCGCATCGGGCAGGCGGCTGGCGAAGGTGCCTTCGGCCAGATAGCCATCGGCGTCGAACTTGGGGAAGGCCCCCTTCTCGCGCGCCAGCTCCACCGAGGCGCCATAGGCCGCATCGCGCATGCGCTCGGCAATGCGCGCGGCCATGGCCCGGCCCTCGGGCGCGTCGTAGCGCAGGCGCAGCATGGCCAGCGCATTGCCCATGCCCGTGAAGCCCACGCCGATGCGCCGCTTGGCCTCGCTTTCCTCGCGCTGCTGCGGCAGCGGCCACCAGGTCAGCTCCAGCACGTTGTCCAGCGCACGCACCTGCACGGCCACGGCACGCTCGAAGGCCTCGAAGTCGAACACAGGCTCGCCCGCAAAGCCGAACGGATGGCGCACGAAGCGCGTGAGGATGACGGGGCCGAGGTCGCAGCAGCCGTAGGAGGGAAGCGGCTGTTCGCCGCAGTTGTGCACATACAGGCCATTGGCGTCGAAGGCGTGGCAGTCTGCCACCGTGACGTCATAGACCATTTCCTCACCGTCGCTCTCCAACACCTGGACGGTGGCAGTGAAGCGCTCACGGTTCGGGGTACGCCGGTACTGGGCCAGGGCCTGCTCCAGCCGTTCGGCCTTGTCGGTGTCCGCAAGGCCTATGCGGTCGGCAAAGATGCCAAGGTTGTCGCCGCTGATGACCAGTTCATGCTGTGGCTGGGTTGCATAGTCGCGCTGGCCGCCTTTGCCGTCGGGCATGGCGCGCAGTTGGGCTGGCCGACGGTTCTCATAAATCGTCGACGCCATGCCCTGGCGCAGCAGCATGCGCTGCACGGTACGCAGCAACTCAGAATCGCTCTGTGACAGGCGCAGGCTCACGCCCTTGTCCTGTGTGCCCTGGACCGATCCATCGGCATCAAACAGGCCGCGCAGCAGCCCTGCGGAAAATGCAGAAGAGGCCGCTTCCATGGACTTGGTGATGCACTTGCGCCCTGGCTCCATCCCCATGCCAAGCGCCAGATCGCGCAATGCGGCACTGGCCATGCGCGCCTCGCCACGTCCCGCCACTGGCCGCTGGAATCCACGGAAATCCGCGCGGTGGCGCAAGCTGGCGGCTGCAGCCTCGGCGGCCTGCATGATGCCTGCCGCGCCCGTCGCGGCATAGGCCAAAGCACTGCTGGCGTTGCCTGCGACCTGGCGCAGCTCGGGCGCCCATACGCTGATCACCGCCTTGTCGGCCTTGAGGGTTCCATCGCCTATCAGCAGGCCCAACAGGTAGCCTTCGGCCTCGGTGCCCCGCCCATCCCAGCCTTGAAGCGCACGGTGGTTGTGCAGCAGTACCTCATCGCCTGCCTGCAGTTGGGCGGCCGGAGTCCATTCAGCCTGCAACGCATAGCGCGTGCGGCGAGCGACACGCCGCACCAGATGGTCTGCGGTCAGGCGCAGCACCTGGCCCTCGCGTGTGGTCAGCCGCAGCACCGGCTTGCGGCCGGTGGCAAAGAAGCCCGCGCTTTCGGTGGCGTAAACCTGGCCGTCGACCACGGCGCCAAATGTCTTTCCGACGAGGTCTGCAACCTGGGCTGGTCCCGACTCGGTGAGTACCCAGGTATCTGCCGTGACGCAAGGATTCGTCGCCGCGATCTCCTCGCAGTAGCGCAGGTTGTTGTCGTCGTTGATGTGGTCCAGGAAGAGGATACCGGGCTCGGCGAAGTCGTAGGCCGAGCGCATGATGGTGTCCCACAGCGTGCGGGCGGGCAGGGTCTGGTAGACCCACTGGCCGTCGGCGCGCTGGTGGGCACCCTGCTCCAGCAGGGCGGTGCCGGGGCGGGCGCGATGCACCAGGTGCCAGGGCTGGTCTTCGGCCACGGCCTGCATGAACGCGTCGCTGACGCCGACCGAGACGTTGAAGTTGTTCCAGCGGCCCGGCGTGCGCTTGGCGGTGATGAATTCGAGCACGTCGGGGTGGTCGATGCGCAGCACGCCCATCTGGGCGCCGCGCCGCGCGCCCGCGCTTTCCACGGTGGCGCAGGACTGGTCGAAGACGTTGATGTAGCTGCACGGGCCCGAGGCCAGCGAGGCGGTGGCGCGCACCTCGGCGCCACGGGGGCGGATGCGCGAGAAGTCGTAGCCCACGCCGCCGCCGCGGCGCATGGTTTCGGCGGCTTCGCGCAGGGCTTCGTAGATGCCGGGGTAGCCACCGTCGTCCACGCCCTGGATGCAGTCGCCCACGGGCTGCACGAAGCAGTTGATCAGCGTGGCCTGCAGGTCGGTGCCGGCCGCGCTCATGATGCGCCCCGCGCCTATGGCGCCGGCCTGCAGGTTGGCCAGGAACAGGGCCTCGCATTCGGCGCGGCGCGCCTCGGGCTCGACCGAGGCCAGGGCGCGGGCCACGCGGGCGTAGAGCTCGCCCACGCCGGTCTCGCCGTTCTTGAGGTATTTTTCGCGCAGCACATCGAGGCTGATGGGCTGCAGATCCGCCGCGTCCTGCGCGCGGCCCAGGTTTTCGCGATGCATTGGCATGGCTCCCGTGTTGACTTGCCTGCCGCCGTCCCTGGCACTTGCTCGGGCCTCAGTCGACAAGCACTTGTCCATCATGCTCCACGTAGGGCGGGTACGGCCCGGTGCCGCTGTGCGGAGCTTGAGATGCCGCAACAAAGCGGCCGGTCTGGACATCGAAGACATGGACTTCGCCGTCTTCGATGACATAGTGCCATCCGTGCAGGCTGAGCTGCCCGGCCTCTACCCGCGATCGCACCATGGGATAGTCCATCAACCGTTCGAGCTGCAGCACGACGGCGCGCTGCTCGGTGCGGCGCAGCGCCTCGGGGCCGGCCTGCACGGGCAGCACGGCCTCGCGGCCCAGGTCCAGCCAGCGCTGCAGGTTGCGTGCCTCGGGCGAGACTTCTCCATACAGGGCCTTGATGGCTCCGCAGTGGCTGTGGCCGCAGACCACGATGCGGCTGACCTGCAGGTTGAGCACGGCGAATTCGATGGCCGCCGCCGTGCCGTGGTGGCCGTGCGATCCGTCGTACGGCGGCACGAAGGCGCCCACGTTGCGCACCAGGAACAGCTCGCCCGGCGGGGCCCCCGTGAGCAGGTAGGGCACGAGGCGCGAGTCCGAGCAGCCGATGAACAGCGTGGTCGGGTGCTGGCCCTCGTCGACCAGGGTGCGGAACTGCGCGCGGTACTGCGGGAAGGCGTGCTCGTGGAAGCGCCGCAGGCGCAGCAGCAGCTCGTCGTCGGGCATGGGCACTTCCCCGGCTATTGCACCAGCGGCGAGTCGGCCGCAGCGATGCGCACGCCCACCACTTCGGACTGGCCGGCCAACAGTTGCAGGTACTGGTGGAGCGCGCTCACCCAGGTCTGCTGGTGCAGGGCCTGGGCGACGGCCGGGCGCGCCTGCTGCCAGTCGGGCAGAACGCCCGCCTCGCGCGCGCAGACCTCGACCACGTGCAGGCCGAAGCGGCTGTGCACCAGGCGCGGCAGCACGCCGATTTCCTGGGAGGCAAAGACATCGCGCGCGAATTCGGGCGCGCAGTCGCTGCGGCCCAGCCAGCCCAGTTCGCCGCCGTGCTGGCCGCTGGGGCAGTTGGACCATTGGCGCGCGGCCTCGGCAAAGCGCAGGCCGGCGTCGTCGGCGCAGCGCAGCTCGATCAGCAGGGCCTCGGCCCGCTGGGTGAGGGCGCGCACGTCCACGCCGGGCGTGACGGCAAACAGCACGTGGCGCAGGCGCACGCGCTCGCCCTGGGCGAAGCGCGCGGGGTTGGCATCGAAGTGGCGGCGGCAGGCGTCCTCGCCGGGCTCGGGCAGGTGCAGCGATTGCTCCAGCAGCTGCTCTATGGCCTGGGAGGCGCGCTCGCTGATGACGCCGTCGTCGCCGGCCGCATCATCGGCGCCCAGCAGGCCTTCGCGCTGGGCCGCCTGGCGCAGCAGCTCGGTGCAGGCGCGCTGGCGCAGTTCGCGCTCGGGCGGGCGCTGTCCGGGTGCGTGCAGCGGCGTGTTGTTGATGCGGGCCACCTCGGCCCCGGCCGCGCCCACGGGCTGGAAGGCGGGCACTTCGGGAATCGCCGGGAGATCCCCCATCGGTGCAGAAGAAGTAGAAGAAGGGGTTGAAGACGCGCAGCCGCAGTGGCCGCCGCCCGATCCGTTGCATCCATGTTCCATGTCGATCTCCTCAATGGCCGGGCTTGGCATCACGGCGTGCCGACGATGCGGGCAGGCCCAGGCGGCGCGAGCGCACCAGCTGGTAGGGACGCAGCAGGTAGACCAGGGTGCCGAAGCCGCTCCAGACGTGGACCAGGCGCGTGAAGGGGAAGACCAGGAAGATGCTCATGCCCAGGAACATGTGGGCCTTGAACACCCAGCCGGCCTCGGCCAGCAGTTCGGCCGCGCCGCCACGGAAGGTGACGATGCGCTGCGCCCATTCGGCCAGGGCCATCATCATGGAGCCGTCCATGTGCTTTGCCGACAGCGGAATGGTGGCCAGGCCCAGCAGCAGCTGCAGCCACAGCAGCCAGAGGATGGCGATGTCGCTGAACCTGGAGTTGGCGCGGATGCGCACGTCCGACAGCCGGCGGTGCAGCAAGATGGTGAGGCCGATGAAGCCCAGCGTGCCCGCGATGCCGCCGCTGACCATGGCCAGCAGCTGCTTGGCGCCTGCGGCCATGAAGGGCTCGTAGACGAAGTGCGGCGTGAGCATGCCCACGGTGTGGCCGAAGAACAGAAACAGCACACCGATGTGGAACAGGTTGCTGCCCCAGCGCAGGCTGCCGCTGCGCAGCAGCTGCGATGAGTCGCTCTTCCAGGTGTACTGGTCGCGGTCGAAGCGCAGCCAGCTGCCGATGAAGAACACGGCCAGGCAGATGTAGGGGTAGAGGCCGAAGAGCAGGTGGTCTATCCAGGAGGGGGTCATGTCAGGCTCCTTTGGCGGGGTCCTTGGGCTTGGGGCGCCGCCGTGCGGCGCACGAAATACACGGGCTGCTCGGCGCCGGGGCGGGATTGGCCCTGGCTGCTGCAGCCGTCGAAGGCGGCGGGTTCGGCCCAGGCCTCGTCCATGGCGGGCTCGGGGCGGATTTCCACGCGCTCGGCCCTGTGGCCGGTGATCTCCAGCACGGCCGCGATCACGCTGGCGTAGGGGCTGTCGCGCCGCACCAGCGCCGTGAACAGGGCGTTGAGGATGTGGGCCATCTCGCCCAGGAATTCACGGGCGATGGTCGGCGGCTGGGTGGAGGCGAACTCCAGCACCACGGCCAGGTGGTCGGGCAGTTCGTCGGCCTCGAAGGCCAGGCCCGCGCGCTCGTAGGTCTGCTGCAGGTCGATCAGCGCCGGGCCCCGGTCGGCCGAGTCGCCGTGCACATGCTCGAACAGGTGCAGCGAGGTCTGGTGGCCCCGGTCGAAGGTGTCCACGTAGCGGGCCTCGGCCTCGAAGGGGTCCATGGCCTGCAGCTGCTCGGCCAGCTGCTGCAACTCGCGCAGCCGCGCGGGCGCCACGGATTGCTCCAGGCGCAGGGCGTCGATCAGGCCCGGCAGCAGGGCGCGCAGCTCGGCGCCGGGGTAGCCGATGAGGCAGGCCAGCGCGCGCAGCGTCAGGCGCACGGGGGAGGAGGTGTTGTGATTGAACATGGCGGCAGTCCTCACATTTGCGCGTGGATGGGGATGGTGCGCGGCTTCTTGCCGCCGAACAGGCTGGCGTCGGTGCTGCCGTCGGAGCAGCCGTTGCCGAACGAGAAGCCGCAGCCGCCGCGCAAATCGAACGCGCTTTCGGCGTATTCGCGGTGGGCCGAGGGGATGACGAAGCGGTCCTCGTAGTTGGCGATCGCCATGGTCTGGTACATGTCCTCGACCTCGTCCACCGTCAGTCCCGCGTACTGGAGCACGGCCAGGTTCTGTTCCTGGTCCACGTGCTTGCTGCGCTGGTACGCGCGCATGGCCAGCATGCGCTCCAGCGCGCGCACCACGGGCGTGGTGTCGCCGGCGGTGAGCAGGTTGGCCAGGTACTGCACGGGGATGCGCAGCTGCGAGACATCGGGCAGGTCGCCATTGATGGGGCTGCGGCCGACACTGTCGAGATGCCCGGCGTTCGCCGCCGAGGTGATGGGCGACAGCGGCGGCACATACCAGACCATGGGCAGGGTGCGGTACTCGGGGTGCAGCGGCAGGGCCACCTTCCAGTCCACGGCCATCTTGTAGACGGGGCTGGACTGGGCGGCCTCGATCCAGGCGTCGGGGATGCCGTCGATGCGGGCCTGGCGGATGACCTCGGGGTCATTGGGGTCCAGGAAGATGTCCAGCTGCGCCTGGTAGAGGTCGCGGTCGCGCTCCACGCTGGCCGCTTCCTCGATGCGGTCGGCGTCGTACAGCAGCACGCCCAGGTAGCGGATGCGGCCCACGCAGGTTTCGGAGCAGACGGTGGGCTGGCCGGCCTCGATGCGCGGGTAGCAGAAGATGCATTTTTCGGCCTTGCCGCTTTGCCAGTTGTAGTAGATCTTCTTGTAGGGGCAGCCGGAGACGCACATGCGCCAGCCGCGGCACTTGTCCTGGTCGATGAGGACGATGCCGTCCTCCTCGCGCTTGTAGATCGAGCCCGAGGGGCAGGACGCCACGCAGGCCGGGTTCAGGCAGTGCTCGCACAGGCGCGGCAGGTACATCATGAAGGTGTTCTCGAACTGGCCGTAGATGTCCTTCTGGATCTGCTCGAAGTTCACGTCATGGCTGCGCTTGCTGAATTCGCCGCCCAGGATTTCCTCCCAGTTCGGACCCCATTCGATCTTCTCCATGCGCTGGCCCGAGATCAGGCTGCGCGCGCGCGCCGTGGGCGCGGCCTTGCTTTCCCTGGCCGACTGCAGGTGCTCGTAGTCGTAGGTGAAGGGTTCGTAGTAGTCGTCGATCTGGGGCAGGTTGGGGTTGGCGAAGATGCGCATCAACAGGCTCCACTTGCCGCCCTGGCGGGGCGCGATGGAGCCGTCCGTGCGGCGCATCCAGCCGCCGTTCCACTTGGCCTGGTTTTCCCACTCGCGCGGGTAGCCGATGCCGGGCTTGGTCTCGACGTTGTTGAACCAGGCGTATTCGACGCCGGGGCGGCTGGTCCAGACGTTCTTGCAGGTGACGGAGCAGGTGTGGCAGCCGATGCACTTGTCCAGGTTCAGCACCATGCCGATCTGTGCGCGGATTTTCATCGTGTTTCTCCTTGTTGTTCAGGCATGGGCGGCTGCGCCGGCCGGAGCTTCGTCATCCAGCCAGTCGATGCGGCGCATCTTGCGCACCAGGACGAACTCGTCGCGGTTGGTGCCGATGGTTCCGTAGTAGTTGAAGCCGTAGCTGTACTGCGCGTAGCCGCCGATCATGTGGGTGGGCTTGAGCACGATGCGCGTGACCGAGTTGTGGATACCGCCGCGCGTGCCGGTGATCTCCGAGCCCGGCGTGTTGATGGTCTTCTCCTGCGCGTGGTACATCATCACCATGCCCGGCTTGACGCGCTGGCTGACCACGGCCCGCGCCGCGATGGCGCCGTTGGCGTTGTACAGCTCCACCCAGTCGTTGTCGGCGATGCCGGCGCTCTTGGCGTCGTCCTCGCTGAGCCAGACGATGGGGCCGCCACGCGCCAGCGTGAGCATCATCAGGTTGTCGCCATAGGTGGAGTGGATGCCCCACTTCTGGTGCGGCGTGATGAAGTTCAGCGCGATCTCGGGGTGGCCGTTGGGCTTTTGGCCCTGCACTTCCTGCAGCGCCTTCATGTGCACGGGCGGGCGGTAGCTGACGAAGCCTTCGCCGAAGTCGCGCATCCACGGGTGGTCCTGGTAGAACTGCTGGCGGCCGGTGAGGGTGCGCCATGGGATCAGCTCATGCACGTTGGTGTAGCAGGCGTTGTAGCTGACCTTCTCGCTTTCCAGGCCCGACCAGGTGGGCGAGCTGATGATCTTGCGCGGCTGGGCCTGGATGTCGCGAAAGCGGATCTTCTCGTCCTCGCGGTGCAGGGCCAGGTGGGCGTGCTCGCGCCCCGTCTGCTTCGACAGCGCCTCCCAGGCCTTGACGGCCACGTGGCCGTTGGTCTCGGGCGCCAGCATCATCACCACCTCGGTGGCGTCGATGTCGGTGACGATGCGCGGGCGGCCCTGGCTCACGCCTTCCTCGCGCACCAGGCCGTTGAGCTCGCCCAGTTGCTCCACCTCGGTCTCGGTGTTCCAGCCGATGCCCTTGCCGCCGTTGCCCAGCCTGTCCATCAGCGGGCCCAGGGCCGTGAAGCGCTTGTAGAGGTTGGGATAGTCGCGCTCGACCACCGCAATCTGCGGCGCGGTCTTGCCGGGGATCAGGGCGCACTCGCCCTTCTTCCAGTCGCGCACGCCATCGGGCTGGGCCAGCTCGGCGGGGGTGTCGTGCATCAGCGGCGTCAGCACCACGTCCTTTTCCACGCCCAGGTGGCCCACGCAGACCTCGCTGAAGGACTTGGCGAAGCCCTTGTAGATCTCCCAGTCGCTCCTGGCCTGCCAGGCCGGGTCCACGGCCGCCGACAGCGGATGGATGAAGGGGTGCATGTCGCTGGTGTTGAGGTCGTTCTTCTCATACCAGGTGGCCGTGGGCAGGACGATGTCCGAGTACAGGCAGGTGGTGCTCATGCGGAAGTCCAGCGTGACCAGCAGGTCCAGCTTGCCTTCGGGCGCCTTGTCGTGCCAGCGCACTTCCTGCGGCTTGGCTTCATCGTGGCCCAGGTCTTTTCCTTGCACGCCGTGCGTGGTGCCCAGCAGGTGCTTGAGGAAGTACTCATGGCCCTTGCCCGAGCTGCCCAGGATGTTGGAGCGCCACACGAACATGTTGCGCGGCCAGTTGGCCGGGTGGTCGGGGTCCTCGCAGCTCATGGACAGCGAGCCGTCCTGCAGGGACTGCACCACGTGGTCCTTCACGTCCAGGCCCTGGGCCTGGGCGTCGCGCACCAGCTGCAGCGGGTTGGCCTGCAGCTGCGGTGCGCTGGGCAGCCAGCCCATGCGCTCGGCGCGCACGTTGTAGTCGATCATGGCGCCGCCGTACTGGCTGCGGTCGGCCAGCGGGGACAGCACCTCTTCCACACCCAGCTTCTCGTAGCGCCACTGGTCGGTGTGGGCGTAGAAGAAGCTGGTGGAGTTCATCTGGCGCGGCGGGCGCAGCCAGTCCAGCGCAAAGGCCAGCGCGGTCCAGCCGGTCTGCGGGCGCAGCTTTTCCTGGCCCACGTAGTGCGCCCAGCCGCCGCCGCTCTGGCCTATGCAGCCGCACAGCATCAGCATGTTGATGATGCCGCGGTAGTTCATGTCGCAGTGGTACCAGTGGTTCATGGCCGCGCCGATGATGACCATGGACTTGCCGCGCGTCTTCTCGGCGTTGTCGGCGAACTGGCGCGCAATGGCGATCACCTGGTCACGCGGCACGCCGGTGATCTTTTCCTGCCAGGCCGGGGTGTAGGGCGCATCGGCGTCATAGCCACCATCAGCGCCCTCGCCTTCCAGACCGCGGTGGATGCCGTAGTTGCCCGCCAGCAGGTCGAACACGGTGGCCACGACGGCCTCCTCGCCGTCCAGCACCATGCGCGAGACGGGCACGCGGCGCAGCAGCACGTCCGTGCCCTGCTCGTTGGCGTCGAAGCCCGGCGACTGCAGGCCGCCGAAGTAGGGGAAGGCCACGTCGGCCACTTCACTGTCCACGCCCTGGCCGTCCAGCACCGAGAGCTTAAGCTGCACGTCATTGCCCGTGCGCGCCTCCTTGGATTCGAGGTTCCACAGGCCCTCGTCGGCGCGGCCGGCCTCGCCCCAGCGAAAGCCGATGGAGCCGTTGGGCAGGGCCACGCCGCCGTCCTCGCCGTAGGCCACGGTCTTCCACTCGGGATTGCTGTCCTGGCCCAGGTGGCCGTCGAAGTCGCTGGCGCGCACATAGCGCTCGGGCACCAGGGCCGTGCGGCCATCGGGCAGTTGCTGGCGCTTGAGGCGGATCAGCAGCGGCAGGTCGGTGTAGCGGCGCGCATAGTCCTCGAAATAGGCTGGGCGGCCGCGCTCGCCGAAGTAGAACTCCTTGAGGATGACGTGGCCCATGGCCATGGCCACAGCCGCGTCCGTACCCTGCTTGGGGTGCATCCACAGGTCGGCCAGCTTGGCGACCTCGGAGTAGTCGGGCGTGACGGCCACGACCTTGGCGCCCTTGTAGCGGACCTCGGTGAAGAAGTGGGCGTCGGGGGTGCGCGTCTGGGGCACGTTGGAGCCCCAGGCGATGATGAAGTTGGAGTTGTACCAGTCGGCGCTCTCTGGCACGTCGGTCTGCTCGCCCCAGGTCTGGGGGCTGGCCGGCGGCAGGTCGCAGTACCAGTCGTAGAAGCTCATGCACACGCCGCCGATCAGGCTCAGGTAGCGGCTGCCTGCGGCATACGAGATCATGGACATGGCCGGAATCGGCGAGAAGCCGATGATGCGGTCCGGCCCGTGCTTCTTGATGGTGTAGACGTTGGCCGCCGCGATCATGCGGTTGACCTCGTCCCAGCTGCTGCGCACGAAGCCGCCCAGGCCGCGCTGCTTTTGCCACTCGCTGCGCGCATCCGCGTTCTCGACGATGGCGGCCCAGGCATCGACCGGGCTCCTGGCCACGGCCAGGGCGGCACGCCAGTGCTTGAGCAGCCGGCCGCGCACCATGGGGTATTTGACGCGGTTGGCGCTGTACAGGTACCAGCTGTAGCTGGCGCCGCGCGCGCAGCCGCGCGGCTCGTGGTTGGGCAGGTCGGCGCGCGTGCGCGGGTAGTCTGTCTGCTGGGTCTCCCAGGTCACGATGCCGCCCTTGACGTAGATCTTCCACGAGCACGAGCCCGTGCAGTTCACGCCGTGCGTGGAGCGCACCACCTTGTCATGCGCCCAGCGGTCGCGGTAGGCGTCTTCCCAGGTGCGGTCCTCGCCCGTCACCTGGCCATGGCCGTTGGAGAATTCCTGCCGGGGCAGGGAGAAGTAGGAAAGCTTGTCCAGAAAATGGCTCATCGCGGGACTCCTTGTTGTTCGTTGCGGTGCGGTCTGCGGCCCGGGGCTCAGCAGGGCATCTCGGCGTTCCTGCGCGCGTAGTACCACCAGGTCACGCCCACGCACAGCACATAGAAGGCGGCAAACACCCACAGCGCCAGCTCGGGCCCGCCCGTGGCGGCGATGGAGCTGCCGTAGCTCTTGGGGATGAAGAAGCCGCCGTAGGCTCCCAGCGCGCCCGCAAAGCCCAGGGCGGCCGCGCCTTCGGTATTGCCCTCCTTGAGGGCATGGGCCTGCGCTTGCTCGCTGGGATGGGCGCCCAGTTCGCGCTGCTTGAGGGCCAGGAAAATCGCCGGGATCATGCTGAAGGTCGATCCGTTGCCGATGCCCGTGGTCAAGAACAGCACCAGGAACATCAGGAAGAAGCCCATGAAGCTGCCCTCGGCGGGGCCGAAGCCCAGCGCGTAGCCGCCACTGCCCTTGGGCAGGAAATACAGCACGCCCACCACGGCCACGGCCATGACGAGGAAGTTCCAGAACGTCACGCGCGCGCCGCCCGCCTTGTCGGCCAGCCAGCCGCCAAAGGGCCGCGACAGCGCGCCCAGCAGCGGGCCCAGCCAGGCATAGGCCAGCGGATTGACCGCCGGGAACTGGCTCTTGATCAGCAGCGGAAAGCCGGCGGCAAAGCCGATGAACGAGCCGAAGGTGCCCAGGTACAGCAGGCACATCACCCAGTTGTGCTTGCGCCGGAAGATGGCGGCCTGGGCCGCGAAGCTGGCCTTGGCGTCGGCGATGTCGTTCATGCCGAACCAGGCGGCCAGCGAGGCGATGGCGATCCACGGCACCCAGATGAAGGCCGCGTTCTGCGCCCAGACCCGGGTGGTCTCGCCGGCCTTGGTGATGGTCTGCGCATCGCCGCCGAAGACGCCGAAGATGCCGGCCGTGATCACCAGCGGGCTCAGGAACTGCACCACCGACACGCCCAGGTTGCCCAGGCCCGCGTTCACGCCCAGGGCCGAGCCCTTGCGCTCCTTGGGAAAGAAGAAGCTGATGTTGGCCATGCTGGAGCTGAAGTTGCCCCCGCCCAGGCCGCACAGCAGGGCCAGGATCAGCATGGTCGGATAGCCGGTGCTGGCGTCCTGCACCGCGTAGCCGATGCCGATGGCCGGGATCAGCAGCGAAGCCGTGGACAGCGCCGTCCAGCGGCGCCCGCCCATCAGCGGCACCATGAAGGAATAGAAGATGCGCAGCGTGGCGCCCGACAGCGCGGGCGCCGCCGCCAGCCAGAACAGCTGGTTGGTGGAGTAGGTGAAGCCCAGCGCGGGCAGGTTCACGGCCACCACGCTCCAGACCTGCCAGATGGCAAAGGCCAGGAACAGGGCGGGCACCGAGATCCAGAGATTGATCCTGGCGATGGCCTCGCCCTCGCGCTCCCAGAACTGTTTGTCCTCGGGGCGCCAGAGGGTCAGCACGCTGCCGGGGCGGCTGCGCGCGGATGCCTTTGCGGCGGTCTTGGTGTTCGCATGCATGTGCAACTCCTGCGGTTCAGCGCGCGGCCGGCTGCACATCGCTGTGGCCGCCGTGGCTGTTGAGCACGTCGGTGCGGCGCACCTCGGTGAAATACATCCAGATCAGCGACACCCAGACCACGCCGTACAGCAGCATGAAGGCGCTGGAGCGGATGCCCGTCCAGTCCAGCAGCACGCCGAACAGGATGGGCAGGATGAAGCCGCCCATGCCGCCGGCCAGGCCCACGATGCCGCTGATGGCGCCGATGTTTCCGGGGTAGTCGTCGCTGATGTACTTGAAGACGCTGGCCTTGCCGAAGGCCATGGCAATGCCCAGCACGAACATCAGCGCGGTGAAGGCATAGACGTTCAGGCCCAGGTGAAAGCGGGTGCTGCCCTCGGTGGTGAGCACCGTGAAATCGGTCTGCGGATAGGACAGCAGGAACAGGCAGACCCAGCACACCCACATCACCCACCAGGTCACGCTGTGTGCGCCGTACTTGTCCGACAGCCAGCCGCCGATGGCGCGCAGCACGCCGCCCGGCAGCGAAAAGCAGGCCGCCAGCAGGGCCGCCACGCGGATGTCCAGGCCGTACTCGCCCACGTAGTACTGCACCATCCACAGGCTCAGCGCCACATAGCCGCCGAAGACGATGCTGTAGTACTGGCAGTACTTGAGCACGCGCGGGTCCTTGAGCGCCTTCAACTGGTCGCTGAAGCGCACGTTGCTGGGCACCAGGTGGGCCGGGTCGCTGTGGCTGAACAGCCAGAACAGCACCAGCGCGCCCAGCATGATGGCCGCATAGGCATGCGGCACGGCGGCCCAGCCGAAGGCCACCAGGATCACCGGCGCCACGAACTTGTTGACCGCCGCGCCCGAGTTGCCCGCGCCATAGATGCCCATGGCCATGCCCTGACGCTCCTTGGGAAACCAGCGCGCCACATAGGGCGTGCCCACCGAGAACGAGCCGCCTGCCAGGCCCACGAACAGGCCGATGGTCAGGAAGTGCCAGTACTCGGTGGCATAGCCCATCACCCAGATCGCGGGCACGGTGACGGCCATCAGCACCGCCATCACGATGCGCCCGCCGAAGCGGTCGGTCCAGATGCCCAGCGGCACGCGCACCAGCGAGCCCGTGAGCACGGGCATGGCCGTGAGCAGGCCGAACTGCGTGGCGTTGAGGTCCAGCATCTTCTTGATGGGGATGCCGATGATGCCGAACATCATCCAGACCATGAAGCAGACCGTGAAGGCCAGGGTGCTGACGGCCAGGACCGACCAGGCCTGGCGGTCGTGGCGTGTGCCTGTGCTGGTGCTCTTGCGGGGGTCGCCCTGTGCGGTGGGCGCTGTGTTTGCCATTTTGTTTTCCTCGTGGGGGCTATGGCATCCATGGTCCCGCGCGAGGGCCGCGCCGCACATCCGCCAGCCGTACGCTCGGACAAGGCGGAAGAACTAGGAGCGCGCAGGCGGGCCTAGTTCCAAAGAACTATCGGGGACAAAAAGGCTTGACGCAGATCAGGAACGGCGGCCGAAGACCGATTTCGGGCTGCGCCCATAGAACCGCGTGAACGCGGCACTGAAGTTCGACGGATGGGCATAGCCCACCTGCCAGCCGGCCTGGGCGACCTGGCAGCCGGTCTCCAGCAGCGCCCAGGCGCGGCGCATGCGCAGCTCCAGCAGCAGGGCCTGGGGCGTGGTGCCGAAGACCGCGCGAAAGCCCTGCTTGAGCCGGTGCTCGCCCAGGCCCACGGCGGCGCTCAGGTAGGCCAGGGTCAGCGCGCGGTCCATCTGGGTGGACAGCAGTTCGCGCGCCTGCTCCAGCCGGGCCAGTTCGTCGGCCGACCAGCGCGGTGCCGCCTTGGCCGGCTGCGGCGCAGGAGCGAGATGCCGCAGCTCCAGCGCGGCCAGGCTCAGCATGGCGATGTGGCGGTCCAGCGCATCGGTGGGCTGATGCCCGGGTGGCTGGGCCAGGCGCCGCGCCAGCGCCAGGCTGGCCGGCAGGCTGGCACGGTGGTCCAAGGGCCGCACGCCGGCCGCGCCGTCCACCTGCGTCAGCCGCCGCGAAAGCTCGGCCCCCAGATAGCGGTCCAGCGCCGCGCCCGACAGCAGCAGGCGCAGCTGGCGCACGGTCTGCCCGGCCGCATAGCGGCGCTCGCCCTGGCTGCCGCGAAAGGCTGCCAGCGTGGTCTGCCCCGCGCCGAAGCGCAGTGCCGCACCCGTACGCGCCACAAAGCCCGATTCCCCGGCCAGCCCCAGCGTGATGACCAGGGTGCGGCCCTGGTCCGAGGCATCGGCCTGCACGCTGTCCTCCACCAGATCGCGCAGCGGGCAGTAGTGCGAGCGCGCCAGCACGATGCCGTCGCCCAGCGTGAAGCGCTCCGCATGGCAGTCGCCCAGCTCGGCGGGCAGGGCATGCCGCGTCCAGCCCGGCGCACAGGGCTGGGGCAAGGCAAGCGAGGAAGGGATGCGGGAGGTCATGTGAGAGGGATGGATGCGCGCTTCGCATAGGAAATGCTCCGGCGCGCATACGTTTTCAAATGATAGCGATTCTCATCTTCCCTAGCATCGGTCTCCAACGAGATTCCCTTTTGGAGAGGACGAGAAAACCATGGCATTCCCCCTTCGCTGGCCGGCCGCGCTGGCCCTGGCCCCCTTCACGGTGGCGGCCCAGGGCCAGGCGCCCGAAGCCACCCTGCCCGAGATCACGGTCACGGTGAACAAGCAGGCCGAGAGCCTGGACGCCGTGCCCGCCAGCGTCTCCGTCTTCGACGGCGCGGCGCTGGAGGCGGCCGGCGTGCGCGGGCTGGACGCGCTGTCCGCCCAGGTGCCGGGCTTTGTGTTCCAGGCCTTCGGCCAGTCGGGCGTGCAGCCGCCCGTGATGCGCGGGCTGACGGCCAACTTCGTGTCGTTCTCCTCGTCCACGCTGCTGCTGGTCGATGGCGTGCCCACGCTGATGGCCCAGGGCTTCGAGCACAACCTGCAGGGCGTGGACCGCGTGGAAGTGCTGCGCGGCCCGCAATCGACCTTGTACGGCCGCAATGCCGAAGCGGGCGTGGTCAGCATCGTCACGCGCCAGCCGGGCGACGCGCCCTATGCATCGATCAGCGCCGAGGCCGGCAACCACGGCCAGCGCGCAGGCAGCTTCGAGCTGGGCCGCGCCCTGGTGCCGGGCCAGCTCTACATCGGCCTGTCGGGCGAGTGGCGCGCGCAGGACGGCTTCATTCGCCAGCAGGCGACGGGAGCACGCGTGGACGACCGCGAGCGCGCCAGCGGCCGCCTGGCCCTGCGCTGGACGCCCACGGCCGAGACCGAGGCCACGCTGCGCTACGCCCAGCAGCGCTGGGACGACGGCGCCGCGCAATGGGGCAGCATTGCCGCGCCGCGCGCCACGGTGAACTCGGGCACGGACAGCTGGAACCGCTCGCGCGGGCAGACGCTGTCGCTCGATGTCTCGCACCGCTTTGCCTCGGGCCTGCGGCTGCGCTCCATCACCGCGCGCAATGTCTTCGACGACCGCGTGCTGCAGGACACGGACTTCCAGCGCGCCGACCTGCTCCACGTGCGGCGCGACTACCGCCTGGCCACGACCTCGCAGGAACTGCGCCTGGAGGGCGAGGCCGCAGGCCTGTGGAACGCGCGCTGGCTGGCCGGCCTGTACCTGGACCGCGACGACCATGACCTGCGCTACGAGCAAAAGCTGCCCGCCGCGCTGATGCGGCCCACGGCCGGACTCAAGGGCAGCACGGCGGCGCTGTTCACGCACTGGACCGTCCCGCTGTCCGAGCGCTGGACGCTGGCGGCCGGCGCGCGCGTGGAGCGCAACCGCGTAGAACTGGCCCCCGTGGGCGCGGCGGCGCGCAGCGACGACTGGTCGCGCTTGAGCCCCAAGCTCTCGCTGCAATACCAGTGGTCGCCCCAGGGCCAGATCTACACCAGCCTCAGCGAGGGCTACCGCGCGGGCGGCTTCAACGTGTTCTCTCCGGCCATGGGCTATGCGGCCTACGAGCCAGAGACCGTGCGCGCCTGGGAGATCGGCGCCAAGGGCCGGCTGCTGGGGCAGCGCCTGCGCTATGCGGCCTCGGTCTACACCCAGCAGGTGCGCGACATGCAGGTGCAGCAGATGGGCCTGCCGGGCGTGGTCTACATCACCAATGCGGCGCGGGCGCGCTCCACGGGTGCGGACTTCGAGCTCGACTATGTGTTCGGCGGCGGCTGGCAGCTGCAGACCGCCCTGGGCCTGAACCGCACGCGCTTCGGCAGCTTCCGCGACGGCGCCGCCGTCTACGACGGCCACCGCAACCCGTTTGCGCCCGACATGACGGCCCATGTGGCCCTGCGCTACGACGCGCCCGGCCGCTGGTGGGCGCAGGCCGCCGTGCAGGGCTCGGGCAAGGTCTACCTGGACGCCGCCAACGCCTACCGCCGCCCCGGCTACGGGCTGCTCAACCTGTCGGCCGGCTATGCCCAGGCGTCCTGGGAAATCGCCGCCTACCTGCGCAATGCCGCCAACCGCCGCTACGACGCCGTGGGCTACCTCAACGGCCAGGTCGTGGTCTACAGCCCGCCGCGCGAGTTCGGCGTGCGGCTGACCTGGCGCATGTGACTCCCTTTCGTGAAAAGGACCTTCCGATGAATACACCCCGCTGTGAATCCCCTACCCACGCCCCCTCTCACGCCCTGCAACCGCTGTGGGATCTGGCCGCCGCCCAGGTGCAGGCCGAGGCCCTGGTGCTGGCCCTCGAATCGGGGGCGCTGGACCGGCTGGCCACGCCCCAGACGCCGGCCGAGCTGGCCCAGGCCCAGGGCTGGAACGAGGCCAATACCTCCCATTGGCTGGAATTGCTGTGGAGCATGGGCCTGCTGCGGCGCGGCCAGCACGAGCCCGTGAGCTACCTGCTGGCCACCGATGCGCTGCGCTACCTGCACAGCGCATCGCCCGAGTCCTGCGGCGCGGCCTGGCTGTTCCGCCTGCGCTCGCTGCGCCACTCCGCCACGCTGCTGCGCGGCCTGGTCGAGCACGGCCCTGCCGGGGACGGCTCGGCCTGCAGCGCCCCCTTGGCCACGGGCAATGCCGAAGGCTGGGCCGCCGCCGCGCGCGCCCAGATCGGCCAGGAGCAGCGCGCCGTCAGCGTGCCTGCCGCGCTGCAGGTGCTGGGCCAGGTGCCCGAGGTCGCTGCCGGTGCGAGTGCCGCGCGCCGCATGCTGGACCTGGGCGGCGGCCCCGGCTGGATTGCGCTGGCCCTGCTGCGCCAGCAGCCCGCGCTGCAGGCCAGCGTTTTCGACTGGCCCGAGGCCGTGGCCGTGGCGGCGGACAACGCCCGCCAGTCCCGCCTGTCCGACCGCTTCACCGCGCTGGGCGGCAACCTGGCCATGGACGGCATAGGCAGCGGCTACGACCTGGTCTGGTGCTCGTCCGTGCTGCACTTCGTGCCCGATGCGGCAGCCGTGGTCGCCAAGGTGTTCGACGCGCTGGCGCCCGGCGGCGTCTTCGTCTGCGCCCATGCCGAGGTGGGTGAGACGCCCGAAGCCGCCCTGCGCACCCTGCCCTACTACCTGCCCATGCGCCTGCTGGGCCGCAGCGTGACGCGGCGCGGCGAGCTGCAGGCGCTGCTGGCGCAGGCGGGTTTCGAGCGCATCGAACGCATCGAGTCGCGCGAGTTTCCGATGGCGCCGCTGGCCGTGCTCGTGGCCCGCAAGGCCGCGCCATGACGGCCGCAGCTCCCCGCCCTGTCTGGCTGCTCCAGGCACTTTTTGGCTGGCTGCACCTGGCGCTCACCGCCCCCAGCGTCTACCTCTGGCTGGGCCTGCCCCTGGTCATGCGCCAGCATGGCTGGTCGGGCACGGCCATCGGCCTGTTCCAGCTGGCGGGGCTGCCCGCGCTGATCAAGTTCGCGCTGGCCGCGCCCGTGGAAGCGCGCAGCGCGAACGGCCAGCCGCGCTACCGCGCCTGGGCGCTGGCCCTGTGCCTGGCCTATGCGGCCGTGCTGCTGGCCCTGGGCTGGCAGCAGTTGCTGGCCGAGCGCCTGTGGCTGTTCGGCCTGGCCTTCGCGGCCGCGCTGGCCGCCACCTGGGCCGACATTCCCGTCAGCGCCCTGGCCATCCGCCTGCTGCCCGCGTCCGAGCGCATGCGCGCCGGGGGCGTGCGCGCAGCGGCGCTGTCGCTGGGCGCCATCGTGGGCGGCGGGATGATGCTGCTCATGCAGGCGAAATGGGGCTGGCGCGCGCCCTTCTTGTGCCTGGCCGGCGCGCTGGCGCTGGGCGCCCTGCTGCTGGCCTGGGTGGTGCGCCATGAGCCCGGGGATGCGCCCTCGCCCCTGCTGCTGCCTGTGCCCAAAGCTGGACTGGCCGCCATGGTCCGCGGCTATGGCGCCCAGCCCGGCGCCTGGCGCTGGACCCTGGTGCTGGTCAGCTACTTCCCCTTCATCGGCGCGGCCTGGTTCTACCTCAAGCCGCTGATGCTGGACCACGGCTTCGCGCCCGCCCAGGCCGCCCTGCTGGCCGGCATGGGCGGCGGCGTGGTGGCTGCGCTGGCGGGCGCGGCCTCGCCCCTGCTCACGCGCCGCCTGGGCACCCGGCGCGCCCTGCCCCTGTATGCGGGCTGCAACGTGGCGGCGCTGGCACTGCTGGCCGCCGTCATCGCAGCCGGCGCCCCGGCCCCGGGCCTGGTCGCGGCCGTGGCCTGCGTGGCAGCAGCCATGGGCGCCTCCTCGGCCTGCGTCTTCGGACTGATGATGCAATTCGCCCGCCCGCGCTGGCAGGCCTTCGACTACGGCCTGCAGGCCAGTCTGTTTGCCGCCAGCCGCATGCTGGTGCCGCTGGCGGCCGGCGTGGCACTGGACGCCGTGGGAGCAGCGGCCATGCTCACCGGGCTGACCGTGGCGGCCGCGCTGGCCTGGGTCTGGGCGCTGCGGTGTGCGGGGGATGGGTGGGTGCAAGGAGATGCGGGGACGGCTGGAACGCAATGATCCGTTGGCCTCTGCCAGCATGCGTGGCGGGGGATGAGAAGCCGGCGGCATTCACGTGCACAATTTCCACTGTTCACGAACCAGCCGGCATCCCACGGCTGCCCCGTGTTTGAAACGAAGGCATGCGCCATGCGATTGAAATCCGTCACGCTCAACAACTTCCGTTGCTTTGAATCCCTCACGCTGGATCTGGATCCGCGCCTTACGGTCATCGTGGGGGAAAACGGTGCGGGCAAGACGGCACTTCTGGATGGCATTGCCAGCGGACTGACCCCTGTGCTGACCCACTTGTCCTCGGCAGACCAGCGACTGACAGGCCGTGGCATCAAGGACTCGGACTTTCGCCTTCAGGCCTTGTCAGGACCACGCGGAAAAGCGCAATGGAGCACGGCCGACTACGCACAGATCATGACCACCACCGTAGGTGATCTGCGCTGGGATTACTGGCGCCCTTCCGCCAGCGGCAAGGGACGGAAACCCGCACAGACATGGGGCGAGACGGCTCTCAAGGAGCACCTGAATTCGATCACCGACAGCTACAAAACAGAGAGTCCGGCTCCGACGCCCGTATTCACCTACTACGGGGCAAGCAGAGGCCACATCGAGGTGCCTGAGCGTCTGCGCTCCGCAAAGAACAACTACGAACACCCGACATCCGCGCTTGTGGATTGCTTCAACCCCCGCAGCGACTTCCGGGAAATGCTGGCCTGGTTCGATCAGGAGGAGTCTTCCGAACTGCGCTCAAACAAGGGCGTGACGGGCGAGAACTACAAGCCGTTTTCCTCGCTGGAAGCGGTGCGCGCCACCGTGGTTTTATTGCTGGGCGGAGCCTTTCGCAACCCCCAATTCAATGCACGGCACAAGTTCGTTCTGGAGCGCGCCAGCGATGGGGCCGAGCTGCTGGTCAGCCAGTTGAGCCAGGGCTATCAAAGCATGTTGGCGCTGGCCATCGACTTTGCGCGGCGGCTTGCCATTGCCAACCGGTATGCCGAGTACGGCAACATCCACGCGCACCAGCAGTTTCTGATACACGCAACATCTGTTCTGGATGAGCATGATCCAGGCAGCTATGCGCCGTTTCAGCACGCGCTGACCATGAGCGCTCCGGCCATCATGCTGGTCGATGAAATCGACCTGCACCTGCACCCCACCTGGCAGCAGCGCGTGCTGGATGACCTGATGCGCACCTTTCCGGCGACGCAATTCATTGTCACCACGCACAGTCCGCAGGTCTTGACTTCGGTACGGCGCGAGAAGATCCGTATCCTGGAGCAGCACGACGGCCGCCTGCGCGTGCGCACGCCTGACTTCAGCCCGCTGGCCCATGAATCGGGCGATGCGCTGGCCAAGATCATGGGAACCCACCGGGAGCCGCCGTTGCCACTGCAAGACGACATCCGCCAATACGAACAGTTGGTGCGTGAAGGCCAGGAGCAGACCGAAGCCGCGCAGGCCCTGCGCGTCACCTTGCAGCAAGCGGGCTATCAATTCCATGAAAGCGATCTGGCCACCTGGCGCTTCCTCGCCGCACGCAATACCGGCAGGGCGCATTGACCATGGTGGAACTGGAACATCGCGCCATTCCTACGGCGTCTCTCACGGCCTTCGTCGCGGCAACCCCGCTTGCCACAGTCGCTGACTTCGACAGTCTGGCATTCCGCGCCGTCAAAGCGGCCGTCAAAGCCGACCTCAATCAGGACCAGGGAGGTCTGTGCGTCTATTGCGAAAGCGCTTTGGATGCAGAGGACGGGCAGGTGGAGCACATCAAACCCAAGGCGGGCCGCAACGCGCATCCGCACCTGTGTTTTACCTACACCAACTACGGCCATAGCTGCATCAACCACAAGACCTGTGGGCAGAAAAAGAAGAATGGTCTGCTGCCCATAGAACCCGGCCCTGGCTGCAATGCACAGTGGGCGCTGTCCACCGACGGAACCATCGAGCCTCGTCCAGGCTTGAATCGCAAACAGCGGCATCGCGTGACCCAGACCCGCGACATGCTGGGCCTGAACGCCGACTCCAATCTGGTGGATGAGCGCAGACGCTGGCTGGCGAACAGCATTGCCATCCTGCAGCAAGCGCCGGATGGCATTCAAGCCTTTTTGCAGTTGGCACCGTATCGCCACATGCTGGCAACGGCGCTGTAGCCGCCTGCGTTCTTTCTCTTGCAGCGCCTAATCCCGCTGCCGCTCCGACGCATACACCGCCGCCTGCACGCGCGAGCTCAGGCCCAGCTTGCGCAGGATGTGTTGCACATGGATCTTGACCGTGGTCTCGGCAATGTCCAGCGTGCGGGCGATTTCCTTGTTGCTGGCGCCCCGGGCGATCTGGACCAGCACCTCTTCCTCGCGCGGGGACAGCGGCGAGGCCGGGGCCTCGTCCGGCTCGGGCGCCTGGGGCTCGGGCGCGCCCTGGGACTGGAAGGCCGCCACCAGCTTGCCCATCATCTCGGGGCTGACCACGGGCTCGCCGCGCGCGGCGCGGCGCAGGGCCTCGGACAGCAGGTCGCCGTCGATGGTCTTGAGCAGATAGCCCTGGGCGCCGTTGCGCAGCGCGGCCGCCAGGTCCTGGCCGTCCTCGCTCACGGTGAGCATGACGACGCGGCTGCCGGGCGATGCGGCCCGCAGGCCCGCGATGGCATCGACGCCCAGCACGCCGGGCAGGTGGTTGTCCAGCAGGATGACCTGGGGCGCCAGCGCGGGCACCAGGCGCAGTGCCTCGCCCGCGTCGCCGGCCTCGCCGACCACGCGCAGGCCTGCGTCCTGGGCGATGAGGGCGATCAGGCCGCGGCGGAACAGCGTGTGGTCGTCGATGACGAAGACGGAGATGGGGCTGGAGAAGGACATGGGGCGGTCTTTTTCTTGCGGGAGCGTGTCACGCGTTCGAGGGGAGGGCCTGCGCTGGCGCGCCGGCCGAGGCCGACGGCGGCAGCTCGATCAGCACGCGCGTGCCCTCGCCGGGGCGCGAATGGACATGGACCAGCGCCTGGGCCAGCAGGGCGCGCTCGCGCATGATGCCCAGGCCCACATGCAGCGAGTCCGGCGCAACGGCGGCGGGGACGAAGCCGCAGCCGTCGTCGCAGACTTCGAAGCGCCAGGGGTGGCGCCCCACGCGCAGCTCCACATGCCTGGCACCCGCGTGCTTGCGCACGTTGGACAGCGCCTCCTGCACCATGTGCAGCACCTGGATCTGCACGTCGGGCGCCAGCGGCAGGCCCTGGCCCGTCATGCTCAGCGAGGTGGCAATGCCCGTCTGGTGCTCGAACTTGGACAGTGTGGCGCGCAGCGCGGCCTCGATGTCCTCGGCGCTGGTGCGCGTGCGGAAATGCACCAGCAGCTCGCGCACGTCGGCATAGCATTCGCGCACGCCCACTTCCAGCTCGCCCAGGCTGCGGTCGCGCGCCTCGTCGCGGCCCTTGGCCACGGCGTCGCGCAGCAGCTGGGTCTGTATCTTGAGAAAGGCCAGCGACTGGGCAATGGAGTCATGCAGCTCGCGTGCGATCAGGCCGCGCTCCTCGGCCACGGCGGCCTCGCGCTCCAGCGCCGTGGCGCGCAGGCTTTCCATGGCGCTGGCCAGGTGGCGCGCCATGGCGGACAGCAGGTCGCGCATGTCGTCCGTGAGCACCACGGTGGAGCGAAAGAACAGGTTGACCTCGCCCAGCAGGCGCTGCTGCAGTTGCACGGGGATGCTGACCACGGTCTCGAAGCCGGCCTCGCGGCAGTGCGGCAGCTGCAGGTCGCTGGCCGGCGTGATGGGGATCACGCGCAGCCGCGCCTGCTCGCGCGGCTGGCCGCACAGGCAGGCTCCCGTGTGCAGGCAGTGCTCCTGCACCGACATGGACTGGGGCAGGCCGTCGCCGGCCAGCAGCACGTAGCGCTCGTTGGCCTCGTCGGACCAGCGCACCGTGGCCGCATCGGCCTGGGCCGCCAGGCGGACCTGGCGCACAAAGCCTTCGGCCAGGGACTGCAGGCTGGCGGCCTCCGACGCCTGCACGCTGACCGCGTACAGCGCCTGCAGCTGCTGGTGCTGCACATTGAGGCTGGCGGTCTTCTCGCGCACCTTGTCCTCCAGCTCGGCGTGCGAGCTTTGCAGCGACTGGGCCATGAGGTTGAAGCCTGCGGCCAGCTGGCCGAACTCGTCATCCACCTCCACGCTCATGCGCGTGTCCAGGTGTCCGCGGCGCATGCGCTCCAGCGCCGAGCGCAGCTGGCCCACGGGATGCAGCACCAGCCAGTAGCTGGTGGCCATGAAACTCACGGCCGCGATGATGGCCAGCGCCATCAGACACATCTGAAACAGGTGCAGGATGGCCGTCCAGCGCGAGAGCCGGTCCTCGATGGCCTCGACGAATCCGTCCACCTCGCGCACGAAGGCATCGGCGCTGCTCATGATGGCCTGCGCATCGACATGGTCCTCGGCCTGCCACTGCGTGCGCAGCGCACTCCAGTCGCCGCGTATGCGCTCGTAGCGCGCGCTGACCGCATCGCTCCAGGGCACGAACAGCGGCCGCGACATGTCGCCGCTGCGCAGCAGGTCCAGGCTGGCGTCGAACTGCCGTGCGCGCTCCTGCCACTGCGCAGGCGCCTCGTTCTGGCGCGCCATGGCCATGCGCACCATGCTCATGCGCAGCCGCCCGGCCTCGTTCACCGCCGCCGCGCCGCCTTCCAGCTGCCAGGCCACCCACAGCGTGAAACCAATGGAGGCCACGGCCGCGAGCAGGCAGGCTGCGCCCATGAGCAGCAGCTTGGTCGAAAGCGAGGGCTTGCCATGCATGGTTGCACTGTAGCCACGGCACATTTGCGCGTCTTGACCTGAATCAAGCGCCGCCCGTTTGCGCCGTGCACCGCCCCGATTCCTAGGATCCTTTCAACTGCCCCCAATGCCCACAGGGCCTATGGCGTCCCCGGGCGAGGCCAGTGTTTAGCATGGGGCCATGCAAGTCCGCTCCATCCCCCGCCCCTTCATCCGCACCCCGCGCCTTGCCGGCCTGGCTGCGGCCGCATTGCTGGCGGCAGCCCTTGCCGGCTGCGCAAGCTCCTCCGCCCCGGCGCGGGACTGGACGCAGCAGTTGCAGCGCTGGTCCGACGCGCCCATCGTGCTGCTGGGCGAGCAGCACGATGCGGTCGCCCACCAGGCCTGGCAGCAGGCCACGGTGGAGCAGTTGGCAAAACAGGAGCGCCTGGCCGCGCTGGTGATCGAGATGGCGCCGCGCACCGGCTCCACGGCCAGCCTGGCGCGCGATGCATCCGAGGACGCGGTGCAGCAGGCCCTGCAATGGCAGGACGCGGCCTGGCCCTGGCCGCGCTACCGCGGCGTGGTCATGGCCGCCGTGCGCGCTGGCGTGCCCGTGCTGGGCGGCAACCTGCCGCGCGCCGACATGAAGCAGGCCATGCGCAACGAGAACCTGGACACCCACCTGCCGCCCGAGGGCTGGCAGCGCCAGCTCGACGCCATCCGCGAAGGCCACTGCGGCCTGCTGCCCGACACCCAGCTGGTGCCCATGGCCCGCATCCAGCTGGCCCGCGATGCCAGCATGGCCGAGGTGGCCAGGGCCGCTGTCAAGCCCGGCAAGACCGTGCTGCTGGTGGCCGGGCGCGGCCACGTGCTGCGCGGCGTGGGCATTCCCAGCTGGCTGCCCGAGGCCGCAGGCGCCAAGGTGGCCGTGGCGCAGGCGGGGGAGACATCGGTGGCGCAGGCCTCGGATGTGGATTGGCTGCAGAAGACGGATGCCCTGCCCGCCAAGGACCACTGCGCCGAGCTGCGGGAGAAGTTCAGGAATCCGCCGGCGCCGCGGGCCGATGCGGGCTGAAGCCCGCTGATTCCTGAAGAGGTTGCGGCCGGCCTTGCGACCGGCCGTTCAAGCCTGTGGCGGCACAGGCGCAGGAAATCAGCGGTAGAAAGCTTCCACGGCGCCCTTGAGCTTGATCAGCAGGGGCTTTCCCTTGCGGTCCACCGTCTTGCCGGCAGGCACCTTGATCCATCCCTCGCTCACGCAGTATTCCTCCACATCGAAGCGCTCGTTGCCGTTGAAGCGGATGCCGATGTCGTGCTCGAACACGGCGGCCACATGGTGCGGGCTGCGCGGGTCGATGGACAGGTGGTCGGGCAGTGCGGGGCGATCGGCGGGTGCGTTGGCGTCGGTCATGGTCTTGTTCTCGCAAGAGGGTTCTGAAGAAAGCCGGTATTGTCCGCGCAATTCGCAGGCAGGCGCTGGCTGACAGGCTTTGGCGGCAGGCATCGTCATGCGGATGGCGGACGGGCGTCGTATGCTGCGCTCCATGCTGTCGCCAGAGCAACGTCAAACACTGAAGTCGGCTAAGCGCCTGCCGCTGGCGCTGCTGCTGTTCGTGGCGCTGGGCTTCGTGGCCTCGTCCGTGGCGGCGGGGCACTGGCAGCAGGTGCCGCTGTGGCTGGCCTGCATCAAGGCCGTGACCGAGGCCTCGCTGGTCGGCGCGCTGGCCGACTGGTTTGCGGTGTCGGCGCTGTTCCGGCGCATTCCGCTGCCCCTGGTCGGGCGCCATACGGCCATCATCCCGCGCAACAAGGACCGCATCGGCGAGAACCTGGCGAATTTCGTGCGCGACAAGTTCCTGGACGGCCCTTCGCTGGTGGCGCTGATCGAGCGCCATGATCCCGCGCGCGTGCTGGCCGGCTGGCTGACCACGCCGGCCAACAGCACCCTGCTGGGGCGGCAGGTGGCGCGGCTGGCGCTGGCGGCGCTGGAGATGGTGCAGGACCGGCAGGTGGAGCGCTTTCTGACACAGGCATTCAAGGCCTTGCTGGCCCAGGTGGACCTGCCCCGCGCGGCGGCGGATCTGTTGTCGGGGCTGACCAAGGACGGCCGCCACCAGGCCGTGCTGGACGACGTGCTGGCCCGCGTCAGCGGCGTGCTGCGCGAGGCCGAGACCCATGTGCTGATCGCCCAGACCATCGTGCTGTGGCTCAAGCGCGAGCATCCGCTCAAGGAAAAGATGCTGCCCACGGACTGGCTCAGCGACAAGGGCGCCAGCGCCATTGCGGGCGCGCTCGACAGCCTGTTGCAGGACATCGCCAGCAATCCCGAGCACCACATGCGCAAGGCCTTCGACGCCTCCGTGGACCGGCTGGTCACGCGGCTGCAGTCCGACCCCGCCATGTCAGAGCGCGCCGAGCGGCTGCGCCACTACCTGCTGCACGACGAAAAGCTGGCCGGCTACCTGCGGGCGCTGTGGCTGGGCCTGCGCGCCAAGTTGCAGGCGGACCTGGCCAACGAGCATTCGCAGGTGGCGCGCAAGACCGCCGCCATGGGCCGCTGGCTGGGCCAGTCGCTGGCGCACGACGAGGCGCTGCGCAGCTCCATGAACGAGCGCCTCAAGCGCTGGGCTCAGGCGCTGGCGCCCGATGTCTCGCAGTTCCTGGCCCAGCACATCGCCGATACCGTGCGGCGCTGGGATGCGCGCGAGCTGTCCGAGCTGATCGAGCTGCACATCGGCAAGGACCTGCAGTACATCCGCATCAACGGCACCGTGGTCGGCGGTGCCGTGGGGCTGGTGCTGTTCCTGGTCTCCAATGCGGGGCGGCTGTGGTCCTGATCTTCGTATCAGGATGTTGCCTGCGGGCCACATCGGGCCAACTTTACAAAGCTGCCGTGCTCGCCGGAACGCCGTGAATCGGGCCGGGCGCTGAACGCGCCCGGGCACTGGCGGCCCTGCATGTCATTGATGAACAAGGCAACATTCAGCATCCTGAATGAATTGCTCACAGATCGGCCCGCTTGTAAAGAAAAACAGCAGCTGCGCTGCCGTCGGCCAGGCCGTTGTCGGCGGGAAAATAAAATAAGAACGATTCGCACTCATCAAAAACAACAGAGCGGATGCGCACCCCGGTCGTTCGACCGTCCGTGATTCTTCTTGCGAGCTTTCCCATGCACAACTGCACAGCCCCCGCGGCGGGCCGTGGCTTTGCCCTGTCCGCCCTTTGCACCTCCCTGCGTGCTTCGTTTCCTTCCACCGCCGTTCCCCTGCGCCGCACCGCGCTGGGCGCCTGCCTGGGCCTGCTGGCCTCGGGCAGCGCGCTGGCCCAGGCAGCAGGCGGGGCGACGCTGGAAACCCTGGTCGTGACGGCCAGCGGCTTCGAGCAGGAGATCAGCCAGGCGCCGGCCTCGATCTCGGTGATCACGCGCCAGGAACTGGAGCAGGGCGCCTACCGCAACCTGCACGATGCCCTGCGCGATGTGCCCGGCGTGATCCTCACGCCCTCGGACAACAACTCCAACGACATCTCGTTGCGCGGCATGGGCGCCAACTACACCCTGATCCTGGTGGACGGCAAGCGCATGAGCACGCGCGAGACCCAGACCAACGGCAGCACCGGCACGGACCAGAGCTGGATTCCGCCGCTGGAGGCCATCGAGCGCATCGAGGTGGTGCGCGGCCCCATGTCCTCGCTGTACGGCTCGGACGCCATGGGCGGCGTGATCAACGTCATCACGCGCAAGGTGGCGAAGAACTGGCATGGCTCGGTGCGCGCCGACGCCACGCTGCAGGAGCGCTCCACCTCGGGCGATGCCTACCAGACCAACTTCTACCTGTCAGGCCCGATCAAGACCGACCTGCTGGGCCTGAGCCTGTACGGCAACTACGGCAAGCGCGACCAGGACCGCATCTACCAGGGCTACAACAAGAGCGACAACCGTTCGCTGAACCTGCGCCTGGCGCTGACCCCCAGCAAGGACCACGACCTGATCGCCGAGATCGGCACTTCGCGCCAGCACTTCGTTTCGTCGCCTGGCATGACCCTGCTGCCCACCGACGCGCCCAGCGACCGCAAGTTCGAGCGCGAGAACTACTCGCTGCAGCACAAGGGCCGCTGGGGCTGGGCTTCCTCCGACACCTATCTGCAGCGCGAGGAAACGCGCAACCTGTCGCGCGACATGACCATCAGGAACACGGTGTTCAACAGCAGCTGGGTAGCGCCGCTGGGCCGCCAGCACCTGCTGACCACGGGCGTGTACTACAACCAGCAGGACCTGCGCGACACGACGACCAATACGCTGCCGGGCTCGGCGCGCACCACGGCCGATCGCACGCAGTACGCCTGGTTCGCCGAGGACGAGTGGCGCCTGCGCGAGAACTTCGCCCTGACCGGCGGCCTGCGCTACGACCACGACAGCAAGGGCGGGTCGCAATGGAGCCCGCGCCTGTATGGCGTGTGGAACCTCGACGCGCAATGGACCGTCAAGGGCGGCGTGTCCACCGGCTTTCGCGCGCCCTCGTTGCGCCAGACCCTGGGCGACTGGGGCCAGTCCAGCCGCGGCGGCAACATCTACGGCAACCCCGACCTGAAGCCCGAAACCTCGCTGAGCAAGGAACTGGGCGTGCTCTACAACAACGGCGCCGGCCTGTCGGCAGGCCTGACGGTGTTCGACAACGAGTTCAACGACAAGATCACGCGCATCGCCTGCCCCGAGTGCGGGCCTGCCAATTCCTCGGGCAACACGCCCACCACCAACGTCAATATCGACAAGGCCATCACGCGCGGCATCGAAGCCACGTTCAAGGCCCCGCTGGCGCGCACGCTGGACCTGAGCAGCAGCTACACCTTCACCAAGTCCGAGCAAAAGAGCGGCGAGTTCGCGGGGCAGCCGCTGAGCCAGCTGCCGCGCCACATGCTCAACCTGGCGCTGAACTGGAAGCCTTCGCAGCAATGGGCGGGCTGGGCCAAGCTGTCCTACCGGGGCAAGGAAAGCCAGCCCACGGGCGGCCGTTCGGCGCGCACCTGGGTGGCTGGCAGCTATGCCATGTTCGACATGGGCGGCTCCTACAACTACAGCAAGGACGTGACCTTCTACGCAGGCATCTACAACCTGTTCGACAAGGACGTGTACTACGAGGACTACGCCACGGTGCAGGACGGCCGGCGCTACTGGATCGGCATGAACGTGAAGTTCTAGGCATCCCGGCCGCAAGGGCGGCCGCTGCCCGTGGCCTGCGGATCAGGCCGCGCCGCTTCCCGGCGCGGCACCCGCCTCCGGAGGCCGGAACTCCATTCATTTTTTCCTGGGATTCTTTGCCATGACCTTCGATATCACGCGCCGCGCGGCGGCGCTGGCCTTGCCGGCCTTGTTCCTGGGGACTGCGATGGCGGCCCCGCTGTCCGTGCGGCATGCCGGGGGAGCGGCCAGCCTGCCCGGCGCACCCCGGCGCGCGGTGGTTTATGACCTGGGGGCGCTGGATGCACTGCATGCGCTGGGCGTGCCCGCGTCGGCGGTCGCAGGCGTGCCCCGGGCGCAGCTGCCCCGGTATCTGGACAGCTTCGCGCAGCGGCCTGCGGCGGGCGGGCTGTTCGAGCCCGACTACGAGGCGCTGAGCCGGCTGGCGCCCGACCTGATCATCGTGGGCGGGCGCTCGGCCGGCAAGGCCGAGGTGCTGGGACGCATCGCGCCCACGCTGGACCTGAGCGTCAGCGGCAAGCACATGCTGGCCGATATCGAACGCAACATCGCCACGCTGGCGCTGCTGTTCGGCCGCCAGGCGCAGGGCCGTGCGCTGGTGCAGCGCATCCAGGCCGAGCTGCAGGGCCTGCGTGCCCAGGCCTCGCAGGCCGCGCCGGGCCTGCTGCTCATGGCCGTGAACGACAAGCTCCTGCCGCAGGCGCCGGGATCGCGCTTCGGCTTTCTGTTCGATGTGTTCGGCGCGCGCTCGGCGCTATCGGCTGCGCAACTGCCAGCCCGCGGCACCGCCTACGGCTTCGATGATGTGGCGCGGCTGGACCCCGAGTGGATCTACGTCATCGACCGCAACACGGCCACGGGCCAGGCGGCAGGCGGCGGCGAGATCATGGCTTCGCGCAAGGTGTTCGACAACGCGCGGATCCACGCCACGGCGGCCGGCCGCAAGGGGCAGGTCGTCTTCCTCGATCCCAAGGGCTGGTACCTGATGGGCAGCGCCGGGCCGACAGCGCTGCTGGACAACATGGCGCAGCTGCGCCAGGCCTATGGCGCGGCGTCATCGCGTTGACCGCGGGCCAGGGCCGGCTCCCGGTCCCGGCCCCACAGCGCAATCACGCGCACATAGGCCAGCTCGGCCAGCAGCTCCACCAGCGTCTGCGTGACGATGACGGCCGGCAGCACGGGAATGGCGCCAGGCACGGCCAGGGCCAGCGGCAGCACGACCAGCGAATTGCGCGTGCCCGCGCTGAAGGCGACCGCTCGGCCTGCGGGCGCTGGAAGCCGGAAGACACGCGCCACCAGCCAGCCCAGCGCGGGCGCTGCCACCGCAAAGGCCGTGTAGACGGGCACCATGCTCCAGGCCGCGTGCGTGGCCGGGCCCAGTTGGGGCAGCACGGAGGCGATCACCACGAACAGCACCAGCGCGGTGGCCGGCACGGGCAGCAGGCCCAGCCATGCCGAGGCGCTGGCGCCGCGCCGGCTGCGGGCCGCCCACAACTGGGTGGCAGCGGCCAGGGCCAGCGGCACGGCGATCAGCCACACGAACGCATGCAGGAAAGGCCCCGCCTGCACCAGCCGCGCCGCATCGTCTCCCAGGAACAGGCCCAGGTAGCCGGGCAGGGCCAGCATCTGCGCGATCAGCAGGGCCGGCGTGGCCGCCAGCAGCAGGCGCGCATCGGCGCGCCCCAGGTGGGAGAAGGTGACCACGTAGTCGATGCAGGGCGCCAGCAGCACCAGCAGCGCGCCCAGGCGCAGCAGGGGGTCGGCGGGCAGGAACTGCAGCAGCGCCCAGACCAGCAGCGGCACCACGATGAAGTTGGCCACCATCAGCGCCGCCAGGAAGCGCACCTGGCCAAAGGCACGCCGCAGCTCGGCCACGGGTACCTGCAAGAAGGTCACATAGAGCATCAGCGCCAGCGCGGGGTTGATGGCACGCTCCAGCACGCCCGTGCCGGGCAGCGCCCAGGCGGCGGCTGCGGCCAGGGCCACGGCGGCGAAGTAGATGGGGATCTGGCGCTGTTCGAGCGCGTCTCGGGTGTCTTGCATTCGGGGCGCCGGGTGCGGCAGGGGCGGCAGGGACGGCAGGGGGTACGGGGTGCCTAGTATGGCAACGGCGCGGCCAGCCGCTGTCTCGAATTCCCTGCCTTCGGCACGACAGGCTCAGCCGGGCGATGCCGCGCCCAGCACCTTGTAGAGGTAGGAGCGCGAGATGCCCAGCTCCTGCGCGGCCAGCTTCTTGTTGCCGCCGCAGCGTGCGATGGCGTCGAGGATGGCATTGCGCTCCTGGTCCTTGAGCGGGGCCACGGCGCCGGTGGAGGGCATGTCTGCCTCTGCAACGGGCAAAGGCCGTGCACCGGCCAGCGGGTCCTCGTGGCGCGCGAAGTTGTCCACGCCCAGCAGGTGGCCGTCGCAGAACACCAGGGCCTCTTCCACGCGCTGGCGCAGCTGGCGCACATTGCCGGGCCAGGCCTGGCGAGCCAGGTAGGGCATGACACCGGGCGCGATGCGCGGCAGCGCAATGCCGTTGCGCTCGCAGAACGACTGGGCAAAGCGCTGCACCAGGGCCGGGATGTCCTCCAGGCGCTGGCGCAGTGCCGGCACATGCAGCACCACGCCGCTGAGGCGGTAGAACAGGTCCAGCCGGAAGCGGCCGCTGTCGATGAGGCCGCGCAGGTCGCGGTGCGTGGCGGCCACGATGCGGAAGTTCACCTGCCGGCCGCTGTGCGCGCCCAGGCGCTGCACCTGGCGGTCCTCCAGCACGCGCAGCAGCTTGACCTGGATTTCCATGGGAATGTCGGCCACTTCGTCGAGGAAGAGCGTGCCGCCCTCGGCCTGCTCCAGCTTGCCGGGCTGGCCCTGCCTGCGCCCGCCCGTGAAGGCGCCGGCCTCGTAGCCGAACAGCTCGGACTCGATCAGCGTGGCCGGCAGCGCCGCGAGGTTGAGGCTGACCAGGGGCGCGTCGGCATCGCGCCCGCGCGCATGCAGGGCCTGGGCCACCAGTTCCTTGCCGCTGCCGCTCTCGCCCAGGATGAGCACGGGCACGTCCAGCCGCGCCACGGCGTCGATCTCGCGGGCCAGCCTTTGCATGGGGGCGCTGGCGCCCACCATCTGCGCCGTGGGCGTGCCGCCGCGCAGCTGGCTCAGTTCGCGCTTGTAGTGCTGCACCTCGTCATGCAGCTGGTTCAGCCGCTGCTGCATGCGGTTGAGCGCCTCCACGCCGCTGAAGCTGACCTGGCCCACGGCGCCCACCACGGCGCCGCCCTCGTAGACCGGCATGCGGTTGACGATGCGGCTCACGCCCGGCCCCAGCTGCTGCAGGTCGCCGATCTCGGCCCGGCCGCTGCGCACCACGTGGGGCAGACGCGAGTTGGGGATCACGTCCTCGGCGCGCCGGCCTGCGGCCGTGCCGGGCGCCAGGCCGAAGAACTTCTCGTGCACGGGGCTGATGTAGCGCATCAGCCCTTCATGGTCGGCCACCGTGATCGCCTGGTACGGGTTGGTCAGGAACATGTTGAGGATGGCGAAGGCGAAGGGCACGCTGGCCACCATGTCGAACAGCGCCGCCGCCTCGTCGGCCGGGCGCAGCAGGGCGACCTCGCCCTCGGCATCGGCCAGCACCACGGCCACATGGCGGGCCACCGTGCCGCGCGGGCCCGGTGTTTCCACGTGCAGCAGCTGGCCATGACCGATGGGGTTGTTCCCGTCGCCGTGCGCGCGGGCCAGGGCCTCGGTAACGGCCGCATGCAGCAGCAGCTCCTGCGCCAGGCCCAGCCGCGCCACGGGCTCGGGCGAGTCGCGTCGCCAGACGAGAACGCCGAATCGGTGGTCGGGGGAGCTGGGCATGGGCATGGCGGGCAGTGGCTGGGGTGAACGCACTCTAGCGGCGCGCAGGCCACGGGTCTGTCCCCGTGGTGTCTCCATGAAAGACAGTGCCCAACCCGTGTCTTCGAGGTTGTCCTTGATGTGGACACGTGAAGGTCGACTGTGGAAAAAATCCTTTGAATTCAACGCACTGCGTTCTGGCACGCCTTGTGCATCTCCAAAGGCACAAGGAGACACGACGACATGAGCTGGCAACCCGAAGTGGACGAGATCGCATACCGCCGCGCACTGGCGGCCAAACTGGGCGGAGAGGACAAGGTGGCGCGGCACAAGGCCGCCGGCAAGCTCACGGTGCGCGAGCGCATCGATGCCTGCACGGACGCGCAGTCCTTCGTGGAGGTGGGCTCGCTCACCGGCTCGGGCCAGTACGACGGCCTGGGCCGGCTGACGGACTTCACGCCCTCCAACCTCATCATGGGCCGGGCGCGCGTGGGCGGGCGGCCCGTGGTCGTGGTGGGCGACGATTTCACGGTGCGCGGCGGAGCCAACGACGGCGCCGTGGGCGACAAGCTGATCTTTGCCGAGAAGATGGCGCACGACCTGCGCCTGCCCATGGTGCGCCTGGTGGACGGCACGGGCGGCGGCGGCTCGGTACGCAACATCGAGACCAAGGGCTACACCAGCGTGCCCACCATGAAGGTCTGGAGCCAGGTGGTGCAGAACCTGTCCACCGTGCCCGTGGTCTCGCTGGCCCTGGGCTCGGTGGCCGGCATGGGCGCGGCGCGCGTGGCCTCCAGCCATTACTCGGTGATGGTCAAGGAGACCGCCCAGCTGTTCAATGCCGGCCCGCCCGTGGTGGCGCGCATCGGCCAGAACGTGACCAAGAACGAGCTGGGCGGCAGCCAGGTGCACACGCGCAACGGCGTGGTCGATGACGAGGTGGCCACCGAGCAGGAGGCCTTCGAGCGCGTGCGCCGCTTCCTGTCCTACCTGCCATCGTCGGTGTACGAGCTGCCTGCGCGCACCGCGCCGCAGGACGATCCGCGGCGGCGCGACGAATGGCTGCTGTCGGCCATTCCGCGTGATGGCCGCAAGGTCTACAAGATCCGGCCCATCGTCGAATGCCTGGTCGATGAGGGTTCCTTCCTGGAGACGGGCCGCCACTGGGGCCGGGCCATCGTCACGGGGCTGGCACGCGTCGACGGCTGGCCCGTGGCCGTGGTGGCCAGCGACCCGTACTTCTACGGCGGCGGCTGGGACGGCCCCTCGGCCGAGAAGTTCACGCGCTTCGTGGACATGGCCCAGACCTTCCACCTGCCCGTGGTCAACCTGGTGGACATCGCGGGCTTCCAGATCGGCGTGGAGGCCGAGAAGGCCGGCGTCATGCGCTACGGCGTGCGCGCCCTGGCCGCCGTCTACCAGGCCACCGTGCCCTGGTGCAGCATCCTCATCCGCCGCGCCTACGGCGTGGCGGCGGCCGGCCACCAGCACATGGGCCGCTTCAACTTCCGCTATGCCTGGCCCTCGGCCAACTGGGGCTCGCTGCCCATCGAGGGCGGGCTGGAGGTGGCCTACAAGGCCGAGATCGAAGGCGCCGACGACCCCGTGCAAAAGCGCGCCGAGATCGAGCAGCGCGTGCGCAGCCTGACCTCGCCCTTCCGCACGGCCGAGGCCTTCGGCATCGACGAGGTGATCGATCCGCGCGACACGCGCGCCCTGCTCAGCGAATTCGTGGAACTGGCCGCGCCGCTGCGCGAGGCCGGAGCGCCGCAGTTCGGCCTGCGGCCCTGAACGCATAAAAACCCAAGGAGACAAAGCAATGGCAACCAGACAACCGCGCGCGCCCTCGCGCCGCACCGCCCTGGCCCTGTGCCTGGCGCCGTGCCTGACCATCTGCGCCGCGACGGCGGCCCAGGCCCAGGCCCCCCAGGAGGACAAGTGGCCCACGCGCCCCGTGCGCATCGTGGTCGGCTTTCCTGCAGGCTCGTTCACCGACACCATTGCACGTGCGCTGTCCGAGCCGCTGAGCAAGTCGCTGGGCCAGCCCGTGGTGGTGGAGAACAAGCCCGGCGCCAACGGCGCCATCGGCGTGGGCGAGGTGGCGCGCGCCGCGCCCGACGGCTACACCCTGCTGGTCACCAACTCCAGCAGCATCACCATCAACCCCCAGATCTACAAGAAGATCACCTACCGCGCCAAGGACTTCGCGCCCATCACCATGGTGCTGGATGCGCCCTTCATCCTCACCGTCAACCCCGAGTGGGCGCAGAAGCACCAGATCCGCTCGGCCAAGGATGTGATCGCCTTCGCCAAGGGCCATCCCGACAAGCTCAGCTACGGCTCTGCCGGCCCCGGCAACATCGCCCACCTGGCCTATGCGGCCTGGAGCAACCGCACGGGCGTGAAGACCACGCATGTGCCCTACAAGAGCGCATCGCAGGCCCAGATGGCCGTGCTCAGCGGCGAGCTGGACACGCAGTTCGACACCTGGAGCGCGCTGCCCCACATCGCCAGCGGCAAGCTCGTGGCGCTGGCCGTCACCGCGCCCCGGCGCATGCAGCAGCTGCCCGAGGTGCCCACCATGGCCGAGGCCGGCTATGCCGATTTCGACGTCACCTTCTGGGCCGGCCTGCTGGCGCCTGCGGGCACGCCGCCGGCCATCGTCAACCGGCTCTACGAGGCCTCCAGGGGCGTGCTGCAGGACGCACGCATCCGCGCCGTGCTGAGCAGTCAGGGCGAGCCCGTGATGATGCCGCCCGCGCCGTTCGGCCAGCGCATCGCCAAGGAAGTGGCCGACTGGGGGCAAGTGATCCAGCGCGAAGCACTTTCCCTGGATTGATGAGGTACGCATGTCTCTGTTGCAAGCACTGAACCCCCGCTCCGTCGCCATCCTTGGCGCCTCCGACAATCCCATCAAGGCCGGTGGCCGGCCCATCGACTACCTGCGGCGCCATGGTTTCACAGGCCGCATCCTGCCCGTCAATCCCAAGCGCGCCGAGGTCCAGGGCATGGCTGCCTACCCCTCGCTGCGCGCGCTGCCCGAGGCGCCCGATGCCGTGGTCATCAGCCTGCCCGGCGAGGACGTGGCCGCCGCCATCGACGACTGCGTGGCCGTGGGCGCGCGCCTGGCCGTGATCTATTCGTCCGGCTTTGCGGAGCTGGGCGAGGAGGGCCGCCGGCAGCAGGCCGACCTGGTGGCACGGGCGCGCAGGGCGCCAGGCGGCGGGCTGCGCCTGTTCGGCCCCAATTGCCAGGGCGTGGCCAACTTCGCCACGGGCGCCATCCTCAACTTCTCGACCATGATCAACGAGAACGCGCCGGCCGACGGCCCCGTGGCCATCGTCAGCCAGAGCGGTGCGGGCGCGGCCATTCTCTACGGCGGCCTGCGCCGCGCGGGCATCGGCGTGCGCTACATGCTGTCCACGGGCAACGAGGCCGATGTCTGTGCGGCCGAAGCCGTGCGCGCCGTGGTCGAGGACGAAGGCATCCGCCTGGTCGTGCTCTACATCGAGACGCTGCGGCAAAGCGCCTGGCTGGCCGAGGCCGCGCGGCTTGCCCATGCGCGCGGCGTCACCATCCTGGCCGTGAAGGCCGGCCGCACGCGCGCAGGCCAGGCCACGGCCAGCTCGCACACGGGCGCGCTGGCGGCCGAGGACGCGCTGGCCGATGCCTTCCTGCGCCAGCACGGCATACCGCGCCTGGCCGACTTCCGCGAGCTGATCGACTACGCGCCGCTGTTCCTGTCCCAGCCTGCGCCGCGCGGTCGCCGCGTGGTCAGCATCAGCAATTCGGGCGCCACCTGCGTGCTGTCGGCCGACGCGGCCGAGGAATACGGTCTGGCCCTGGAGCCGTTCGATGCCGCCACGCTGGACAGCCTGTCCCAGGCCCTGCCGTCCTATGTCACGGCGCGCAATCCCATCGACATGACCACGGCCCTGCTGGGCAGGCCGCAGACCTTTGGCGACACGCTGCGGGCCTTGTCGGGCAGCGGTGCGGCGGACCTCGTTCACGTGGGCTTCCCTATCGGCGGCGAGGGCTATGACTTCGCCGACTTCGCGGGCCAGGCCAGCCGCTTTGCGCGCGATACCGGCGTGCCCATTGCGGTCAGCGTCAACCAGGACTGGGTGGCCCAGGCCTTCCAGGACCAGGGCGTGCCCACCTTCTGGAGCGAACGCGCCGCCATGCGCGGCCTGGCGCTGCTGGCCGAGCAGGCCGGCGGCAGGCAGGCACAGGCGCCGTCTGCCGAGGCATCGGTGCCGGTGGCGGCCTCCCGCTCCATCACGCTGGACGAGCCCTCCAGCCTGTCCGAACTCGCCCGCGCCGGCCTGCCGGTGATGCGCCATCTGGTCTGCAGGAGCGAGGACGAGGTGCGCGCCGCCATCGAGTCCCTGCCCCGGCCCCTGGTGGCCAAGGGCGTGTCCGCCGATATCTCGCACAAGTCCGAGCATGGCCTGGTGCGGCTCAACATCCGCGAGGCGGAGCAGGCGCTGCAGGCCTTTGGCGACTTCGCCGCCACGCTGGCCCGCCTGGGCGCGGCCGATGGCGGCCTGCTGCTGGGAGCCCAGCACAGGGCCGACTTCGAGCTGGCGCTGGGTGCCCATGTCGATGCCGAGTTCGGCGTGGTGGTCATGGTCGGCCAGGGCGGCGTGCTGGTGGAGGCGCTCAGGGACGTGCAGTTCCTCGTGGCTCCCTTCAGTGCGCGGCAGGCGCTGGATGCCCTTGCGCGCCTGTCCATCGCCCCGGCCTTTGCGGCCGTGCGCGGCATGCCGGCCGTGGAGCTGGAGGCCGTGGCCGCCATGATGGTGCGGCTGGGCGACTGGATGCTGGCCCAGGGCGGGCGCGTGCAGTCGGTCGATGCCAATCCCGTGCTCGTGGCGCGCGGCGCGCAGGCGCCGGTCATCGTCGATGCGGTGGTGGCCGTGGCCGCCGCGCCAGCTGTCTCCACGGAGGCGGCATGAGCGGCGCCCCGCACCCCATCGGCCGCGTGCTGGTCGCCAACCGGGGCGCCGTGGCCGCGCGCGTGATCCGCACGCTGCGGCGCATGGGCCTTGAATCCGTGGCCGTGTACTCCGAAGCCGATGCCGGCCTGCCCTATGTGCGCGCTGCCGACCAGGCCGTGTGCATAGGCCCTGCGCCCGCCGCGCAAAGCTATCTGGACCAGGCGCGGCTGCTGCAGGTGGCGCGCGAGACGGGGGCCGATGCCGTGCACCCGGGCTACGGCTTTCTCTCCGAGAACGCGGAGTTCGCCGAGGCCGTGCAGCGCCAGGGCCTGTGCTTCATCGGCCCCTCGCCGCACTGGATACGCACGCTGGGCCACAAGACCCAGGCGCGGGCCTTCATGGCCGCCCAGGGCATGCCGCAGGCGGCCAGCTCGGCCGTGCTGCACAGCGTGCAGGAGGCGCAGGAGGAGGCGGCGCGCATCGGCTTTCCCGTGCTGGTCAAGCCCGCAGGCGGGGGCGGCGGCATCGGCATGCTGCCCGCGCACGATGCACCGCAGCTGGAGGCCGCCTGGTCCAAGGCCAGCGGCATTGCCGCCAAGTACTTCGGCACGGCCGAGCTGTACCTGGAAAAGCTGATCGAGGCGCCGCGCCACATCGAGTTCCAGGTGCTGGCCGACCGCCATGGCGAGGTGCGCGTGCTGTTCGAGCGCGACTGCTCGGTGCAGCGCCGCCACCAGAAGGTGGTGGAAGAGGCCCGCCCCGCAGGCATTCCCGCGCAGGCCCTGGCCGACATGCGGCAACTGCTGGCCGGCCTGCTGGCGCGCACGGGCTATGACGTGATCGGCACCGTGGAGATGCTCTACACGCCGCAGCACGGCTTTGTCTTCCTGGAGATGAACACGCGGCTGCAGGTCGAGCATGCGGTGACCGAGGAGATCACGGGCATCGACATCGTCGAGGCCCAGATCCGCCTGGCCGCCGGCGAGCGCATGCGGGATGTGCTGCCCGCCGAACCCGTGGCCCGCGGCCATGCCATCGAGGCGCGCATCTATGCCGAAGACCCCGTGCGCTTCCTGCCCTCGCCGGGGCGCCTGGACCGCTTCGAGATGCCCCAGGGCGAAGGCCTGCGCGTGGAGACCGGCTATGCCCAGGGCTGCAGCGTCACGCCCTTCTACGACCCCATGGTCGCCAAGCTCGTGGCCCATGGCAGCGACCGCGCCCAGGCCATCGCACGGCTGCGCCAGGCACTGGCGCAGACCCGCATCGAGGGCGTGAAGACCAATATCCCCTTCATCGAACGCATCCTGGGCCACGCCGATTTCCTGGACCTGCGCATCGACACCGGCATCGCCCAGCGCGTGCTGGCCCACCTTTGAAAGCCCTACCCATGACCACCACCCCGAACATGATCACAAGCCCCATCGCCGGCCTCGTGGCCGCTGTGGAAGCCGCCGAAGGCGGCACCGTCGCCCTGGGCGACACCCTCATCATCGTGGAGTCCATGAAGATGGAGATTCCCGTGGAAAGCGAGGTGGCAGGCGTCGTGCGCCGCATGCTCGTGGCCGTGGGCGAGCCGGTGGCCGAAGGCCAGGCGATTGCGGAGATCGGATGAACGCCGTTGGAATCTCCACCGCCCCGGACCTGGAGGCCGCCGCGCTGGCGCGCGGCTACTTCGGCATCGACGTGCCCTTCATGTCCCATATCGGCCTGGAGCCCGTGAGCCTGGCGCCCGGCCTGGCGCGCACGCGGCTGCCCATGCGCCCGCACCTGGCCAACAGCCGGGGGCATGGCCATGGCGGCGCGCTGATGAGCGCGCTGGACTTCACGCTGAGCGCGGCCGCGCGCTCGTCCAACCCGCTGGGATTGGGCGTGGTGACCATCGAGATGAGCACGCATTTCCTCGCCTCGGCCACCACCGACCTGCTGATCGAGGCCCGCGTGCTGCGCGCAGGCGCGCGCACCGTGTTCTGCGAGGGCAATGTGCTGGACAGCGCGGGCCAGGCCGTGTGCACGGCGCGGGCCGTGTTCAAGCTGATCGCGCTGTAGCCTGGCTTCAGGCGCCGTCGCCTTCGGGCGCCGGCGGCAGCAGGTGCTGGCCGATCTGCTGCCACGCCTTGGCCGCGTCATGCTGGCCGCCGAACATGTGGCAGCTGGCGGCCGTCATGGCCAGGCGGGCGTTTTCGGGTTCCAGGTCGAACGCCAGCTCGCATTGCGCGGCGGCGTTGCGCCACATCACCACGGCGTCTGGCGATTCTTCCTTTTGCAGCGCATGGGCTTCGGCCATCCAGGCCTGGGCCAGGCGAAACGCGCCCTCGGCCTGGTCGGGGTCGGCCTTGTGGGCCAGGTAGAACTGCTTGCCGGCCTGCTGCCACAGCGCCCGGGCCTGGGCGAAATCCTGGGTGGCGGCCCGCTGTGCCTGGGCCACCAGGGCATTGCCTTCGGCCAGCAGCGTTGCGTAGGAGGAGGGGGCGTCTTGCGTCATGGGGCGCCATTGTGCCGCCGCTCCGGTGCCTGTGTTCAGGCCGGGGAATCGCGCGGCGGGCTCGGGCTGTCGGGCAGTTCCAGGCCGATGCGCGTGAAGCCGCCTTCGGACTCGGCAAAGCAGCGCCCGCCGTGCATGCGCGCGATGGCGGCCACGATGGCCAGGCCCAGGCCATGGTTGCGGTCGGCCTGGCTGCGCGCGGCGTCGGCCCGGTAGAAGCGGTCGAACAGGCGCGGCAGGTCGGCGGGAGCTATGGTCGGGCCCCGGTTGAGCACCGCCAGCGCCACGTCACCGGCGCCGCCGTGGTGGGCACAGGGCCGAGCGCCTATCTGCACGGTGATGGTGGAGCCGCGCTGTGCATAGCGTGTGGCATTGCCCAGCAGGTTGGACAGCGCCCGGCGCAGCAGCCGCGCATCGACCTCGGCGGCCGCGTCGCCCTGGACGACGACCTGCAGGTCGGCCTCCTGCAGCGCGGCCTCGTGGAAGTCGATGACCTCATGGGCCAGCGCGGCCAGGCTGGCCCAGGGCGCCAGGCGCGCGCCCTGGCCCCGGTCGGCCTGCGAGAGAAACAGCATGTCGGCCACGATGCCGGCCATGCGCCGCAGGTCCTCCAGGTTGGAAGCCAGCACCTCGCGCAGTTCGGCCTCGCTGCGCGGCTTGCGCAGGGCCAGCTCGCAGCTGCTGATCAGCGTGGTCAGCGGCGTGTTCAGCTCATGGGCCACGTCGGCGTTGAAGGCCTCCATCTGCCGGTAGGCCACGGCCAGCCGCTCCAGCAAGGCGTTGAATTGCGCGATCAGCGGGCGCAACTCCTGCGGCTGTCCGCTGTCGTCCAGGCGCCGCTGCAGGTCCTGGGCGGACAGCTTGCGCGTCTGCTCGGTCAGTTCGCGCAGCGGCGCCAGGCCCAGGCGCACCAGCCAGATGCCGGTCAACGACACCAGCAGCGTGCCGCCCACGGCGGCCAGGGCCAGCGTCCAGGCCAGCAGGGACAGCTGCCGGTCATCGTCGGCGCGGTCCAGGGTGAGCTGGGCCTGTGCATGCTGGCCACTGTCGGCCAGCACCACCTCGAAGCTGCGCTGCAGCGTGCGGCCCGGCGTCTTGGGAATGCGCAGGCGCTCGTAGATCACGCGGCCCTGCAGGTCGGTGATGCGCAGCGACATCTCGTCCAGGCCCGTGAGAAAGTCGTCCAGCATGTGGGCCAGACCGGCCTCGTTGTGGGCGCTGCGGCTTTCCGTCATCAGGTGCAGCACGGCCTGCTGCTTGAGGTCCAGCGTCTCGTGCTGGTGCTGCTCCAGCGTCATTGATGCCACCCCGTAGACGGCCGCGCACACCAGGCCCAGGCCCAGCATGGTCTGCAGCGCCAGCCAGCGCGACAGGCGCCGGCCCAGGTGGGGAATGTCGGCGGGGACCTTGGCGTTCACGGTGCGCGCGACTCCAGCACATAGCCCATGCCGCGCACCGTGTGCAGCAGCGGCTGCTCGAAGGGCTGGTCCAGCTTCAGGCGCAGGCGGCGCACGGCGACCTCGACCACATTGGTCTCGCTGTCGAAGTTCATGTCCCAGACCTGGGAGGCCAGCTCGGTGCGCGACAGCACCTCGCCCTGGCGGCGCAGCAGCAGGCTCAGCAGGTTGAATTCCTTGGCCGTGAGGTCCAGGCGCTGGCCGGCGCGCGTGGCGCGTCGGCGGATCAGGTCCAGCTCCAGGTCGGCCATGCGCAGCATGGTGGCCTCGGCCGCCGGATGCGCCGTGCCGACACTGCGGCGCAGCAGCACATGCATGCGCGCCACCAGCTCGGAGAAGGCAAAGGGCTTGACCAGGTAGTCGTCGGCGCCGCCCTGCAGGCCGCGCACGCGGTCCTCCACCTGGCCGCGCGCCGTCAGCATCAGCACCGGCGTCTGGCGCGACTGGCGCAGCGCCGCCAGCACGGCCAGGCCGTCAATGCCGGGCAGCATGCCGTCGAGCACGATGAGGTCGTAGGCCAGCTCCGTGGCCAGGTGCAGGCCGTCGATGCCGTCGTGCGCGACATCGACCACGAACCCCTCCTCGGTCAGGCCCTTGCGGAGGTAGTCGGCCAGCTTGATTTCGTCTTCGATGACCAGGACTTTCATGCCGAGCATTGTCGGGGAAGGGCATGGTTTGCCAAGATGACAAATTTGTCATGTGCCCGACAGCCACAGGTCGCCGCACGGCCCTAGACTCGCCGGCTTGGGGGAGTCGTGGTTGTGGGCAAACGCCATGCACGACAATCCCCACCTGCCCCATGCCCTCCTCCATGACCCGGCCCCGTCTCGCCGCCCTCGCCGTTCTCGTGATCGCGCTGCTGTTCCAGTGGAGCTGGATGGCGGCCGCTGCACTGTGCCGGCACGACGGGCATGAGACCCGGCACTTCGGCCACCATGTCCACGGCGTGAGCCTGCATGGCATGGGCGCCGAGCGCCATGCCAGCGCAGATCCGGGCGCTGGCGCCGAACCGGGGCAACCGGCAAAGAAGGCGGACCAGGGCCAGCCGTCGTCGCTCAGCGTCGATTGCTCCATGTGCCATGCCTGGGTGGCCGTCGCCACCCACTACGCCAAGGCCGCGCCGGTGGCGCCTCCCCCCATGCCATTCGCCGAGCCGCTGCGCCGCCATGCCTCGGCCGTGCTGCTGCGCCCCGATCGGCCCCGCTGGCAGGGCTGACGCCCCCTGCAGCCGCCGGCCGGGCATGGCCCTGTTTCTGCCCCGGACCGGCATTCCCCTGAAATCCCCTCGCGCTCAGCGGCAATGGGCCGTGCGCGCCCGCCGCAGCGGCCTGACCGGCTGATGAACGGTCAGGCCTGACCTGCGCGCGGGCAAGGAGTCCGTGTATGTCTTTCCCTTCGTCCTTTCCGTCGAGGACGGCTTCCCACGCACCATGGAGCGCCTGGCCCGGGCCGCGTGCCCTGCTGGTGATGGCCGTGCTGACCGCTTGCGGCGCCGTGCAGGCGGGCGAGCCTGCCGATGCGGCTGCGCCATCTGCAGCCGCTGTTACCGAGTCCACACCGGCCGGCCCGCCGCTGGACCTGCAGCAGGCCCTGGCCCTGGCGCTGGACGGCAACCCCGGCCTGCGTGCGGCCCGCCGTGCGCTGGAGGCCAGCGATGGCGCCGTGCTGCAAAGCCGTGCCCGGCCCAACCCCGAGCTGGCCTGGTCGCAGGAGGACACGCGCCGCAGCACCCGCACGCTGACCGTGCAACTGAACCAGACCCTGGAAGTGGGCGGCAAGCGCGAGGCCCGCATGCGCGTGGCCGAGCGCGGACGCGACCTGGCGCAGGCCGAGCTGGCGGGGGCCGAGGCTGCGCTGCGCGCCGACGTGGGCACGGCCTTCTTCGGCGTGCTGGCTGCGCAGCAGCGCGTGGTCCTGGCCGGGCAGACGCTGGAGATCGCCAGCAGCGCGCGCGAGGCCGCAGCCCGCCGCGTGGCCGCCGGCAAGGTGGCGCCGCTGGAGGAAACCCGGGCCCGCGTGGCCGAATCCGGCGCCCGCCTGGAGCAGGCCCAGGCCCGCTCGGGCCTGCGCGTGGCGCGCGGCCAGCTGCAGGCGCTGTGGGGCGAGCGAGTGCGCCCCTTCGGCCAGGCCGAGGGCGCGGTGGACGCCCTGCCCCAGCTGCCTGAGCTGGCAGCCCTGCAGCAGCGCATCGAACAGGCTCCCGCCGTGCTGCGTGCGCGCCAGGCGCTGGAGCAAAGCCGCGCCACGGCCGACCTGGAGCGTGCGCGGCGCCTGCCCGATCCCACCGTCAGCCTGGGCGTCAAGCGCGCCACCGAGGTCGGGCGCAACCAGCTCGTGGTCGGCGTCTCCGTGCCCCTGCCCGTGCTCGACAGCAACCGGGGCAACCAGCTGCAGGCCCTGCGCCTGGCCGACCAGGCCGAGGAGCAGTTGCTGGCCACGCGCGTCCAGCTGCAGGCCCAGCTGTTCGAGGCGCGCGAGCTGCTGCAGGCCAGCCGCGAGCAGGCGCGCCAGCTGGCCGAGGAGGTTCTGCCCACGGCGCGCACGGCCTACGAGCTGGCCTCGCGCGGGTTTGCGCTGGGCAAGTTCGGCTACCTCGACGTGCTGGACGCACAACGCACCTGGTCCGAGGCGCGCAGCCAGTACCTGGACCAGCTGCTGGCCACCCACCGCGCCGCCGCCGACATCGACCGCCTGCTGGGCACCGAATCCGGCCTCTGATTCCGATAGCAACCTGATTGCATCCAGACCATGAACACCAAGCCCTCCTCCTCCCCCCTCGGACCGCGCCGCACCCTTGTGGCCATTGCCGTCATCCTGGCCCTGGGCGCGCTGGCCGCCACGCTGATCCTGCGCAGCGGCACGCCGGGCGCTGCCAAGGCCGACAGCCATGGCCACGGGCACAGCGAGGCCGCAGGCCATGCCGATGGCGAGCACCACGGCGCAGCCGCAGCCGCAGCCGATGGCCACAAGCACGATGAAGGCCATGCCGACGATGAACACCATGAAGACTCCAAGGCGGAAAAAGCCGAGGCCAAGCCTGCCGCCCAACCTGCCGCCAAACCGGCTGCAGAAGCCGGCCATGGCGACGACGAAGGCCTGATCGCCATGGACGCCCAGCGCATGCAGGTGGCCGGCGTGCGCCTGGCCGAGGCCGGTCCGGCCACCGTACGCTCCGTGCTGCAGCTGCCCGGGGAGATCCGCTTCAACGAAGACCGCACGGCCCACGTCGTGCCGCGCGTGGCCGGCATTGCCGAGAGCGTTCCCGCCAACCTGGGCCAGAACGTGAAGAAGGGCCAGTTGCTGGCCGTGCTCAGCAGCGCCGCCGTGTCCGAGCAGCGCAGCGAACTGCTGGCCGCCAGCAAGCGCCTGGAGTTGGCCCGCACCACCTACGCACGTGAAAAGCAGCTGTGGGAGGAAAAGGTCTCGGCCGAGCAGGACTACCTGCAGGCGCGCCAGGCGCTGCGCGAGGCCGAGATCGCCGTCTCCAACGCCCAGCAGAAGCTGGCCGCCACGGGCGCCGGTGCCGGCGGTGGTGCGGGCGGGCTCAACCGCTTCGAGCTGCGCGCGCCGTTTGACGGCGTGATCGTGGAAAAGCACCTGTCCGTGGGCGAGGCCGTGCAGGACACCACCCAGGTCTTCACCATCTCCGACCTGCGCAGCGTCTGGGCCGAGATGCGCGTGGCCGCGCCCGACCTGCCCGCCGTGCGCGTGGGCGAGAAGGCCACGGTGCGCGCCACGGCCTTCGACTCCTCGGCCACGGGCGAGGTGGCCTATGTGGGCGCACTGATCGGCCAGGACACGCGCACGGCCCCCGCACGCATCACCCTGCCCAACCCTGACGGCGTGTGGCGCCCGGGCCTGTTCGTGAACGTGGAGCTGACGGCATCGTCCCGGCAGGCGCCGCTGGCCGTGGCCACGCAGGCACTGCAGAAGATGGAGCAGCAGACCGTGGTCTTCGTGCCCGTGCAGGGGGGCTTTCGCGCCCAGCCGGTGCGCGTGGGCCGCGCCGACGGCAAGACCACCGAGGTGCTGGAAGGCCTGAAACCCGGCCAATCCTACGTGGCCGAGGGCAGCTTCATGCTCAAGGCCGAGCTGGGCAAGGCCACGGCCGAGCACTCCCATTGATGCGGGCATGAACGGAGAACTCCATGTTTGAACGCATCATCCGATTCGCCATAGAGCAGCGCTGGCTGGTCCTGCTGGCCGTGCTGGCCATGGCGGGCCTGGGCATCTATAACTACCAGCGCCTGCCGATCGACGCCGTGCCCGACATCACCAATGTCCAGGTGCAGATCAACACCCAGGCCAGCGGCTACTCGCCGCTGGAGACCGAGCAGCGCGTCACCTATCCCATAGAGACGGTGATGGCCGGCCTGCCCCACCTGGAGCAGACGCGCTCGCTGTCGCGCTACGGCCTGTCCCAGGTCACCGTGGTGTTCAAGGACGGCACGGACATCTACTTTGCGCGGCAGCTGGTGGGCGAGCGCATACAGCAGGCGCGCGACAGCCTGCCTGCCGGCATCACGCCCACGCTGGGCCCCATCTCCACGGGCCTGGGCGAGATCTACCTGTGGACCGTGGAGGCCGAGGACGATGCGAAAAAGCCCGACGGCACGCCCTACACGCCCATGGACCTGCGCGAGATCCAGGACTGGGTCATCAAGCCGCAGCTGCGCAACGTGCCCGGCGTCACCGAGATCAACTCCATCGGCGGCTACGCCAAGGAGTACCTGGTGGCGCCCGCACCCGAGAAGCTGGCGGCCTACGGCTTCACGCTGGCCGACATCGTCACTGCCCTGCAGCGCAACAACAGCAACGTGGGTGCGGGCTATATCGAGCGCCAGGGCGAGCAGTACCTGATCCGCGCGCCGGGCCAGGTCGGCGGCATCGCCGACATCCGCGAGGTCATCGTGGGCTCGGCCCAGGGCCAGCCCATCCGCATCCGCGACCTGGCCGAGGTGGGGCTGGGCCAGGAGCTGCGCACGGGCGCGGCCACCGACAACGGCCGCGAGGTGGTGCTGGGCACGGTGTTCATGCTGATCGGCGAGAACAGCCGCACCGTCTCGCGCGCCGTGGACCAGCGCATGGCCGAGATCAACCGGGGCCTGCCCCCGGGCGTCAAGGCCATCACCGTCTACGACCGCACCAACCTGGTGGACAAGGCCATCGCCACGGTCAAGAAGAACCTGGTGGAGGGCGCGGCCCTGGTGGTGGTCATCCTCTTCCTGTTCCTGGGCAACCTGCGCGCGGCGCTGATCACGGCGTTGATCATCCCGCTGTCCATGCTGTTCACCTTCACGGGCATGGTGCACTACAAGGTCAGCGCCAACCTCATGAGCCTGGGGGCGCTGGACTTCGGCATCATCATCGACGGCGCCGTGGTCATCGTGGAGAACTGCGTGCGCCGCCTGGCGCATGCGCAGGAGGCGCGAGGACGGTCGCTGACGCGCAGCGAACGCTTCCATGAAGTCTTCGCCGCCGCGAAGGAAGCGCGCCGCCCGCTGCTGTTCGGCCAGCTCATCATCATGGTGGTCTACCTGCCCATCTTCGCGCTCACGGGCGTGGAGGGGAAGATGTTCCATCCCATGGCGCTGACGGTGGTCATCGCGCTGGCCGGCGCCATGCTGCTGTCCATCACCTTCATCCCGGCGGCGATTGCGCTGTTCATGGGCGACAAGGTGGCCGAGAAGGAAAACCGCCTCATGGGCTGGGCGCGCCGCGGCTATGCGCCCGTGCTGGCGCGCGTCATGGCCGCGCCCGCCGTGGTGCTCACGGCCGCCGCCGTGGCCGTGGCGCTGAGCCTGCTGCTGGCCACGCGCCTGGGCAGCGAGTTCGCGCCCAACCTCAACGAGGGGGACTTCGCCATCCAGGCGCTGCGCATCCCCGGCACCAGCCTTACGCAGTCGCTGGAAATGCAGATGCAGATCGAGAAGGCGCTCAAGAAGGAGTTCCCCGAGATCGACCGCGTGTTCGCGCGCACCGGCACGGCCGAGATCGCCTCCGACCCCATGCCGCCCAACATCTCGGACGGCTACATCATGCTCAAACCGCGCAGCGAGTGGCCCGACCCGGCGCGCCCGCGCGATGAGCTGCTGGCCGCCGTGCAGGCGTCGGTGGACCGCATCCCGGGCAACAACTACGAGTTCTCCCAGCCGATCCAGCTGCGCTTCAACGAGCTGATCTCGGGCGTGCGCAGCGACGTGGCCGTGAAGATCTTCGGCGACGACATGGCCGTGCTGGAGAAAAGCGCCCAGACCGTGGCCGGCATGCTGCAGCAGATTTCGGGCGCCTCCGAGGTCAAGGTCGAGCAGACCACGGGCCTGCCCATGCTCACCGTGCAGATCGACCGCGAAAAGGCCTCGCGCTACGGCCTGAACATGGGCGATGTGCAGGACGCCATCAGCACCGCCATGGGCGGCACCGAGGCCGGCACGGTATTCCAGGGCGATCGGCGCTTCGACATCCAGGTGCGCCTGCCGGACGCCGTGCGCAACGACCTGCAGGCCCTGAGCCGCCTGCCCATCGCCCTGCCGCGCGGGGCGGACGGGCGCATCGGCTTCGTGCCGCTGTCGGCCGTGGCCACGTTCGAGACCGCGCCCGGCCCCAACCAGGTCAGCCGCGAAGACGGCAAGCGACGCATCGTGGTCAGCGCCAATGTGCGCGGGCGCGACATGGGCTCCTTCGTGGGCGAGGCACAGCAAAAGCTGCAAGGCCTGTCGCTGCCGCCCGGCTACTGGACGCGCTGGGGCGGCACCTTCGAGAACCTGGAGTCGGCCACGCGCCGCCTGCAGATCGTCGTGCCCGTGGCCTTGCTGATGGTCTTCGTGCTGCTGTTCGCCATGTTCGGCAATGTGCGCGACGGGCTGGTGGTCTTCACGGGCATTCCGTTCGCGCTCACGGGCGGCATCCTGGCGCTGTGGCTGCGCGACATACCGCTGTCCATCTCGGCGGCGGTGGGCTTCATCGCGCTGTCGGGCGTGGCCGTGCTCAACGGCCTGGTCATGATCTCCTGGATCAGAACGTTGCGCGAACAGGGCGCCAGCGTGCCCGACGCCGTGACCGAGGGCGCGCTCACCCGGCTGCGCCCCGTGCTGATGACGGCCCTTGTCGCCTCGCTGGGCTTCGTTCCCATGGCCATTGCCACGGGCACGGGCGCCGAGGTGCAGCGGCCGCTGGCCACGGTGGTGATCGGCGGCATCCTGTCGTCCACGCTGCTGACCTTGCTGGTGCTGCCGCTGCTGTACCGTCTGGTGCACCGCAACGACCCGTCGGAAGCGGACGCCGCAGGCGCAGTGCCCACGGCATCGGCACCAGCCGCGTAGCACGCCACCCACGCCCCCATGCCGCCTGGCAGGCCCTGTGGCCGCCAGGCGGCGCGGGGCTTTTTTCCATGCCCGACCGCCTCGGCACCAGGGGCTGGCACGCTGGCCAAACATCTTTTCCAGTCAATGTGAACGTCGCGCATCAGGCATGGAGCGGCGGCAGGCTCCTGCCTAGAATTTGTCCCACAACAGCAAGGACAACGGGAGGGAGACAAGGCCATGAACAGCCCCGCCAGCGGACAGCACGGCCGTGCCCGCATCGCCGTGGAGAGCCGGTCCATCGACTGCATTCCCGACGGCGAGCGCCACGCGCGGCTCGCCGACCAGGGGCCGTTCTGGTTCCTGGGCAACTTCCACTTCTTCACGCTTTCCATCGGCTTCGTCGGCCCGTCGCTGGGGCTTTCGGCGCCCTGGAGCGCCCTGGCCGGGACGCTGGGCATCATGTTCGGCACGCTGTTCATGGCGCTGCACGGCGCGCAGGGGCCGCAGCTGGGGCTGCCGCAGATGATCCAGTCGCGCGCGCAGTTCGGCTTTCGCGGAGTCACCCTGCCGCTGTGCGCCACGCTGCTGGTGTTCACGGGGTTCAACGTCGTCAACGTCTCGCTCATCATGCAGGGCATGCAGGCCGTGTTCGGCCTGTCGCCAGCGCCCACGGCCTGCGTGGCCGTGGCGGTAGGCGCCTTGCTGGCGGTCTGCGGCCACGATGTGATGCACAAGGCATTCCGCTGCGCGCTGATGCTGGCACTGCCGCTGTATGCGCTGGCCACGCTGGCGTTGCTGGCAGGCGTGGGCGAGCCCGCCTTGCACGTTCGGCCGGAGCCATTGCCAGAATTCGCATGGAGCGCCTTTGCCGCGCAGTTCACCATCGCGGCCAGCTACAACATCTCCTATGCGCCCTATGTGTCCGACTATTCGCGCTACCTGCCGCGCCATACCGAGCCCCGGCGCCTGATCGCGGCCATCTTCCTGGGCGCCTCGCTGTCCGGCGCCTGGATGATCGGGCTGGGCGCGTGGATGGCGCAGCGGCTGCAGGCCGGCGACGCGCTGGCGGCGCTGGGACGGATCGGCACCGGCCTGTTCCCGGGCGCGGACCGGCTGCTGCCTGCCCTGGCCGTCGTGGCCTTCGTGCCCATCATCGCCCTCAACACCTACAGCGCGGCGCTGACCGTGCTCACGGCGGCGGATTCGCTGGGCGGCCTGCGCCCCACACGCAGCGCACGCAGCGCACGCAGCGCACGCGGTGCACGCGAAGCACTCGGCACACTCGGTGCACGCATCGGCGCCATCGCCGCCATCAGCGCCACCATCCTCGCGTGCGTGCTGTCCATCCAGGGCAGCGGCGTGGCATTGCTGCACTCCTTCCTGGCGCTGCTGCTGTACTTCCTGGTGCCGTGGACGGCGGTCAACCTCGTGGACTACTTCCTGGTGCGCAAGGGCCGCTACGCCATCGCCGATTTCTTCACGCCACAGGGCATCTACGGCGCCTGGGGCTGGCGCGGCATCTGCGCCTATCTGGGCGGCTTTGCGGCCATGGTGCCGTTCATGCACATCCACGACGCCACCGATGGCCACGCGGTCTTCATCGGCTGGGCTGCGCAGCGGCTGGGCGGCATGGACTTCGCCTGGCTGCCGGGCATTCTCGTAGCCGGCGGCCTTTACTGGGTGCTGGCCCGCAACCTGGATCTGCAGGCCGAGGAGGCCGCCAGTTGCCAGCCGCGGCAGGACAGCCACCCTTTGCATCTCAAGGAGCGCACACCATGACGGAGCACCGCATCCGCATCATCCAGCCCCGTCTGCGCGACGGCGACATTGCCGGCAACCTGGCGATGACGCTGAAGACGATCAGGGCCAGCGCGGGGCAGGCCGACCTGCTGGTCTTTCCCGAAACCTGCATCAGCGGATTTCCCCGGCCGGACAACGTGGCGCAGCTCGCCGAGCCGCTGGACGGCCCCTCGGCCACCGCGCTGCGCGAGGCCGCGCGGCAAGCCGGCGTGGCCGTCGCCATCGGCCTGGCCGAAGCAGACCGGGGCCGCCACTTCAACGCAGGCCTGCTGATCGATGCCGACGGGCAGGTGCTGCTGCACTACCGCAAGACCATGCTCTACGACTCGGACCACGGGGTCTTCGAGGCCGGGGATCGCCAGCCCGTCTGCACATGGCGCGGCCTGCGAGTGGGACTGCTGATCTGCTTCGACATCGAGTTTCCGGTACCGGCCCGCGCCCTGGGCGTGCAGGGCGTGGACCTGATCGTGCTGATGGACGGGATGATGCACCCCCACGGCCACATCCATCGCCACGCCGTGCCCGTGCGCGCCATGGACAACCAGTGCTACATCGCCATGGCCAACCGCGCCGGTCCCGGCGACAGCTACGCCTTCTGCGGCGAAAGCCAGTTCGCCGATCCCTTCGGCCAGACGCTGGCGCGCATCGCGGGCGATGCCGAGGGCCTGCTGGACGTGCGCCTGGACCCTCTGGCGCCCGGCCGAGCGCGTGCGCAGTACCGGGGCTGACGAGCGCCGAGGCGCTGCAGTGTCTCGGTCATCGCGGTCATCTGTGTCGGTTGTATGACAGCAATGTCACCATCCTGTGGGGCTGGTGTGGGCACGTGATTTCTACATTGGAGTCCTCTCCTCGGCGTTCCGCATCGCGGGGCGTGGGGAGAACGAATTACCAACGTGCCTGAAAGGAATCACATCATGTCGCAACGCCGCTTCACCCCCGCCACCCTCATCGCCGGCCTGGCTGCATCGGCAGCGCTGCTGCTGCCCGGCATGGCATCGGCGGCCGGATACATCCACCCGGCCAACAACGAGGCGGGCGCCGTCGTCCACCCCGAGCATTTCAAGAGCAGCAAGACACGCGCCCAGGTGACGGCCGACGCCGAGGCAGCCGTGCGCCAGGGCGGCACTTCGCGCTTCAATGCCAGCGTCTATCCGGCTCCCGCACCGCAGACCGGCGCGGGCAAGACACGCCAGGAAGTGATCAATGAACTGATCAACGAAACGCCCGCCCAGCGCGATGCACGCCAGCGCGCCATGGGTGGCTGATGCGCGGGCGGGGCCCGTGCCCCGCAGGTGCCGGATCAATGCAAACCCGACGCGCCGCCTGGCTACGAGCCTGCGGCGCGTTCTGCTTCCTCGGCATCATGGGCGCGCGCAATGGCCAGGATCACGTCGCGTGCCAGCCGGCGCTTGGGCACGGGAAGGCGCAGGTAGATCTTGAACAGCTCGTTGTCCTCGTAGCCCAGGCCTGCGGACCAGGCGCTCTTGGGCTCGCGCACCTCGCGAACCTGCTGCGGCGAGCGCAGGAACTCCTCCAGCGGCACCTGCAGCCAGTCAGCCAGCGCAGCGAGTTTCTTGGCGTTGGGCATGGTCTTGCCGACCAGCCAAAGGCGCACGCCGTGCTGGGACATGGGCTTGCCCCAGAAACGGGAATTGAACTCGTGCTCCAGCACGGCAGGCCTGGCTTCATAGCCCTGGGCCTGCATTGAATCACGTAATTTTTGAGCAAACCGCTGCTTTGCATCCTGCATGCGCGAACGCTATGGGATTGGTCTGATTGAGATGTGAGTATTGATAAAAATCACATCTCTTTTTGATTGATAGTTAATATCAACCATCGATCTGGAAATCACATGCACGGGGGAGCAAATGCGTTGGCAACGAGTGTGGCTGCTGCCCTCGAGCCTTGTACTGGTGCTGGGCGGTTGCGGCGGTGACGACGGTGATGTCCTGGCGGTCCGGGCCGCATCCTGGGGCGGTGCATCGGGGGTTTCGATAGGCCAGGTGCTCCAGGAGAGGAACGCATGCGCGCGCAGTGCATGGCGCAGCGTGGGCGATGGAAGCGGCGGGCGCATCGTCGAGTACACCTGCGAGAGATCAGGCACGCATGGATACCTGCAGCTGCGTCTGCGCCAGGATGCCGAGCAGCTGCAGCAAGCGGCCGATGGCGAGCAGGCGCGGTTCGAGGCCCGGCTGCGCGGCGGCTGGCGCGAATTGCTGATGCTGGAGCGCCAGCGCCAGGAGATGCTGGGCCGCCATCGGCTTGAGGCGCAGAAGGACGCGGAACGCATGCGCCTGCACCGGGAAGACCTGCGCATGCTGGAGGAAATGACAGACTGCCGCAGCTTCCGTCCGCAAGGGCTGGGCGCCGAAGCAGCTCCGCAGCGGCTGGTGCTGGCCGCCGACGCGTGCGTGCGTTCCGGGCGCCCCGCCGAGCCGGTCTACGCACGCGAACGCAAGCAGACGCTGGAGCGCATGCGCGCAGCCCTGCCGCGCTACGACGAGGCACGGCTGGGGCGCGAGGCGGCTCTGCGGGCACTGGAGCGCACGCTAGAGCAGCAGGAGGCGGCGCTGCGCAGACTGGAGGAGGACCGGCCCGAGACAGGGGAGCGCATCCGCAGATCCCTGGCCGAGCGGCTGGAGGCAATGCGCCTGCGGCTGAACCAGGTCGGCCGTGTGCGCGAACTCACGCGCTGGGGCGTGGCCGGTGCGCGCGTGGCCTACCTGGACACCGCCTTGGCGATGGAATGCGGCATGCGCACCCTGTCCCATGCCGTACTACTGGAGGCCATGATCGAAGACCTCGCGGAGGACCTGGCCGTGCCCCGGCAGGAAGCTGCGCTGGCCCGCGCGCTCGATGGGCTGTGGCTGCGCTGCCTGCAGCAGCCGTGACCAGCGGGTTGCATGCCTCTCGTTGCACAGTGCTCGTTGCACGGAGCCGGTTGCACCGCGCCCGTTGCACGTCGCCTCAGAATCTCGGCAGGTCCGGGTGTGAGATCTGGCCGCCGCGCACCAGCATCTTTCCGTACTCGGCGCAGCGGTTGAGCGTGGGAATCACCTTGCCGGGGTTGAGCAGGGCCTGCGGGTCGAAGGCGGCCTTGAGCGCGAACATCTGGTCGTTCTCGGCCGTGGTGAACTGGGTGCACATGGAGTTGAGCTTTTCCACACCCACGCCATGCTCGCCCGTGACCGTGCCGCCCATGGCCACGCTGGTCTCCAGGATGTCGGCGCCGAACAGCTCGCAGCGGTGCAGCTCGTCGGGGTCGTTGGCATCGAACAGGATCAGCGGGTGCAGGTTGCCGTCGCCCGCGTGGAAGACGTTGGCGCAGCGCAGGCCGTATTTCTTTTCCATCTCCTGGATGGCCAGCAGGATGTCGGCCAGACGCTTGCGCGGGATGGTGGAGTCCATGCACATGTAGTCGGGGCTGATGCGCCCGCTGGCGGGAAAGGCGTTCTTGCGCCCGCTCCAGAAGCGCAGGCGCTCGGCCTCGCTCTCGCTGACGGTGATGGCCGTGGCCCCGGCGCCGCGCAGCACTTCGCTCATGTGGGCGATCTCTTCCTCGACTTCCTCGGGCGTGCCGTCGCTCTCGCACAGCAGGATGGCCTCGGCCGTGAGGTCGTAGCCGGCCTTGACGAAGTCCTCGACGGCGGCCGTCATGGGCTTGTCCATCATCTCCAGCCCGGCCGGGATGATACCGGCCGCGATCACGGCGGCCACGGCGTCGCCGGCCTTGCGCACGTCGTCGAAGCTGGCCATGATGCAGCGCGCCAGCTGGGGCTTGGGGATCAGGCGCACGGTGACTTCGGTGGTCACGGCCAGCATGCCCTCGCTGCCGACCAGGATGGCCAGCAGGTCGAAGCCCGGCGTGTCCAGTGCCGTGGAGCCGAACTCCACCGGCTCGCCCTCCACGGTGAAGCCGCGCACCTTGAGCACGTTGTGCACGGTCAGCCCGTACTTGAGGCAGTGCACGCCGCCCGAGTTCTCGGCCACGTTGCCGCCGATGGTGCAGGCGATCTGGCTGCTGGGATCGGGCGCGTAGTACAGGCCGAAGGGCGCGGCGGCCTCGCTGATGGCCAGGTTGCGCACGCCGCACTGCACCACGGCCGTGCGGCTGGCCGCATCGACCTGCAGGATCTTGTTGAACTTGGCCAGCGACAGCGTCACGCCCATGGGATGGGGCAAGGCACCGCCCGACAGCCCGGTGCCCGCGCCGCGTGCGATCACGGGCACCTGGATGGCGTGGCAGGCTCGCAGCACGGCCTGGACCTGGGCCTCGGTCTCGGGCAGGCAGACCACCAGCGGGCGCTGGCGGTAGGCCGTGAGGCCGTCGCATTCATAGGGCGTGGTGTCCTCGGCGTTCCACAGCAGGGCGTGGGCGGGCACATGGCGGGCCAGCGCGGCCACGACCTCGGCCTGGCGCCGTGCGCGTTCGGAGACTGTGGGCTGCTGGTGGGCCGCATCGGCGGCGGCCGACGCCATGGCGCCGGGAGCGAGGCTGGCTGGGGAGCTGGCGGAAGTCATGGAGCCTGACTTTAGGCGATGCCACCGTCTTTGTGCAGCGGGACTGCGCTGATGTTTATTGCAACGGTGCGTGAAATCCGTGAAATCCGTGAAATCAGTTATGGGCGCCTCAGCAGGCCATCGCCCTCTTCAACCATTCAGCAAAGGCCGCGCATTCCCAGCGGTCCATGGTGCCGGTGCGCCAGCACAGGTAGTGGGCATGAGGGCTGGCCGTGTCCACGTCGAACAGGCGCACCAGGGTGCCGTTGTCCAGCCAGGGCGCGCCCAGCTTGTGGCGCACCAGGGCGATGCCCATGCCGGCCGATGCCGCGTCGCACATCAGGCCGATGTCGTTGAACTGCGAGCCCTCGTGCGGCTCGGGCCAGTCCAGGCCGGTGGCGCCGAACCAGGTGCGCCAGGGCTCCAGCGGGCTGCGCAGCAGGGGCATGCCTTCCAGGTCCTGGGGCTGCTCGAAGGGGCCGTGCTCGCGGATAAAGGCTGGCGAGGCCAGCGGCGTGACCACGTCGCGCGCCAGCTCGATGTGCTCCACATCGGCATAGTGGCCGGGGCCGAAGCGCACCATCAGGTCGGCATCCTCGGCCACCACGTCCAGCAGCGGGATGGAGACCTGCAGGGCGATGTCGATCTCGGGATAGGTTTCCGTGAACTGGCGCAGGCGCGGGATCAGGATCACGCGCGCAAAGGTGGGCGTGACGGCGAGCTTGAGCCTGCGGCGGCCCGGTGCCGTCACCTCGCCCGGAAAGCGCTGCAGCGCGCCCAGGCCCTCGCGCACGTGGGACAGGTAGGCGCTGCCTTCGGTGGTGAGCGAAAAGTCCGAGCGGCCGAACAGCCGCGTGCCCAGGATCTGCTCCAGCTGGCGCACGCGGTGGCTGACGGCGCTGGGCGTGACGCACAGCTCCTCGGCCGTCTGCGTCACGCTGCGCAGCCGCGCCAGCGCCTCGAAAGTGAGCAGGCACTGTATGGGCGGAATGCGGCGGGCGCCGCTGCCGGGCGGGGCAAAGCCGCTGCCGGCGGCAAGGGTCACGTTCGCCATGGGCGGCCGGGAGCCGGCTTCAGCGGAAGACCACGGTCTTGTGGCCGTTGAGGATGACGCGGTGCTCGCTGTGCCACTTGACGGCGCGGGCCAGCACCTGGCTCTCGGTGTCGCGGCCACGGGCCGTGAGGTCCTCCACGGTGTCGGTGTGGTCGGCGCGGGCCACGTCCTGCTCGATGATCGGGCCTTCGTCCAGGTCGGCCGTCACATAGTGGGCCGTGGCGCCGATCAGCTTCACGCCGCGGTCATGGGCCTGGTAGTAGGGCTTGGCGCCCTTGAAGCTGGGCAGGAAGCTGTGGTGGATATTGATCGCGCGGCCTGCCAGCTTGGTGCACAGGTCGTTGGACAGCACCTGCATGTAGCGTGCCAGCACCACGAGCTCGGCGCCTTCGGCCTCGATGATCTCGAACTGCTTTGCCTCGGCCTGGGCCTTGGTGGCAGCCGTGACGGGGATGTGGTGGAAGGGGATGTTGTAGCTGGCCGCCAGCTGGTAGAACTCGCGGTGGTTGCTGATGATGGCGCGGATGTCCACCGGCAGCAGGCCGCTCTTCCAGCGAAACAGCAGGTCGTTGAGGCAGTGGCCTTCCTTGCTGACCATGAGCACGGTCTTCATGGCTTCGGCCTTGGTGTGCAGGCGCCACTTCATCTGGTACTGGCCGCCCAGGTCGGCCAGGGCCGCCCTCAGAGCCGCGGGATCGCAGCCGTTGCAGGCAAATTGCACGCGCATGAAGAACAGTCCGGTGGCCGGGTCGTTATACTGCGCGGCCTCTTCGATGTTGCCGCCTTGCTCGAGCAGAAAGCCCGAGACGGCATGTACCAGACCGAGCCGGTCGGGGCACGAAAGGGTAAGAATATAGGCTTGGGTCATAGCGGCGCAATTGTCGCAGCATGGACACGACCCTGCGCAAGTCACACGTTCTGGGAACGTTCTGAGGAACCACATGCAAGATCAGGGAGAGCAGCCCCGAATACCGCTCTGGGGCGCAATGACCCTGTACGTGTGCGCAGGTCTGCTGTGGCTCTGGGGCGTGGAATGGCTGCTGGCGCACCTGCAGATTCCGCCCGAGGCGGCGGCGCAGCGGCGCATGCTGTCCTCGGTGACCCTGGTGCTGGTCACGGCCGTGGGCGGCGGCTGGCTGCTGTGGCGCATGCGCCGTGGAGAGCGCACTGCCCATGCCGCGATGGCCGCAGGGCGGGAGGCCGACGAACGCCAGCGCCTGGCCGCCGCCGTGGTGGACAACACCATGGAGGGCGTGGTCGTCACCGACGCGCGCAGCCGCATCCTCTCGGTCAACAGCGCCTTCACGCGGCTGCTGGGCTATACCGAGCAGGAGATGCTGGGCAAGACCCCGCGCATGTTCAAGTCCGGCCGCCACGACAAGGCCTTCTACGAGGCCATGTGGGACAGCATGCAGGCCACGGGCCACTGGCAGGGCGAGATCTGGAACCGCCGCAAGAACGGCGAGGTCTTCCCCGAGCGCATGTCGCTCAGCGCCGTCAAGGACGCACAGGGCAAGGTCACGCACTACGTATGCATGTTCACCGACATCTCGGCCGAGAAGGCGCGCGAGGCCCAGCTCGAATTCCTGGCCCACCGCGACATGCTCACCGGCCTGCCCAACAGCGTGCGCTTCACAGCGCTGCTGGAAGACGCCGTGGCCGAGGCGGCCGCCGAGCAGGGCACGCTGGCCGTGATGCTGCTGAACATCGATCGCTTCAAGGACGTCAACGACAGCTACGGCCACGCCATTGGCGATCAGGTGCTGCGCCACATCGCCGCCCGTGTGCACGACTCCCTGGGACCCCAGGACCTCATAGGTCGCATGGCCGGTGACGAGCTGGCCGTGCTGTGCAAGGGCATGAGCGAGCGCGGCGACGCCATCGCCCGTGCACGGCAACTGATCGCGGCGGCCGGCCAGCCCTGGAGCTCGCCCGACGGCCTGTCCGTCATGGCCGGCGTCAGCGTGGGCATCTGCATGTATCCCTCCCACGCCGGCAATGCCCAGGACCTGCTGCAGGGCGCGCACGCCGCCGTCTACGGCGCCAAGTCGCGCAGCGGCCGTGCCTGGTGCTTCTTCGAGGAAGACATGACCTCGGCCGCACGCGAGCGGCTGGCCATGGAGGCACGGCTGCGGCAGGCCATAGACCTGGGCCACCTGCGCCTGTACTTCCAGCCCCAGATCGACCTGGCCACGGGCCGCCTGGTGGGCGCCGAGGCCCTGGTGCGCTGGCTGGACCCGGACGAGGGCCTCATCTCCCCGGCACGCTTCATTCCCGTGGCCGAAAGCTCGGGCGTCATCGGCGCGCTGGGCCTGTGGGTGCTGCGCGAGGCCTGCGCCCAGGGTCAGCGCTGGCGCGATCAGGGCCTGCCCGAGATGACCATCGCGGTCAATGTCTCGCTGCACCAGTTCCTGCTGACCGACATCGCCGGTGCCACCGCCGACGCGCTGGCCGCCACGGGCTTCGCTCCGCACTGCCTGGAACTGGAGATCACCGAAAGCGCCCTGGCCGAGCGCCCCGAGGAGGCCCTGGCCGTCATGCGACGCCTGCGCGCCCAGGGCCTGCGGCTGGCCATCGACGACTTCGGCACCGGCTATTCCTCGCTCGCCCACCTCAAGCGCTTTCCGCTGGACCTGCTCAAGATCGACCAGGGCTTCATCCGCGATATCCCGCACAGCGCGGACGACATGGCCATCAGCGGATCGGTGATCGCGCTGGGGCATGCCATGGGGCTCAAGGTTCTGGCCGAGGGCGTGGAGACGGCCGAGCAACTGGCATTCCTGCGCGGCAAGGGGTGCGACTTCTTCCAGGGCTATCTGTGCAGCAAGCCCTTGCCCGCACAGGCGTTTGGGGAGTGGGTGTCGGACAACCAGGGCATGTGGGCCGTGCAGGGCTGATCGCCCGATGCACGGCGGGCCGAGGCCCGGCCCCTGCTCCACCACTCAGGCCAGGGGACCCGAGCGAATCGACGGCAAATCAGGCCAACGCCTCCGCCGGCCCAAAGAATTCATAGCGGACCTGCCCTTCCGGCACCCCCAACACCCGCAACGACTCCTTCACCGACCGCATGAACGGCCGCGGTCCCAGGAAATACACATCGGCATCCACTGAAGGCAGCCACTCACCCAACTGCCGGGCGGTCAGCAGCCCCTGCGCATCGGCCTCATCGCCCTCCTCCACCCGGTCATAGCAGTAGTACCGGCTGAGCTGCGGATGCACTGCGGCCAGCGCATCCACACGTTCACGGAAGGCATGCACCCCGCGCTCGCGTGCGCAGTGGATGAAGACCACGGGCCGCCGGGTCGGCAAGGCCGCATCCAGCATGGGCAGGGTCGGCGTGATGCCCACGCCACCGCTGATCAGCACCAGCGGACGCTCGCCGGGCTGCAGCGTGAAGTGGCCTGCGGGCGGGAACAGCTGCAGCGTGTCGCCGACGCGGACCCGGTCGTGCAGGAAGTTGGAGACCTTGCCGCCTGCCTCGCGCTTGACGCTGATGCGCAGGCTGCGGCCATCGGCGGGCGCGGACAGCGAGTAGTTGCGCCGCTGCTCCTGGCCGTCCACCACCAGGCGCAGGCCGATGTACTGGCCGGGCTGGTGGGCGATCACGGGGCCGCCATCGGCCGGCACCAGGTAGAACGAGGTGATCTCGGCGCTTTCCGCCACCTTGTCCGCGACCACGAAGGCACGCTCGCCGCGCCAGCCGCCTTCGGCCGCCGCCGTGCGGTCATAGGCCTGGCGCTCGGCGCCGATCAGGATGTCGGCCAGTTGCTGGTAGGCGGCGCCCCAGGCATCGATGACCTCGTCGGTGGCGATCTCGGCGCCCAGCACTTCGCGGATGGCGCGCAGCAGGCAGGTGCCGACGATGGGGTAGTGCTCGGGCTGCACCTGCAGCGCAACGTGCTTGTTGATGATCTGCGCGGGCAGATCGCCCAGGGCTTCGAGCCGGTCGATGTGCTTGGCGTACATGAGCACGCTATAGGCCAGGGCACGCGGCTGGGCACCGCTTTGCTGGTGGGCCATGTTGAACAGGGCGCGCACCTCGGGGTACTCGCCCAGCATGGTCTGGTAGAAGTGGGTGATCAGCGCCTCGCCGCCGGTTTCAAGCAGCGGGACGGTGGATTGGACGATGGCACGTTGGCGGTCGGTCAGCACAAGAAACTCCTTGGGTACGGGGACGGGCATGCCCGAAGCGATGGCGGGCATGCCTTGACAAAGGCAAGTGCCGTGCCAGGACTGCAGCCCTTGCAGAACAAGGGTTTGGCGTTTCATGCGTCAATATGACCTTCGTCAAATCGAGTCTTTTTGACAGCGATTGCAGTCTTTATGACCACATCCACCGCCCTGCATGCCCTGACCCCTCTGGTGGCCGACCTGGCCCAGGACCTGCCCGAGCGCGAGCGCTTTCGCCGCCTGCTGGCAGCCCTGCGCGCCGTGCTGCCGGCCGATGCCGCCGCCCTGCTGCGGCTGGAGGGCGAGTGGCTGCGGCCCGTGGCCATCGATGGCCTGGTGCCCGATGCGCTGGGCCGGCGCTTTCGCATTGCCGAGCACCCGCGCTTCGCCCAGCTGCTGGCGGCGGGCCAGGCCATGCGCTTTGCGCCCGACAGCCCGCTGCCCGATCCCTATGACGGCCTGGTGGCCCAGGGCCACGGGCCGCTGGAGGTCCACGACTGCATGGGCTGCGTGCTGCAGACGGGCGGCCTGCCCTGGGGCCTTCTCACGCTGGACGCGCTGGACCCGGGGCGCTTTGCCGACCCCGCCGCGCTGGCGGCGCTGCAGGCCTTCAGCAACCTGGCGGCGGCCACCGTGACCACGGCCGAGCGGCTGCGCCGGTTGGCGCGCAGTGCGCGCGCCCTGCCCGCGCCCGGCGCCGCCCCGGGGGGCGATTCATCGCGTCCGCTGATCGGCCAGAGCCCGGCCATGCGCGCGCTGCAAAAGGACATCGCCCTGGTCGCGGCCAGCGACCTCAACGTGCTGATCACGGGCGAGACCGGCACGGGCAAGGAACTGGTGGCCCAGGCCGTGCATGCGCAGTCGGCGCGTGCAGGCCGGGCGCTGGTCAGCATCAACTGCGCGGCCCTGCCCGACAACCTGGTCGAAAGCGAGCTGTTCGGCCATGTGCGCGGCGCCTTCACGGGCGCGCTGTCCGAGCGCAGCGGCAAGTTCGAGCAGGCCGACCAGGGCACGCTGTTCCTGGACGAGGTGGGCGAGCTGTCCCTGCCCGTGCAGGCCAAGCTGCTGCGCGTGCTGCAAAGCGGCCAGCTGCAGCGCCTGGGCTCGGACCGAGAACACCATGTGGACGTGCGCGTGATCGCCGCCACCAACCGCGACCTGGCCGCCGAGGTGGCGGCAGGCCGCATGCGCGCCGATTTCTTCCACCGCCTGAGCGTGTACCCGCTGCGCGTGCCCGCGCTGCGCGAGCGCGACAGCGACGTGCTGATGCTGGCCGGCTTCTTCCTCGAGGAAAACCGTTCGCGCCTGGGCCTGGGCGGCCTGCGCCTGCACCCCGCCGCGCAATCTGCCTTGCTCGCCCAGGAATGGCCCGGCAATGTCCGGCAGCTGGAGCACCTCATCAGTCGCGGCGTGCTGCGGGCGCTGAGCCGTGCGCCCTCCACCGCTCCAGCCGGTGGCCGGGCTCGCATGGTCACGCTGGGCCAGGCCGATCTCCGGGATGACGCGCAGCCCCCGGCGACGGGCACCCCGTCCCTGCCCGTCCCACAGGCCGCATCGCCCGGCGCCAGCCCCCAAGGCCTGCGCGAAGCCGTGGAGAGCTACGAGCGCCATCTGATCGACGCCAGCCTGCAGCGCCACCAAGGCAGCTGGGCCGCCGCCGCACGCGAACTGCAGATGGACCGCGCCAACCTGCAGCGGCTGGCGCGGCGGCTGGGACTGGTCAGGCAGGACGCCTGAGCGACTTCAGCCACCCATACCCGCTCACCAGCAGCACCCCCGCCAGCACCATCAGTGCCCCTGCCAGGAAGTTGGGCTCGATGGGCTCGCTGAGCAGCCAGGCACCGAAGACCACGCCGAAGATGGGCGTCATGAAGGAGAACACGCCCAGGCGCGAGGCCAGGTATTGCGTGAGCAGCCAGAACCAGACCAGGAAGCTCACGAAGCAGACCAGCACGGACTGGAAGGCCAGGCCGGCCCAGGCCAGCGGCGTGGGCTCGAAGCGGGTCTGGCCCAGCAGGAAGGCGGCGGGCAGGAGCAGCGCAAAGCCGGTGGCCAGTTGGTAGAGCAGGGTCTGCGCGGCGGGCAGCGATGCCAGCCGCGTGGTGCGGATGGCCACCGTGGTGGCGCCCCAGGCCACGCCGGCGGCCAGCGCCAGCAGGTCGCCCAGCAGCATGGCGGCGCCGGCTGCCTTCGAAGGCTTGCCGCCGCCCAGGAAGGCCAGCGCTATGCCGGCAAAGGCCAGTGCGATGCCCAGCCATTGCAGCGGCGCCAGGCGCTCCGAGGGCAGCTTCCAGTGCAGGCCCAGCGCCGCGAACACGGGGGCGGAATACAGGAAGACCACCACATGGGCGGCCGAGGTGTGGTTGATGCTCTCGCCCACCAGCAGGAATTCCAGCGCAAACAGCGTGCCCACGGCCAGGCCCGGGCGCCAGCTGCCGTCGCCCCACTGCACGCGCATGCCGCGCCAGCGCATGAACAGCCACACCAGCACGGCGCCCACGCCCGAGCGCAGCGCGATCTGCAGCGTGGGCGCAATGGCATCGGCCGTGGCCTTGAGCAGGATCTGCTGCAGGCTCCAGATCAGGCACAGCATGAGCATCAGCGCGGCGGCGCGCGCGTCCAGCGGTTTGCGTGAATCCACGGCATATCCCTTTCAACGACCGTAAAAAAGCCGGCCCGCAGGCCGGCTTTGCATCAAGCGGGGGCTGGCCCGGCCAGCGGGCCGGCCATCACTTGATGCCCAGCAGTTCCACCTCGAAGTTCAGCGTGGCGTTGGGCGGGATCACGCTGCCCGCGCCACGGCTGCCGTAGGCGATGGAGGGCGGGCAGGTCAGCTTGGCCTTGCCGCCGACCTTCATCTTCTGCACGCCTTCGGTCCAGCAGGGAATCACGCCGGTCAAGGGGAACTCGATGGGCTGGCCGCGCGTGATGGAGCTGTCGAAGTCCTTGCCCGTGTCGGGGAAGTAGCCGCGGTAGTGCACGCGCACCGTGTCGCTGGCCTTGGGGCTGGCGCCCGTGCCTTCCTTGAGGCTTTCATAGACCAGGCCGCTGGCCGTGGTCACGGGCTGGGCCGCATGGGCCGCCACGCCGGTCAGTGCGGCGAGCATCAGGCCGCAGGAGGCGGCCAGGGTGGTGAGGGTCTTGTTCATGAGGGTTCTTTCAAATCAAAAAATGCATTCAACAGCAATGCCATGCCGTGCGGCCTCAAGCGCTAACACTGCCTGAAGGCGGGACGCCGAGCAAGAGCCGCCTCGCAGCGAGGGCGTCGTCCCCTGGGGGAAGCGGCGCAGCCGCTCAGGGGGTGCCATTTACACCGATATCGTCCAGCGCTTTGGCGATGTGGCCGACGGTGCGGTCCACGTTGTGCCATTTTTCCAGGCCGAACAGGCCGATGCGGAAGGTCTTGAAGTCCGGGCCTTCGTCGCACTGCAGGGGCACGCCCGAGGCGGTCTGCAGGCCGGCTTCCATGAACTTCTTGCCGCTCTGGATGCCGGGGTCGGTGGTGTAGCTGACGACCACGCCGGGGGCCTTCCAGCCTTCGGCCGCCACGCTGGGAAAGCCGCGCGATTCCAGCAGGGCACGCACCTTGGCGCCCAGGGCGATCTGCTCGTCGCGCACCTTGGCGAAGCCGTAGGCACGCGTCTCCAGCATCACGTCGCGCAGGCGGACCAGAGCGTCGGTGGGCATGGTGGTGTGGTAGGCGTGCTGGCCTTTTTCGTAGCCCTCGGCGATCTGCATCCACTTCTTGAGATCGCAGGAGAAGCTGGAGCTTTGCGTGTGCTCGATGGCTTCGCGCGCGCGCTGCGAGAGCATGACCATGGCGCAGCACGGCGAGCTGCTCCAGCCCTTTTGCGGCGCGCTGATCAGCACGTCCACGCCGGTCTTTTCCATGTCCACCCACATGGCGCCCGAGGCCACGCAGTCCAGCACGAAGAGTGCGCCCACCTCGTGCGCGGCATCGGCCACGGTGCGCAGGTAGCTGTCGCTGAGGATGATGCCGCTGGCCGTCTCCACATGGGGGGCGAACACGACCTTGGGTTTTTCAGTGCGGATGGCGGCGGCCACGTCCTCGGCCGCGCAGGGCGCCCAGGGGTCCTGGCTGCCCGGTCCCTGGCGACGCGCCTTGCAGACCACGGCGCCGCCGCCCAGGCCGCCTTCCTCGAAGATCTGGGTCCAGCGGTAGCTGAACCAGCCGTTGCGCACGATGAGCACCTTTTCGCGGTTGGCGAACTGGCGCGCCACGGCCTCCATGCCGAAGGTGCCGCTGCCCGGCACCAGCACGGCCGTGTGGGCGTGGTAGACCTCCTGCAGCGTGGTGAGGATGTCCTGCATCACGCCCGCGAAGCGCTTGGACATGTGGTTGAGCGCGCGGTCGGTGTAGACCACCGAGAATTCGAGCAGGCCGTCGGGATCGATATCGGGCAGAAGTCCGGGCATGGGGAGTCTCCAGAGGCAGCGGGGCCTGCACCGCAGGCCCGCCATCATGTTCGTCGGAAAGGCGGCCAGCTTAGCATGCCGTCCGTGGCGTTTTCAGGGCCTACCAGGTGTCCACGAAGCCGGCTTGGGCAGGCGCAACGCGCGCCCCTGCCAGGCCGCGCGACAGCCAGGCGCGCGTGTCGGCGGGGTCGATGACGGCGTCGATCTCCAGCGTGCCGGCCATGTGCATGGCCTCGCCGTGGGCGTACTGCTGGGCCAGCAGCCGGTCGAACAGGGCGTTGCGTTCGGCGCCCTCGGGCAGGGCCTCCAGTTCCTTGCGAAAGCCCAGGCGCACGGCGCCTTCCAGACCCATGGCACCGAACTCGCCCGTGGGCCAGGCCACGTTGAACACCGGCGCATGGAAGCTGCCGGCCGTCATGCCCATGGCCCCCAGGCCGTAGCCCTTGCGCAGCACCACGCTGAAATACGGCACGCGCAGCTTGGCCGCCGTGACGAACAGGCGGCTGACATGGCGCACCTGGGCCGTCTTCTCGATCTCGGGGCCGACCATGAAGCCGGGCGTGTCCACCAGGCTCACGATGGGCAGGCCATGGGCATTGCACAGCTGCATGAAGCGCGCGGCCTTGTCGGCCGCATCGGCGTCGATGGCACCGCCCAGGTGGGAGGGGTTGTTGGCCATCAGCCCCACGGGCCGGCCTTCGATGCGCGCCAGCGCCGTGTGGATGCCTGCGCCAAAGCCCGTGCGCAGCATCAGCAGGCTGCCTTCGTCCACCAGATGCGCCATGGCCGCACGCGTGTCATAGGCACGCAGCCGGTTCTCGGGCACCACATGGCGCAGGGCGCGCGTGTCGGGCGCGGTCCACTCCGTGGTGCGGCCCTGGAAGAAGGACAGGTAGTGGCGCGCGGCGGCCACGGCTTCGGCCTCGTCCTCGACCAGCACGTCGATCACGCCATTGGCATGCTGCACGCTGCTGGGACCGATCTGCTCGGGCCGGAAGACGCCCAGCCCGCCGCCCTCGATCATGGCCGGCCCGCCCATGCCGATGCAGCTGGCGCGCGTGGCGATGATCACATCGCTGCAGCCGAGCAGGGCTGCGTTGCCCGCGAAGCAGCGGCCATGGGTGATGCCGATCACGGGCACCTGGCCCGACAGGGCCGCATAGGCCGCGAAGGTGTGCACATGCAGGCCGGCGACCACGGGCGTGTCGGTGTCACCGGGCCGCCCGCCGCCGCCTTCGGCGAACAGCACCACGGGCAGCTTCTGCGCCAGCGCAATGCCCAGCATGCGGTCGGTCTTGGCATGGTTGCGCGCGCCCTGGGTGCCCGCCAGCACGGTGGCGTCGTAAGACATGACGACGGCGCGCGAGCGCTCCTGGCCGAACTGCGCGCCGTTGATGGAGCCCATGCCCGTGACCATGCCGTCGGCCGGCGTGTTGGCGATCAGGTCGTCCATGCTGCGCCGGCGCGTCTGCGCGGCAATGGCCAGCGCACCGTACTCGATGAAGCTGCCTGCGTCGCAGAGGTCGGCGATGTTCTCGCGCGCGCTGCGGCTGCCCTGGGCATGGCGTTTGGCCATGGCCTCGGGCCGGGCGGTGTCCAGCGTGAAGGCATGGCGGTCGATGACGCGGCGCAGGTCGGCCCGGATGTGGTCCGGGTCCTGGGCGATCTGCTGCGCGCGTGCGTCGGCCTGCACGCCTTCGGCGGCGGCCAGCACCAGCAAGGGCTGGTCCTGGGCCACATAGGCACCGGCCTCGGCCAGCCGTTGGGTGATGGTGCCGGCCTGCGGCGCCAGCAGCACATGCTCCATCTTCATGGCTTCGAGCACGCCCAGCTCGGCGCCTGCAGCCACGGCATCGCCCACGGCCACGCTCCACTGCACGATGCGCGCGGGCATGGGGGCCGTGATGGCGCCTTCGGGGACGGGCGCGCCAGCAGCCTCGGCCGCCATCGGCACATCGGCGGCCACAGCCGTGCGGCGCGCGCCTTCGGCCAGCGCCTGGGCGTCCGCCACCAATTCGGGAAGGGCCTCTTCAAGCCAGCGTGTGTGCACGGCCTGCGATGCCATCTCGGGCCGCCGGGCCAGCGCCTGCAGCAGCGGCAGGTTGGTGGCCAGCCCGTCGATGCGGCATTCGTCCAGTGCGCGACGTGCGCGGCGAAGCACGTCTTCAAAGCGCGGCCCGCTGCTGTGCACGATGAGCTTGGCCAGCAGCGTGTCGTAGTGCGGCGAGGGGCTGGCGCCCGCCACCGCATGCGTGTCGATGCGGATGCCGGGGCCGGCCGGCCACTGCAGTGCGCCTATGCGCCCGCTGCCCGGGCGCGACTGGCCTGCGGCATCCAGCGTCTCGGCATTGATGCGCCACTGCATGGCATAGCCGCGCGGCGCGGGCGGTGTCCTGGCATCCAGGCCCAGCTCGCCCAGGTGATCGCCCGCCGCCACGCGGATCTGGGCCTGCACCAGGTCGATGCCGAAGACTTCCTCGGTGATGGTGTGCTCGACCTGCAGGCGCGGGTTGGCCTCGATGAAGACATAGGGCAGGGAGTCGGAGGCGGCATCGACCAGGAATTCGAAGGTGCCCAGGCTCTCGTAGCCGATCTCGGCGGCCATGCGCAGCGCGTCGCGCGTGATGCGCTCGCGCAGCGGCTGCGCCAGGCTGGGGCTGGGCGCGATCTCGACCAGCTTCTGGAAGCGCCGCTGCAGCGTGCATTCCCGTTCGCCCAGCGCGATGGGGCCTGCGCCGCCGTCGCCCAGGATCTGCACCTCGATATGGCGTGCGCCCGTCATCAGCCGCTCCACATAGACGCCGTCCACGCCGAAGGCGGCGCGCGCCTCGCTGCGGCAGCGCTCGTAGGCGGCAGGCAGGTCCTCGGCGCGCGCCACGGCACGCATGCCGCGCCCGCCGCCGCCGCCGATGGCCTTGACCATGATGCCGCTGGCGCCCCCGGCCTGCTGCGCCTCGAAGAAGGCCTGGGCCTGTTCCAGCGTGACAGCCTCGCTGCTGCCCGGCATCAGCGGCACGCCGCAGCGGCGCGCCAGATCGCGTGCGCGGGCCTTGTCGCCCAGCAGCGCCAGGTGCTCCGGCGCGGGGCCGATGAAGCGCAGGCCCGCATCGGCGCAGGCCTGGGCAAAGCCCGCGTTCTCGCTGAGAAAGCCGTAGCCCGGATGGATGCCGTCGCAGCCGTGCTCGCGCGCAATGCGCAGCAGGTGGGCGCCGTCCAGGTAGGCCGAGGGGCCGCTGGCGCCCAGGGGCACGGCTGCATCGGCAGCGGATACATGGGGCGCCTGCGCATCGTCTGCGGCATAGACGGCCAGGCTCGGCACACCCAGCTCGCGCAGCGCGCGCACGATGCGCAGCGCGATCTCGCCGCGGTTGGCAATCAGGATCTTCTGGAACATGGGTAAAAGGTCCGGTATCAATGGTCAACAGCGTTTGCAACTGGCGCCCTCAAATGCAAGGGGCACCGAGGAAGGGCCGCCCCGCACCGAAGGTGTCGTCCCCCTCCCCCGCGAAGCGGGTAGAGAGGGGGAAGGCGCGAAGCGACTCAGGGGGTGTCTTTCAACATCCTGCGCAGCACCTTGCCCGCGCCGGTGGCGGGCAGCGCCTCGATGAAACGCACCTCGCGCGGCGCCTTGTAGCTGGCCATGTTCTCGCGCGACCACTGCACCAGGTCCTCGGCCGCGATCTGCTGGCCCGGCCGCGTGACGATGAAGGCGCGCACGACCTCGCCCTTGTGCGGGTCGGGCACGCCGATCACGGCGGCCTGGGCCACGGCCGGATGCTTGATGAGGATGGCCTCCACCTCCTCGGGGAAGACGCTGTAGCCCGAGACCTTGATCATTTCCTTGAAGCGGCCGATGAAGGTCAGGTAGCCATCGGCGTCGATGCGGCCCATGTCGCCCGTGTGCACCCAGCCGTTCTTCAGGGTCCTGGCCGTGGCCTCGGGCTTGTTCCAGTAGCCCTTGAAGTTGCCGGGGCCGCGGATGGTGATCTCGCCCACTTCGCCGGCCGGCAGCGGCTCGCCGGTCTCGGGGTCGATGATGCGCACCTCGTTGCCCGGCAGCGGCTTGCCGTGCGTGCCCCAGCGGATGGCGTCGCCCGGCATGGAGGTGTCCATGGTGTGGGTCTCGCTCAGGCCATAGGCCGCCTCGCTGGAGATGCAGTTCGGGGTGAAGCGCTTCCACTGCCGCGCCAGCTCCTCGGTGTAGGCGATGCCGAAGCTGGTCACGGTGTTACGGCGCAGCGCGGAAAAGTCCATGGCCTCCACGCCCGGCAGCTGCATCACGGCCACGTTCATGGGCGCGATGCTGTACCACCAGGTCACGCGGTAGCGCTCCAGGGCCTGGGCCACGGCCAGCGGGTCGAATCGGTGCAGCAGCACGCAGGTGGCGCCGCTGTGCACGGGCATGTTCACGCCCATGGACATGCCGGCAATGTGATAGAGCGGCGCCACGGCCAGCAGCATGTCCCCGGCGTTCACGCCCGTGGCACTGGAGGCGCCGGCCGTCTTGCTGGCCGCGTTGCCGTAGCTGAGCATGGCGCCCTTGGGCAGGCCCGTGGTGCCCGAGGTATAGGTCATCAGCGAGACATCGTCCATGGCGACATCGACGGGCACGGGCTTGGCGCCGCTGTGCATGACATCCCAGAACGATTCCACGCCCTCGGGCAGCGGCTGCACGGGGGCCTGCAGTTCGGGCGGCAGCGCCAGCGTGGCCGATTCAGGAAGCCAGTCGCCATAGCGCACGGCCAGCACATGCCTGAGCGCCGTGCTGGCGCGCACCTTGTCCACCACGGGCAGCAGCACATCGGCCGCGACGATGACGCGGGCCTTGAGGTCATCGAGCTGGTACTGCAGCTCATGCTCCTTGTTCAGCGGCCCGCAGGGGCAGACGATGGCGCCGACTTTCTGGATGCCGTAGTGCGCCACGATGTACTGCGGGCAGTTGTTCATGAACAGCGCCACGGGCTCGCCCCGGCCCACGCCCAGCGCCTGCAGCCGCGCGGCAAAGGCGTCGCTGGCCGCATCCACCTCGGCCCAGCTGATGTGGCGGCCATACCAGATGTAGGCGTCGCGGCCGGGGTGGTTGCGCGCATTGCGGCGCAGGGCCTCATGCAGGGGAATGAGGGTCTCGGAATCCGCCATGCTTGTCTCCTGGGTGTCTGGCCATCCCGGAACCAGTCCTAAGGGATAGCCTTGATTTGTTTTGGGGTCCAGCGGCTTGCCAATATATACCCGCTGGTAGAACATTGCTACCCATCGGTATAACCATCGCAGCCACCGACGCGACACGAGATTCCCGCATGCCCAAGCCCCCTGTCACCCCGCGCGGCCGCCAGCGCCTTCCCACGGCCGGCTCCGATGAAAAGCGCGAACGCATCCTCAAGGCGGCCGAGGCCCTGTTCGACCGCAACGGCTACGCCAACACCACGATGGAGCAGATCGTCCAGGCCCTGGGCGTGACCAAGCCCTTCGTCTACTACTACTTCCGCAACAAGCAGGAGATCTTCGAGACCCTGTGCTGGGCGCCCACCGAGGCCTGCTTCACGGTGCTGGACTTCGCAGCCGACGATCCGCGCGCCGCGCACGAGAAGGCCGTGGACGGCCTGCAGCGCCTGATCGCGGCCACCATTGCCCACTATCCGGCGGCCTTCTTTCCGTACCGCGAGCCCCAGGCCTTCAGCCCTGCGTACATGAAGGCCTCGCGCACGCTGGCGCGCCAGTTCTACCGCCAGTTCTGCGCGCTGCTCGAAGAAGGCCGCGCCAGCGGCCACCTGGACTTTCGCGAGACACGCATCACCGCCCAGGCCGCCTGCAGCCTGCCGGGCTTTCTCTACAACTGGTACCGCCCCGGCGGCCGCCTGGGCACGGCCGAGATGGTGGCCGAGCTGACCGAGCTGGCCAGCCGCGTGCTGGGCCTGCGCACGGCGCCAGCCACCATGCCCGAAGCCATTGCCGCATCCCCCGCGAAAAAGACGCCTGCACGGCGCAGCCGGCTCCGCGCCGAGCCGCCCGGCAAGGACTGACGACCATTCCTTCGAGGAGACAAGACATGCCCGTACGCCGCTTTTCCCGGCCATCCATCGTTCTCGCCGCCGCCCTGCTGTGCGCCACGGCCGCCCACGCCCAGGGAACCGACACGTTCAAGATCGCCTTCATCGACCCGCTGTCCGGCCCCTTCGTCAGCACGGGCGAGCTGATGCGCGACCACGTGCAATACGCGGTCGAGGACGTGAACGCCAAGGGCGGGCTGTTCAACGGCGCGAAGCTGCAGCTGCTGCAGTTCGACAGCAAGCTCTCGGCCCAGGAAAGCCAGGCCGCGTTGCAGGCGGCCATTGACCAGGGCGCGCGCGTGGTGGTGACGGGAGGTTCGGGCTCTTCGGTGGTGGCGGCGCTGGTGCAGGCGGCATCGCGTCACAACCAGCGCAATCCGGGCAAGGAGGTGCTGGTGCTCAACCACTCCTCCATCGACCCCGAGCTGACGGGCAAGGCCTGCAGCTTCTGGCATTTCATGTTCGATGCCAACACCGCCATGCGCATGCAGGCGATTGCCAGCTACATCAAGACCCAGCCGGGCATCCGCAAGGTCTACCTGCTCAACCAGGACTACGCCCACGGCAAGCAGTGGGCGGCGTACGGGCGCCAGATGGTGAGCGCGGCCCGGCCCGACATCCAGTTCACGGGCGAGATGCTCCACCCCATAGGCCGGGTCAAGGACTTCGCACCCTATGTGGCCAAGATCAAGGAAACGGGGGCGGACTCGGTGATCACGGGCAACTGGGGCCAGGACCTGACGCTCCTGCTCAAGTCCGCTGCCGACTCGGGCTATGACCTGCGCTACTTCAACCACAGCGCAGGCGGCATGCCGGGCACGGTGACATCCTTCGCCCAGACCCGCATCGGCCAGCTGACCTGGGTGGCCGAATGGCACCCGGGCCAGGCCGGCCGCCCGCTGGCCGACGCCCGCGCCCAGGAATACAAGGCCCGCATGGGCAAGGACTTCCTGGCACCGCGCATGGACCTGGTGCCGCGCATGCTGGCCGCCGCCATGGCCAAGGCACAGTCCACCGAACCCGTGAAGATCGCGCTGGCCATGGAGGATTTGCAGATGGACACCGTGGTCGGCCCCGTGCGCATGCGCGGCAAGGACCACCAGCTGCTGCTGCCCCAGGTGGTCAACACCATCGCGCCCGTGGACGGCAAGCTGGTCAAGGCCGGTTGGGAAGGCACGAACTACGGCTTTCGCACCGATGCCGTCTACACGCCCGAGCAGGTGGAATTGCCCACGGACTGCCAGATGAAGCGGCCCGGCGGGCGCTGAGGCGGCCTGCCCCGCCAGCCAAGCCAGCTACGCCCTGGTCAGCGCGGGGCGTAGTTTCGTTGGCCAAAGATGCCGCTGCCCACGCGCACCATCGTGCTGCCTGCGGCCACGGCCGCTTCCAGGTCGCCGGTCATTCCCATGGATACCGTGTCGAAGCGCTCCAGCCCCGGCAGGCCGCTGGCGCGGATCTGTTCGAAGACGGCCGTGGCGCGGGCATGCACCTCGCGCTGGGCCTCGAAGCCCGGCGCATCGTCGGGAATGCTCATCACGCCGCGCAGCGCCAGGCGCGGCAGTTGCACGATGGCAGCGGCCAGCTCCAGCGCCTGCTGCGGCGCCACGCCGGCCTTGGTCTCGCCGCCATCCACGTTCAGCTGGATGCAGACCTGCAGCGGCGCCAGGCCCTCGGGGCGCTGGGCCGACAGGCGCTCGGCGATCTTCAGGCGGTCCACGGTCTGGGCCCAGTCGAAATGCTCGGCCACCAGGCGCGTCTTGTTGCTCTGGATGGGGCCTATGCAATGCCATTGCAGGGCCTCTCCGCCCGGCAGGCCCATGGCGCGCACGGCGGCGATCTTTTCCACGCCCTCCTGGATGTAGTTCTCGCCGAAGCTGCGCTCGCCGGCCAGCACGGCCTCGCGCACGGCGTCGGCACCGAAGGTCTTGGAGACGGACAGCAATTGCACCGAGCCGGACGCCCTGCCCGCCTGCGCGCAGGCCGAGGCAATCCGTTCGTGAATCTGTTGAAGCTTGTTTTCAATCGTCGTCATAATTGCCGCCAGCGTACCAAACGAGGGAGCGAACTCCGTGGACATCACCCAATTGCTGGCATTCAGCGTCAAGAACAAGGCCTCCGACCTGCACCTGTCCGCGGGGCTGCCGCCGATGATCCGTGTGCACGGCGATGTGCGCCGCATCAATGTCGATCCGCTGGACCACAAGACGGTCCACGCCATGGTCTACGACATCATGAGCGACTCCCAGCGCAAGGCCTACGAGGAGTTCCTGGAGGTGGACTTCTCGTTCGAGATCGAGGGCCTGGCGCGCTTTCGTGTCAACGCCTTCAACCAGTACCGGGGCGCGGCCGCCGTCTTCCGGACCATTCCCAGCAAGATCCTGACGCTGGAGCAGCTCAACGCGCCGCGCATCTTCGGCGACCTGGCCCTGAAGCCGCGCGGCCTGGTGCTGGTGACCGGCCCCACGGGCTCGGGCAAGTCCACCACGCTGGCCGGCATGGTCAACCACCTCAACGAGACCGAGTACGGGCACATCCTGACGGTGGAGGACCCCATCGAATTCGTGCACGACTCCAAGAAGTGCCTGATCAACCAGCGTGAAGTCGGGCCGATGACGCAGTCGTTCTCGGCCGCCCTGCGCTCGGCGCTGCGCGAGGACCCGGACGCCATCCTGGTGGGCGAAATGCGTGACCTGGAAACCATCCGCCTGGCCATGACCGCAGCCGAGACGGGCCACTTGGTCTTCGGCACCCTGCACACCTCCAGCGCCGCCAAGACCATCGACCGCATCATTGACGTCTTCCCGGCCGAGGAAAAGGAGATGGTGCGCGCCATGCTCTCCGAATCGCTGCAGGCCGTGATCTCGCAGACGCTGTGCAAGACCAAGGACGGCCAGGGCCGCATCGCGGCCCACGAAATCATGCTGGGCACCAGCGCCATCCGCAATCTGATCCGCGAGGCCAAGGTGGCCCAGATGTACTCCACCATCCAGACGAGTCAGAATGTGGGCATGCAGACGCTGGACCAGAACCTGACCGATCTGGTGCGGCGCAACCTGATCAGCCCGGCGGAAGCCCGCGCCAAGGCCAAGATACCGGACAACTTCCCGGGCTGACCGCCACCCGCCCAGCCTCTCGCCACGCGCCATGAAAAGCATTTTCCGCAAGCTGCGAAGCGGCCAGGAGCCTTCGGCCCCGGCCTCCGAGTCGGCCTTCTTCACGACCACGCTGGCGGCGCATGGCTTCATGGACCCGCACACTCCTCCCGTTCCCTGGGAGGCACGAGCCATCGAGGTCGGGGCCACGCGGCTGCCGCGCGGCGGCGGGGGCCAGCTGGAGCAGCTGTGGTCGCGCGACCGCTACCTGGGCCAGCTGGATGCGGCCAGCCTGCAGCGGCTCAGTGAATACTTCATCTACGCGGCCGTGGCACCGCAACGCGACGTGATCCGCCAGGAAGAGAACGGCAGCTTCATGGCCGTGGTGCTGTCCGGCCAGATCGCCGTGGAGCGCCAGCAGCCCTGGGGCGAGCGCATGCGCCTGGCGCAGACGCGGCCCGGCGACATCCTGGGCGAGATGTCCCTGCTGGACGGCGGTCCGCGCTTTTCCAGCTGCACCACGCTGACCGACTGCGAGATCGGCGTGCTCAGCGCCGAGGCGCTGGACGAGATGATGGCCAAGGACGCCGCGCTGGCCGCCAAGCTGATGGCGCTGCTGGCGCGCAAGCTCTCGTTCCGGCTGCGCGCCATCAGCGTGCGCCTGGGCGAAGAGCAGCACACATAGACAGTGAGTGAGTGAGTTGAATATGAGGACGCCTGGCCCCTGCGGGCCGGACCGGCCTACCTGCAAATAACAAAACAACCTGTGCGCCACAACGGCGCGCAATGCCCGGGGGAATACGGCAATGGAAAGAGATCAGGCCACCAAGTTCATCAACGACCTGCTCAAGCTCATGGTCAGCCGCAACGGCAGCGACTTGTTCATCACGGCGGAATTCCCGCCGGCGATCAAGATCGACGGGCGCATCACCAAGGTGTCGCCGCAGCCGCTGTCGCCCGTGCACACGCTGACGCTGGCGCGCTCGGTCATGAGCGACAAGCAGATCGCCGATTTCGAGCGCACCAAGGAGTGCAACTTCGCCATCTCGCCGCCGGGCATAGGGCGCTTTCGCGTCAACGCCTTCATCCAGCAGGGCCGCGTGGGCATGGTGATGCGGACGATTCCGCTGGCCCTGCCCACCATCGACAGCCTGGGCGTGCCCCAGGTGCTCAAGGAGGTGGCCATGACCAAGCGCGGCCTGTGCATCCTGGTCGGCGCCACGGGCTCGGGCAAGTCCACCACGCTGGCCGCCATGGTGGACTGGCGCAACGAAAGCTCCTACGGCCACATCGTGACCATCGAGGACCCCATCGAATTCGTGCACCCGCACAAGAACTGCGTGGTCACGCAGCGCGAAGTGGGCCTGGACACGGACAGCTGGGACGCGGCGCTCAAGAACTCCCTGCGCCAGGCGCCGGACGTGATCCTGATGGGCGAAATCCGCGACCGCGAGACCATGGAGCACGCCATCGCCTTCTCGGAAACCGGCCACCTGTGTCTGGCCACGCTGCACGCCAACAGCGCCAACCAGGCGCTGGACCGCATCGTCAACTTCTTCCCCGAGGACCGCCGCCCGCAGCTGCTGATGGACCTGTCGCTGAACCTGCGCGCCATGGTCTCCCAGCGCCTGCTGCCCAAGCAGGACAGCAAGGGCCGCGTGGCCGCCATCGAGGTGATGCTCAACTCGCCGCTGATCTCCGACCTGATCTTCAAGGGCGAGGTCACCGAGATCAAGGAGATCATGAAAAAGAGCCGCAACCTGGGCATGCAGACCTTCGACCAGGCGCTGTTCGACCTGTTCGAGTCCAACCTGGTCACCTACGAGGATGCACTGCGCAATGCCGACTCGGTCAACGACCTGCGGCTGCAGATCAAGCTGGGCAGCCAGCGCGCCAAGTCGCTGGACCTGGCGGCGGGCACCGAGCATTTCGCCATCGTCTGAGGGGCGTGCCATGCACGCCCTGACCGCGCCTTCAGTGCGCTGAGCCGGCATGCCGGCTCCTTCCAGGGCCGCGCCGGACGCGGCCCTGCGCCACCCGCCTCCCACCACCTCTCAGGATTGCTTCCATGTCCGACTCCTCCATCGCCGCCCGCAGCTATGCGGACACCGCCCCTCTTTCCGTGGCCTTCCTCGGGCTGGGCGTCATGGGCTACCCCATGGCCGGCCACCTGGCCACGGCAGGCCACCGCGTCACGGTCTACAACCGCACGCCGGCCAAGGCCCGCGCCTGGTGCGAGGAGTTCAACGGCGGCCATGCGGCCACGCCGCGCGAGGCCGTGGCCGGCGCCGACATCGTGTTCAGCTGCGTGGGCAATGACGATGACCTGCGCTCGGTCGTGCTGGGGCCGGACGGCGCCTTCGCGGGCATGCGCCGCGGCGCCATCTTCGCCGACCACACGACGGCATCGGCCGAAGTCGCGCGCGAGCTGCATGCGGCCGGGCTGGAGCTGGGCCTGCAGTTCATCGACGCACCCGTCTCGGGCGGCCAGGCCGGCGCCCAGAACGGCCAGCTCACCGTGATGTGCGGCGGTGACGAGGCCGCCTTCGCCACCATGCAGCCCGTGGCCATGGCCTTCTCGCGCGCCTGCACGCTGATGGGCGACAGCGGTGCCGGCCAGCTCACCAAGATGGTCAACCAGATCTGCATCGCCGGCCTGGTCCAGGGCCTGTCCGAGGCCATCGCCTTCGGCCAGCGCGCGGGACTGGACATTCCCAGCGTGCTCGATGTCATCGGCAAGGGCGCCGCCCAGAGCTGGCAGATGGACAACCGTGGCCGCACCATGGCCGAAGGCAAGTTCGACTTCGGCTTTGCTGTGGACTGGATGCGCAAGGACCTGGGCCTGGTGCTGGCCGAAGCCCAGCGCAACGGCGCGCGCCTGCCCGTCACGGCCCTGGTGGACCAGTTCTATGCCGATGTGCAGCAGATGGGCGGCAGGCGCTGGGATACCTCCAGCCTCATCAAGAGGCTCACCCCCTGAGCGGCTTACGCCGCTTCCCCCTCTCTACTTGCTTCGCAAGGGAGGGGGACGGCACCATCGCTGCGGGGCGGCCCTTGCTTGGTGTCCCTGGCTTTAGGCCCTGCCAGATTCAAGTGCTATGCCCTGAGGAACGAGATCTTCCTATGTCCAAAACAAAAAGCCGGAACATGTTCCGGCTTTTGCTTTCAGGCGGCGGTGATCACTTCACCGGGGTGGCGGTGGCGCCTGCGGGGGTGGACAGGCTGCTTTCCGAGAGGCTGGTGGGAGCGCTGGCTGCGGCGGCCTTGCCGGAGTCGTCGGTGACCACGGGGGCGGACTGGGGCTGCATGCGGGCCAGTTCGTCCTCGGAGATGACTTCCACCACGCGCACGACCTTGGTCACGTCGTTGATGCCGCGTGCAATCTCGGCACCGCGCTTGGCTTCGCGCGGGGTGACGATGCCCATCAGGAAGACGACCTTGTTCTCGGTCACGACCTTGAAGGCCGAGGCCTGGATGTCCTTGGCGTCCAGCAGGCTGGCCTTGACCTGGGTGGTGATCAGCGTGTCCTTGGAGCGCTGGCTCAGCGTGGAGGTGAAGGGAGCCACCACCACTTCGTTGAAGACATTGCGCACCGTCGGCTGCTCGCGCACGAGCTTCTCGATGGTCTGGCGGTCGGCCTCATTGCCGGCCTCGCCGGTCAGCAGCACCTGGCGGTTGTAGCTGGTGACGTTGACATGGGCCTTGTCGCCCAGCACTTCGGCGATGCGGTTGTTGGCGCGCAGCTCGATGCCCTGGTCTTCCACCTGGGTGCCGGTGGTGCGGCGGTCCGCCACCGACATGCCGGCCATCACGGCGCTGCCGCCCACCAGGGCGACGCAGCCCGACAGGGCGGCGCCCAGGGACGCGACGGCGAGCACACCGCAGGCGGCGCGGGACCAACGGAACTTCATAGAGGCATCTCCTGTTCACCAAGTAACTGGGCATCCACGCCGTCGCACAGGCAGTGCAGCACCAGCGTATGGGTTTCGCGCACGCGCGCCGCACGGTCGTGCGGCACGCAGATCAGAACATCGGTCTCGCGCACGCGGCCGGCCAGCGAGCCGCCCGTGCGGCCGGTCAGCACCACGGCCATCATGTCGCGCTCATGGGCGGCATCCAGGGCCTCCAGCACGGCCACGTCGTTGCCCGTGGCGGACAGCACCAGCAGCAGGTCGCCGGGCTGGCCCAGGGCGCGTATCTGGCGCGCCAGGTACTGGGTGGCGTTGCCGCCCGAGCCCGTGGCGCCCACGGTGCCCAGCAGGCCGCCGTCGGAGACCAGGGCCACGGCAGCCAGCTCGGGCCGGTCGCGTTCGAAGCCGGCCACGCACAGGGCGGCGAAGAGTTGGGCATCGCTGGCAGAGGCGCCTGCGCCGCAGGCCAGAACCTTGCCGCCACTGGTCACGCAGGCCAGCATGGCCTGCACTGCCGCCGCAATGGGCTGGCTCAGCGCCTGGGCGGCCTGGTATTTCAGGTCGGCGCTGTCGATGAAATGCTGTTGGATACGTTGCTCAAGCATGGAGGCCCGATGATAACTGCCGCCCTTGAAGTCTTTCGTAGCCAGGCGTTATTTGTGCTGCAGCGGTAACGGATCAGGCGCCTTCGGCGTCAAAGGCGGCCTGCAGCCACTGCACGGCGGACCCGGCACCGGGCTCGACCAGCACCACGTCGAAGCGGCATGGCGGCGGCGCGGACCAGCGCATCAGGTAGTGGCGCGCCGCAAATACGATGCGCCGCTGCTTGGTGGCACCGATGCTGGCGCCGGCACCGCCGAAGGCGCGCGTGCCGCGGCTGCGCACCTCGACGAAGACCACGGTGCCGTCGCGCGCCTGCACGATGAGGTCGATCTCGCCGCCGCCGCGGCCCGGCGTCCGATAATTGCGCTCGACCAGACGCAGGCCGGCCGCCTGCAGATGGGCCAGCGCCGCATCCTCGGCCTGCTGGCCCCGGTGCCGGGTCGTGAGGGCAGACGGCCCCGCGCCTGCCGGCTTTTTCGCAAGGAAACCCATTGACTACCTCTTTCGCCACCGCGCTGGGCGCAGCCAAGGATGCTGCGGCATCCCAGCATTATCCGCAGGGCGCCCTCTACGTGGTGGCCACTCCCATCGGCAATCTGGCCGACATCAGCCTGCGCGCCCTGCATGTGCTGCAGCTGGTGGACTGCGTGGCCTGCGAGGACACGCGCCACACGCAGGGCCTGCTGCGCTCCTATGGACTGGACCGGCCCGGCAGCCAGCTGCTGGCCGTGCACCAGCACAACGAGGCCGAGGCGGCCCAGCAGATCGTGGCGCGGCTGCAGCAGGGCCAGCGCATCGCCTATGTCAGCGATGCGGGCACGCCCGGCGTCAGCGACCCCGGCGCACGCCTGTGCGCAGCCGTGCAGGCCGCGGGCCTGCGCTGCATTCCGCTGCCCGGCGCCAGCAGCATCACGGCCGCCATCAGCGTGGCCGGCGCGGTCACGCCTTCGCAGGGCGAGGGAGGTTTCGTCTTCGCAGGCTTTCTGCCCACCAAGTCGGCCGAGCGCCTGGCTGCCGTGCAGCAACTGGCCCTGCAGCCGCGCTGCACCGTGCTGCTGGAGGCGCCCCACCGCATTGCCGACCTGGCCGCAGCCCTGGCCACGCTGGGCGAGCGCCCGGTGACGCTGGCACGCGAGATCACCAAGCAGTTCGAGGACATTGCCACCATGCCCGCCAGCGCGCTGCCGGCCTGGCTGCAGGCCGTGCCCCAGCGCAGCAAGGGCGAATTCGCCGTGGTGCTGCACCCGGTGGCCCTGGGTGGCGATGAGGCCGACGCCGACGCCCTGCGCGTGCTGCGCCTGCTGCTGGCCGAGCTGCCCACCAAGACCGCCGTGCGCCTGGCCGCCGAGATCACGGGCGCACCGCGCAACCGCCTCTATGACGCCGCGCTGGCGATCAAGCAGGCCGCCGAGGAGGACGGCGACGCGGAGTGATCAGGCATACGCGAGGCCGGTGGCGACGCCACCGAACAGGTCGCCTTCGACCTGCGGCACGCCCGGGAAGGCCTCGCGCAGCGCATCGCGCAGCGTGCGCAGGGCCGATGAGCCGCCCGTGAGGTAGATGGCGTCCAGCGCCTGGGGCGCCACGCCGGCCAGGCGCAGGCAGTCCTGGGCGCAGGCAACGACCTGTTGCAGCGGGCCTTGCAGCTGCTCGTGCAGCACCTCGGGCGAGATGGCGGCGGACAGGCCCGATTCCAGCCAGCCCAGCTCGATGGGCGACTCGGCATGGCGCGTGGAGGCCTCGATCTTGGCCTGCTCCACCACGGCGGCCAGGCGGTGGCCTTCGCGCAGCTCCAGCACTTCCATCAGGCGCTTGTGCAGGCGCTGGTCGCTGTAGTCAGTGCGCAGGTTGCGCGCCTCGGCCAGGGCCTTGGGCGAGTACAGCCACTGGATCAGGTGCCAGGTCGAGAGGTCGAAGAACACGCGGCTGGGCACTTCGCGGCCGCTGGGGCCGATGTGCCGGTAGCCCAGCAGCGGCATGAGCTGGGCCAGGTTGAGCCGGTGGTCGAAGTCCGTGCCGCCGATGTGCACGCCGCTGGTGGCCAGGATGTCGTCGCGGCGATCGCTGCGGCCGGCCTGCTCGGGGCCCAGGCGCACGACGGTGAAGTCGGAGGTACCGCCGCCGATGTCCACCACCAGCACCACGGATTCCTGCGTGAGGCGCTGCTCGTAGTCCAGCGCGGCGGCAATGGGCTCCATCTGGAAATCCACTTCGCCCAGGCCTGCGGCGCGCGCGGCATCGGCCAGGGCCTGCTGGGCCTGGCGGTCGCGCTCGGGATGGTCGTCCACGAAATGCACGGGCCGGCCCAGCACCACGCGCTCGGGCAGGCGGCCGTCCAGCGAGGCACGCGCCCGGTCGGCCACGCGGCGCAGGAACAGGCCGATGATGTCCTGGTAGCTCACGAACTGATCGTGCACCGCCGTCTTTTCCTGCAGCAGCGCACTGCCCAGCAGGCTTTTGAGGGAGCGCATGAGCCGGCCCGGCTCGCCGTCCAGGTACTGGGCCATGGCGTCGCGCCCGAAATGGGTGCTGTGCTCGTCCGTATGGAAGAACAGCGCCGTGGGCATGCCGCAGGCATCGCCCTCCAGCGGCAGCAGGCGTGCGGTCTGGCCGGGGGCGCGCCAGGCCATGGCGGAGTTGGAGGTACCGAAATCTATGCCCAGCGTGGCAGGAGTGGAAGCAGTCGTCATGGCAAGCAGCGCCGCGCCACGGCACCCCTCAAGGAAGGCCGCAGCTGCAACGAAAACGCCCACCGGGGTGGGCATGGGTGTCAGCGGGGCGCCATTCTAGCGCCCACGCATTTCGCCTAGGCGGCGGCGGTTTCCCTGGCCGGAGAAACCTGGGCCAGCACGATGCGCGCGCCATGCGTGGCGGTCTCGTCCAGCGCCAGCGCAGACGCGGGCTGGCGTACCTGCAGCTCGATGGCATAAGGGCCTTCACCGCGCGTGGCCAGACGGTGGCCCAGGGCGCCCGTGGCAACGCTCTGGGCGGGCGCAGCCAGCACCAGCGCAGTGGCGCCCAGCCTCAGCGATGCGCGGTAAGCGCTGCCGTCGTCCGACAGCCGGGCCTCGCCAATGTCGGCGCCCTCGCCCAGCAGCGCGCGCCAGCGCGCCAGGCTGGCGCGCAGGTCATGCACGGCCACGTACAGCCGGGCCACGCCGGTGGCGCCGTTGGGGTGCACGCGTGCATCGCCCTCAGGCACGCGCAGGGCGCGCGGCGTGAGGTCGCCGCAGAGAAAGGGCAGGTCCTGGCTGCGGGCGCGTGCATTGCGCCAGCGCAGCTGCGCGCCGTCGGGGCGCAGGCGGCCGCCTTCGTAGGGCGCCTCGTAGTCCAGGCCGCGCGCCTGGGCGGCGGCAACCACGGCGCCGGTCTCGGTGGGCAGCAGCGCGAAATCGACAATGCCCTCGCCATGGCGCTGCAGCTGCTGCCACCAGCGTTCCTCGGGCGCGGGCGCCCGCCAGGCAATGAGTTCGAAATAGGCGCCGTCGGCAAACACCACCAGGGCGTTGTGCGTGGAGCGGCCCGGGTGCTCGCCGCCACGCAGCACGTTGAAGCCCAGCGCGGTGTAGTCGACAATGGTGCGTTCCAGGTCCTGGACCGCGATGACGATGTGGTCGAGTGGCAGGGTCATGGCAGGGGTGCTTTCCGCACGGTGTTCAGGCTGCCAGGCGCGCGGCGGCGCTGGAGTCGGTGTGGCGCACTTCGGCGCGGATGTTCTGCGGATTGCGCAGCAGGTTGAGGATGGGGCAGGTGCGCTCCACGGCCTCGAACAGCGCATCGATCTCGGCGCGGCTGGCAGGCGAGTCGATGTGCACGGTGTAGCCGATCTCATGCGGCCAGATGGGCGTGGCCTCGTGGCCGGGCTTGCCGCCGCGCGGGTCGATGATGCCCGTGACCTCGACCTCCAGGCTCTCCACGGGCACCTGGCGCTCGGCCGCCTGGATCAGAAAGATGTGGGTCACGCAGGTGCCCAGCACGCCCAGCTGCAGCTCGGGCGAGCTGGGGCCGAGGTTGTAGCCCGCGAAGTCGGGCGGGCTGTCGCTGATGACCTGGTGCTCGCGGATGCGCAGGCGGCGCACGCCGCTGCGGCCCTCGGCGCGCACGTGGGCCTTGAGGTGGGCGGGCTGGGCCGTGCCGGCCGCGATGGCGGCGCTGCGGGCGAGCACGGCGGCGCGCTTTTCGGCGAGGTATTCGTTGAGATGGCTCATGGACGGGCTTTCGGTGAAGGAAGTACCAGCCCATTGTTGGGACCGCCGCATGCGCGGCAAACAAACGAATCCGTCTGCGCTTATGCACTGGGCAGATATGCAGGGGGCCCATCCCTTAGTCGTTTTCCAAATAACGATGCAACTCGATATATGAGCGCAAATATTTGGCATCGATAGCATGAAAAACATGGAGCCGGTCCTGTGGCCGGCAGTCTTGTTTTTTCAGCGCCCCAGCGGCGGCGAGGTACGAACGTGTTTTCCCAATCGAAGGCGGCTCAGGTGGCATGGAAGGCCGCGATAGCGGTATTGGCGGGCAGCAGCCTGCTGCTGGCGGCGTGCTCCAAGCAGGCCGATACGGCCCAGGCGGGCGCGGCTGCCGGCCCCGTGGAAGGCGGCACCCTGGTCTACCTAGAGCAGCAGGCCCATACCAACCTCTATCCGCCGGCCGGGGGCTTCTATCCCAACGGCGGCGTGCTCAACCAGATCACCGACAAGCTGACCTACCAGGACCCGAAGACGCTGGAGATCCAGCCCTGGATCGCCGAATCCTGGACCGTGAATGCCGATGCCACCGAGTACCGCTTCAAGCTGCGCCCCGGCGTCACCTTCTCCGACGGCACGGCGCTGGACGCGGCGGCCGTGGCGCGCAACTTCGACACCTATGGCCTGGGCAACAAGGCGCTCAAGCAGCCGGTGTCCGAGGTGATCAACAACTACGAGCGCAGCGAGGTGGTCGACCCGCTGACGGTGAAGTTCTTCTTCAGGAAGCCTTCGCCGGGCTTTCTGCAGGGAACTTCGGTGATCGGCTCGGGCCTGGTCTCGCCAGCCACGCTGGACCGCCCCTTCGAGGAGCTGGGCGACGCCACGCGCATCATCGGCTCCGGCCCCTTCGTGGTGGCCAGCGAGACGCTGGGCAAGGAGCTGGTGCTCAAGGTGCGCAAGGACTATGCCTGGGGTCCCGCCAAGCTGGCCCACCAGGGCCGCGCGCGGCTGGACGAGGTGAAGTTCATCGTCACGCCCGAGGACAGCGTGCGCATCGGCGCGCTGCTGGCCGGCCAGGCCGGGCTGATCCGCCAGATCCAGGCCTACGACGAAAAGCGCGTCGAGGACCAGAAGTTCAGCATCTACGCCCCGCCCACGCGCGGCGTGAACAACAGCGTGGCCATCCGCCCGGACAACGCCCTGGTGGCCGATCTCAAGGTGCGCCAGGCCCTGCTGCACGGCACCAATGCCAAGGAGATCGTGGAGACGCTGTTCTCGCCGCGCTATCCGCAGGCGCGCTCGGTGATTGCCTCCACGGCGGCCGGCTTCGTGGACCTGTCGGCCAAGCTGGCCTATGACGAGGCCAAGGCGAAACAGCTGCTGGACGAGGCCGGCTGGACGCTGGGCGCCAACGGCCTGCGCCAGAAGGACGGCCGCGATTTCGTGCTCTCCACCTACGAGTCCCTGCCCCAGCCGCAGAACAAGGAGACGCTGCAGCTCGTGGCCCAGCAGTGGGCGCACATCGGCGTCAAGCTCAACGTGCTGTCGGGCGACGCGGGCAGCCGCGCCGTGGACACGCTGGACCCCGACAAGACCGGCGTGCTGCCCGGCATGGTGGGCCGCGCCGATCCCGACGTGATCAAGAGCAACTACTACCCGACCAACCGCAACGTGCTGCTGCAAAAGGGCGGCGTGAGCCAGAAGGTGAAATCCTTCGAGGACACCAAGCTCAACGGCCTGTTCGACGCCATCGCGGCCGAGACCGATGCCGCCAGGCGCCTGGCGCTGGCCGGCGAGGTGCAGAACTACCTGATCGACCAGGCCTATGTGATCCCCATCTTCGAGGAACCCCAGGCCTTTGCGGGCGCGGGCTGGGTGCGTGACGTGGGCTTCGAGGCCGTGGGCCGGCCCAGCTTCTACAGCACCTGGCTGGCCAGGCGCTGACCGGAACGCTCCCTGAGGAACCACTCCCATGCCGCGCCGCTATCTGCTCAGCCGCATCGCCCAGGCCGCCCTGGTGCTGTGGGCGGCCTTCACGGTCTCGTTCATCCTGCTGCAGCTGCTGCCGGGCGATGCCGTGCTGATCAAGTTCCTGAACCCCGAGCTGGGCCTGGGCCCGCAGGAGATTGCCGACATCCGCGCCGCCTACGGCTCGGACCAGCCCGTGTGGCAGCAGTACCTGCACACGCTGGGCCAGTTCCTCACGGGCCATTTCGGCTATTCGCTGCAGGCCGGCGTGCCGGTGAGCCAGGGCCTGGCCACCAGCCTGCCGCCCACGCTCAAGCTCGCGGCCCTGGGCTTTGCCGCAGCCGCGCTGCTGGCCGTGGCGCTGGCGGCGGCTGCCAGCCTGGCGCCCTTTGCCTGGCTGCGCAACGCGCTGTATTCGCTGCCTTCGGTCTTTGTCTCGGTGCCCGTGTTCTGGCTGGGGATCATGCTGATCCAGGTGGTGTCGTTCCGCCTGGGCTGGATCGCCGTGATCAATCCCGGCCCCTGGGAAGGACTGGTGCTGCCCACGCTGACCCTGGCCGTACCGATCTCGGCGCCGCTGGCCCAGGTGCTGCTGCGCAATATCGACGCCGTGCTGGCCCAGCCCTTCGTGGCCGTGGCACGGGCCAAGGGCGCCTCGCGCCGCTGGGTGCTGCTGCGCCATGTGGCACGCAATGCCCTGCTGCCCACGCTGACCATTGCCGGCGTGCTGTTCGGCGAGCTGCTGGCCGGCGCCGTGGTGACGGAGGCCGTGTTCGGCCTCAATGGCCTGGGCACGCTGACCCAGCAGGCCGTGGGCAACCAGGACACGGCCGTGCTCCAGGCCGTGGTGGTCGTCTCGGCCGCCGCCTTCGTACTCATCAACCTCGCCGTGGATCTGCTGTACCCGCTGCTTGATCCGCGCCTGCGCCATTCCGTGGAGAACCGGCCATGAACACTGCCGTCTCAAGCGCTCTTTCCCCGGCCCTGGATGCCCAGGCCGCGCCCGCCACTCCTACTCCCATTCCCACGGCGCTGCCAGCGTCGTCCCTGGCCCCTGCGCCAGCCGCCCCGCGCCGCGGCTTCGCCTTGCCGGCCCGCCTGCAATCCCTGAAACGCCTGCCGCCCACGCTGGCCCTGGCCTGGCTGGTGATTGCCGTGGCCGCGCTGTGGGCGCTGGCGCCCGGCTGGTTCGCCCACCAGAACCCGATCGCGGGCCAGGCCGGCCAGCAGTTGCTGGCGCCCAGCGCCGCGCACTGGCTGGGCACGGACGCGCTGGGGCGCGACCTGTGGGCGCGCGTGGTGCATGGCGCCGTGCATTCGCTGTCGGGCGCCTTCGTGGCCGTGGGCGTGGGCCTGGCCGTGGGCACGCTGATCGGCCTGCTGGCCGGGGCCACGGGCGGGCGCACGGAGGATGCGCTGATGCGCCTGGTCGATGTGCTGCTGGCCGTGCCTTCGCTGCTGCTGTCGCTGACCATCATCATCGTGCTGGGCTTTGGCACCATCAACGCGGCCATTGCCGTAGGCGTGGTCTCGGTGGCCAGCTTCGCGCGCCTGGTGCGCTCGGAGGTGGTGCGCGTGCGCCGCTCCGACTATGTGGAGGCCGCCTTTGGCAGCGGCGGGCGCTTTGCCGCCGTGCTGTGGCGCCATGTGCTGCCCAACTCGCTGACGTCGGTCATCGCCATGGCGGCGCTGCAGTTCGGCTCGGCGATCCTTGCGATTTCCACCCTGGGTTTTCTGGGCTACGGCGCGCCGCCGCCCACGCCCGAATGGGGGCTGCTGATCGCCGAAGGCCGCAACTACATCGCCACCGCCTGGTGGCTGACCACGGCGCCGGGCCTGATCGTGGTGGCCGTGGTGCTGGCGGCCAACCGCATCGCCACGGCCTTCGCACGGAGGCCTGCATGAGCGCCGCCATCGAGGAACGCATCCACGCCGCACCAGCGGTGGCAACGACCGCCCCCGTGCTCGAAGTGCAGGACCTGGCCGTGGCCTACCGCGATGCCGCAGGCCAGGCACAGCGCGTGGTGCACGGCGTGTCGTTTTCCGTGGCGCCGGGCGAGGTGGTGGCCCTGGTCGGCGAATCGGGCTCGGGCAAGACCACCACGGCCCAGGCCGTGATCGGCCTTTTGGCCGACAACGGCCACCGCGAGCACGGCAGCATCCGCCTGCAGGGCACCGAGGTCTCGGGCTGGCCGGCCGCACGCTGGAACGCCATCCGCGGCCGCGTGGTCAGCCTGGTGCCGCAGGACCCCACCATGTCGCTGAACCCCGTGCGCACGGTGGGCGACCAGGTGGGCGAGATCCTGCGCATCCACGGCCTGCGCGACCGCACGGCCGTGCAGGCGCGCGTGCTGGAGCTGCTGGCCCGCGTGGGGCTGTCCCAGCCCGCGCTGCGCGCACGCCAGTATCCGCACGAACTGTCGGGCGGCATGCGCCAGCGCGTGCTGATCGCCATCGCCATCGCGCTGCGGCCCGCCCTCATCATTGCCGACGAGCCCACCAGCGCGCTGGACGTGACCGTGCAGCGGCGCATCCTGGACCTGATCGATGCGCTGCGCCGCGAGACCGGCACGGCCGTGCTGCTGGTCACGCATGACCTGGGCGTGGCGGCCGACCGTTCGCACCGCTTGGTCGTCATGCAGGGTGGCCGCATCCAGGAGCAGGGTCCCACGCTGGAGCTGCTGCGCAATCCGCAAAGCGCCTATACGCGGCGGCTGCTGGCCGATGCGCCTTCTCTGGCGCCCGCGCCGCGCCGCACGCCCAGGCCCGCCACGGCCGATGACTGGGCCATCGAGGTCGAGGACCTGGTGCACGAGTTCGCGGCCCCCGGCCATGCCTCCGCCCACGGGCGCGGCATCTTTCGCGCCGTGGACGGCGTGTCACTGCGCGTGCGCCGGGGCAGCACGCATGCCATCGTGGGCGAGTCGGGCTCGGGCAAGACCACCACCATCCGCGCCATCGTGGGCCTGGGTCGGCCCACGGCGGGCCGCATCCGCATCGAAGGCACCGAGGTCACGGGCCTGCGCGGCGAGGCCCTGCGCCAGCTGCGCCGCCGCGTGCAGCTGGTCTACCAGAACCCGTTCAGTTCTCTGGACCCGCGCCAGAGCGTGTTCGACATCATCGAGGAGCCCCTGCTGAACTTCGACCCGCTGCCGGCCGATGAGCGCCGCCGGCGCGTGCACGACATGCTGGAGCGCGTGGGCCTGCCGGCCGCCGTGCTGCAGCGGCGCCCGCATGCGCTGTCGGGCGGCCAGCGCCAGCGCGTGGCGATTGCGCGCGCCCTGGTGCTGCAGCCGCAGGTGCTGGTGCTGGACGAGGCCGTATCGGCCCTGGACGTGACGGTGCAGGCGCAGATCCTGGCCCTGCTCGCCCAGCTGCAGCAGGACCTGGGGCTGACCTATCTCTTCATCTCGCACGACCTTGCCGTGGTGCGCCAGATTGCCGACACGGTGTCGGTGCTGCGCGCGGGCCGGGTGGTGGACGCGGGCAGCGTGGAGGAGGTGTTCCAGCGCCCCACCAGCGACTACACGCGCGAACTCATGGACGCCATTCCCGGCAAAAGGAGCATTGATTTTGTCCCTCACCCCGCCTGATACCAACCGTGGCCACGGCTCCCGCAACGGCCCGCGCCTGGGCTTCTTCAGCCGCCTGCTCGACGATGCGCCGGCCGGCGAGCGCTACCGCCTGGTGGCCGAGCAGATCGCCCATGCCGAGGCCCACGGCTTCGACTCGGCCTGGGTGGCCCAGCACCATTTCCATGAAAGCGAGGGCGGCCTGCCCTCGCCCTTCGTCTTTCTGGCCCATGTGGCGGCGCGCACGCGGCGCATCCGCATCGGCACGGGCGTGATCACGCTGCCGCTGGAAAACGCGCTGCGCGTGGCCGAGGACGCGGCCGTGCTGGACCTGCTGACCGGCGGCCGCCTGGAGGTGGGCCTGGGCACGGGCGGCACGGCCGAATCCTTCGAGGCCTTTGGCGTGCAGGGCGCCGAGCGCGGCGCCGTCTTCGCACGCAACTTCGGCGTGCTGCAGGACGCCTGGGCCGGGCGCGCGCTGGCCGGCGGCGTGCGCCTGTACCCGGCCGCGCCGCAGCTGCTGGAGCGCGTCTGGCAGGCCACGTTCTCGGCCGAGGGCGGCGCGCGGGCCGGGGCCAACGGCGACGGCCTGATGCTGTCGCGCACCCAGCCACGGCCCGAAGGTGCGCCGCAGGCCACGCTGTCCGAGATCCAGAACCCCATCATCGACGCCTACCTCGCCCGCCTGCCCGCAGGGCGGGCGCCGCGCATCCTGGGCTCGCGCACGCTGTTCGTGGCCGACCGCCGAGACGATGCGCTGCGCTGGGCCGAGGCCGGCCTGCGCCGCGTGGCCCTGCGCCATGCGGCCCAGCCCTCGCAATGGGCGGCCCGCGTCGATCCGCAGGCGCCGCTGGCCGATCTCATCGCCGCCTACGACGTGCATGTGGGCACGCCCGACGAGGTCATCGCCTCGCTGCGCGCCGACACGGCGCTGGCGCGCGTGAGCGACATCGTCTTCCAGGTGCACTCCATCGATCCGCCGCACGCCGCCATCCTGCGCTCCATCGAGCTGACGGCCGCCCATGTGGCACCGGCCCTGGGCTGGCGCCGTGCCGATGAGTCCACATCCACGTCCACCCCAGCGCCCTCTTCCCTCCCCGCAGTCCGGGCCGGACTGCTGCAAGCCGCATGACCATGAACACCACCGCAACGCCCCGCTTTCCCGGCGACGTGATCGACCACCTCGCCGACATCACCCCCGGCAGCGCCCTGGACCGCGTGCGCCGCCACCGCACCGAGGCACGCACGCAGGCCCAGCAAAGCTTTGCCGCCCTGTTCACGCCCGCCGAGCCTGTGCCCGGCACGGTCTCGCTGCGCGAGCGGCTGGCCCTGGCCGCCTTCACGGCCGGGCTGCATGGCGAGCCGCGCAGCGCCGTCTTCTATACACGCGCGCTGGCCATCGAGGATGCGGAACTGGCCGCCGTGGTGGCGTCCGAAGTGGTGCGTGGCCGCGCCCAGAGCCTGCAGGCCGGCAGCGGCCCGCACGGCCCCTACGGCAGCTACCCGGCAGGCCCGCTGAGCCGCGAGGACCAGCCCGGCCCCGCCTATGCCGTGGACCTGGCCCACGCCGCACTGCTGGGCCCGCGCCTGGCCGCGGCGCTGGCCCATGCCCACCTGCTGGCCTACCACCCGCGCGACGCCAGCGCCGGGGCCCTGCAGGCGCTGCAACAGGCGGGCTGGAGCGAGACGGACATCGTCATCCTGTCCCAGCTGGCGTCCTTCCTGTCCTTCCAGATCCGCGTGGTGGCGGGGTTGCGCGTGCTGGCTGCACGCCCCGCGCCCCAGGCAGCCCATCAACCCACCACCCTGCAAGCCCAGCCATGACCTCAACGAACTCCGCCGCTCCCCAGGTCTTCACCCAGGAACAGCTCGACTGGCTGCCCTGGATTGAGCCACTGGAAGAAAGCGAGCTGACCGAACGCCACCATGCAGGCCTGGTCGATGCCTCACGCGCGCAGTCGCCCTACTTCCGCCTGCTGGCGCGCGACCCCGACACGCTGGGCGCACGCACGCGCACCGACAAGGACATCTTCTACAACCCCGACGCCGGCCTGCCGCGTGCCGAGCGCGAGCTGGCCGCTGCGGCCACCTCGCGCGCCAATGGCTGCATCTACTGCGCCTCGGTCCATGCGCGCTTTGCCACGCACTTCTCGCGCAGGGGCGGCGACGTGCAGCGCCTGCTCGACGAAGGCCCGGGCACGGACCTGGGGCCGCGCTGGAACGCCATCGTCACGGCGGCCGTGGCGCTGACCCAGACGCCGCCTGCGCTGGAGCCCGCCCACATCGATGCGCTGCGCACCGCAGGCCTGGACGATGCCGCCATCTCCGATGTGCTGCACGGCACGGCCTTCTTCAACTGGGCCAACCGGCTCATGCTGTCGCTGGGCGAGCCACGGACCACGGCTTGAGGGCGGCCGCCCTCACCACAGGCCCAGCAGCTTCCACCAGACACTGCCGACCACGGCAAAGATCAGCAGCTCGATCACGCACATGGCCGCCCCCACCCGCCACCAGTTGCCCAGCGTGACGTAGCCGCTGCCGAAGATGATGGGCGAAGTGCCGGTGGCGTAGTGGGTCAGCGTCATCATGATGGCCGAGCCGGCTGTCATCATCAGCATGAAGGGCACGACATAGTCGGCCGGAATCAGCTGCGCACCCACGGTCAGGAAGGCCAGCATCATCGCGCTGATGTGGGCCGTGGTGCTGGCGAACAGGTAGTGCGAGAACACGAACACGCCCACAAGGATGGCCGCCACCGGCAGCCAGTCCAGGCCGCTGGCGACGATGGCGTTCTTCATGCCCACGGCAAACCAGGACACCACGCCGAGCTTGTTGAGCTGCTCGGCCAGCATGACCAGGGCGCCGAACCACACCAGCGTGTCCCATGCGCTTTTCTCGGACAGCACGTCATCCCAGTCGATGGTGCCCGTGATGATCAGCACGAACAGGCCCAGGAAGGCGACCACGGTGGGGTCCAGCACGAAGGCCGGGCCGAACAGCATCTGCGGCACGTTGGCCCACAGCAACAGCATCAGGCCGAAGGTGCCCAGCATCACGCGCTCCTTGCCCGACAGCGGCCCCATGCGCGCCATCTCGCTGCGGGCGTACTCCACGGCATTGGGCGTGGCCTTGAGCTCGGGCGGCGACAGCAGGTAGATCACCAGCGGCATCAGCAGCAGGCACAGCAGGCCCGGCAGCAGCATGTACAGCGCCCAGGTGGTCCAGCTCAGGTGCAGGGCCTGGCCCGTCGCCTTGGCCACGAAATCCACCACCAGCGGGTTGGGCGCGGTGGCGGTCAGGAACATGGCCGAGGTGATGGGATTGGCGTGGTAGTTGACCAGGGCCAGGTAGGTGCCCACCTTGCCCTGCGTGCCCTTGGCCGGGTCCGACTCGAAGGCATTGGCGATGGACTTCATGATCGGGTGCACGATGCCGCCGCCACGCGCCGTGTTGCTGGGCGTGAACGGAGCCAGCACCAGCTCGCAGATCGCCAGGCCGTAGCCGATGCCGATGGTGCGCTTGCCCAGCAGGGCGATGAACATCAGGCCGATGCGGCTGCCCAGCCCCGTCTTCTTGAGGCCGCGCGAGATCAGGATGGCCACCACGATCAGCCAGATCAGCGGGCTGGAAAAGCTGCTCAGCGCATCGGTGATGGCACCCTTGGACGAGCCGGAGGTGACCTGGGACAGCGAGACGATGACGATGGCCATCAAGGCCATCACGCCGATGGGCATGACCTTGAGGATGATGGCCACGATGGTGGTCAGGAAAATGGCGACCAGCTGCCAGCCCTTGGGCGTCAGCCCCTCGGGCACGGGCATCAGCAGCAGGCCGAACAGCACGGCGGTGGCAATCAGTGCCGGCACCAGCCGGAACGGCACGGCCGCCTTGAAATAGCGGAACAGCGAGACGATCTTCTCGAGCATGTGGATCCTTTGCGTTGCCGGAGCGGCGCCGAGAGCGCATGGCCTGCCGGGAGCAAAAGCCCACCAGCCTGCACGGGCACTGGCGGCCGCGCCGCATGACTGACATCATGATGCAGTGCAGCATGAGCCCAGCTTCCAGCGGGCGCCTGCGCCACCGAAGTTTGACAGGCATCAAGGCCGGGCCAGTAAACCTGGCGACCCAGGCCACCGAGCCCCGCTCACATGACAGCATCCCCAGACCGGGTGCCTTTCGCCCCGGTGTACCCATGCAGTGAAAAAAGGAGAAAAGCCGACATGCCAGCCAACCGATTCTTGCCCGAGGAATGGGAATGCCGGCTCCAGGAGATCGACCTGGAGATCGCCCGCCACGCCGTCATATGCAAGATCCCGCTGCTGCAGGCCGGTGTGGTGGAGCGCGTGCTGGCCAATGACGCCAGCGTCTGCGGCGCCGAGCACGAGGCCGCATTCAAGACCCTGCGCGGCCTTCTGTACATGCACTACACCGAGCTGCTGCACATCAGCGAAGTGCTCAGCCCCGAGGTCGCCCAGGAAATCGCCCACCGCGTGCGCCTGCGGCTGGGCCAGCGCATCGGCAACCAGCTGGGCGGCTGATGCCGGGCTGTCCGCCTGGCCTTTGCCCTGGCGCGAGGGCATGAAAAAAGGGCTACGACAGTGTCGTAGCCCTTTTCAATTTGGTTGCGCGAGAAGGATTTGAACCTCCGACCTTTGGGTTATGAGCCCAACGAGCTACCAGACTGCTCCATCGCGCGGTATTCCAAAATTATAGCAGATTATTCAGCTGCCTTGGCTTCGGCGGCGCCTTCTTCAGCGCGCTCGACCAGTTCCACGAAGGCCATGGGGGCGTTGTCGCCCACGCGGAAGCCCATCTTCAGGATACGGGTGTAGCCACCAGGACGCTTTGCGAAGCGGGGGCCCAGCTCGTTGAAGAGCTTGGTCACGCTGTCGCGGTCGCGCAGGCGGTCGAATGCCAGGCGGCGGTTGGCAACGGTATCGACCTTGGCCAGGGTGATCATGGGCTCGATCACGCGGCGCAGTTCCTTGGCCTTGGGAACGGTGGTCTTGATGGCTTCGTGCTCGATGAGCGAATTCATCATGTTCTTCAGCATCGCCAGGCGGTGCGAAGAGGTGCGATTGAGTTTGCGGAGGCCGTGACCGTGACGCATGGTGCTTTATTCCTAAAATATGTAATTAGGGCTTGCGCAAACAAGGATGCAAGCCTGGACCCGTTACCGGATCTGCAGCTTGCCTCAACCGAATTTGCGCAAGTTGTTGATTAATTCGTGCAGCCGTATCAGGTACTGCCCGAGGCACTGAGGCTCTCCAAAAAGGAGAGCCTGCAATTATAGTGCTTAGCGCTTTTCCAGGCCAGCAGGCGGCCAGTTCTCGAGCTTCATGCCCAGCGTCAGACCGCGGGAAGCCAGGACTTCCTTGATCTCGTTGAGCGACTTGCGACCCAGGTTGGGGGTCTTGAGCAGCTCGTTTTCGGTACGCTGGATCAGGTCGCCGATGTAGTAGATGTTCTCTGCCTTGAGGCAGTTGGCCGAACGCACGGTGAGTTCCAGCTCGTCCACGGGACGCAGCAAGATGGGATCAAAGGCAGTTGCGGCACCACGGCCACCGGCCGGAGCATCGAAGACGCTGGCGATATCACCGCCGTCCAGCTGAGCGAACACGGCGAGCTGTTCCACCAGGATCTTGGCGGATGCGCGCACGGCGTCCTCGGCAGTGATCGCACCATTGGTTTCGATCTCCACCACCAGCTTGTCGAGGTCGGTGCGTTGTTCAACGCGGGCCGATTCGACGGCGTAGCTCACGCGCTTGACGGGCGAGAACGAAGCGTCCAGCACAATGCGGCCGATCGACTTCGTGGACTCGTCGCCATAGCGGCGCACGTTGCCGGGCACATAGCCACGGCCCTTCTCCACCTTGATCTGCATGTCCAGCTTGCCGCCTTGCGACAGGTTGGCGATGACATGATCAGGGTTGATGATTTCCACGTCGTGGGGCGTCTGGATGTCGCGCGCCGTCACGACGCCTTCGCCATCCTTGCGCAGCGAGAGCGTGACCTCATCGCGGTTGTGCAGCTTGAACACCACACCCTTGAGGTTCAGCAGGATGTTGACCACATCTTCCTGGACACCGTCGATGGACGAGTACTCGTGCAACACACCAGCAATCGTCACTTCCGTCGCTGCGTAACCCACCATGGACGAGAGCAGGACACGGCGCAGGGCGTTGCCCAGCGTATGGCCGTAGCCACGCTCAAACGGCTCCAGAACAACTTTGGCGCGATTGTGGCCAAGCTGCTCGACATTGATCGTCTTGGGCTTCAGCAAATTGGTTTGCATGCAGACTTCCTCTCAATACCCCCGGCTCGTTACACCGGTAAGGCTGGTGAAGCACCCCAGCGCGATGCCTCGCGGCTGGGGGACGGTTTTACAGAAATGTCGCTGCGCGGAATTAACGCGAGTACAACTCAACGATCAGGGATTCGTTGATGTCTGCACCGAACTCGTCGCGGTCAGGCGACTTCTTGAACGTGCCTTCAGCCTTGTCGGCAGACACTTCCACCCATGCGGGGAAACCGACTTGACCAGCCAGTTGCAGGGCTTCGACGATACGAGCCTGCTTCTTGGACTTTTCACGCACGGCGACCACGTCACCCACCTTCACCATGTAGGAAGGGATGTTGACGGATTGGCCGTTGACCGTGATGGCCTTGTGCGACACCAGCTGACGCGCTTCCGAGCGGGTCGAGCCGAAGCCCATGCGGTACACCACGTTGTCCAGACGCGACTCCAGCAGCGACAGCAGATTGGCACCGGTGTTGCCCTTCTTCTTGTCGGCGGCTTCGAAGTAGCGGCGGAATTGCTTTTCCAGCACGCCGTACATGCGCTTGACCTTCTGCTTTTCACGCAGCTGCAGGCCGAAGTCGGAAGTACGCTGACCGGAAGTGCGGCCGTGCTGGCCGGGCTTGGTGTCGAACTTGGACTTGTCGGCGATCGAGCGACGTGCGCTCTTCAGGAACAGGTCAGTGCCTTCACGGCGGGAGAGTTTGGCCTTGGGGCCGATATAGCGTGCCACTTGATTTCCTTTGTGTCATCTGCCGTGCACAAGCACGGGAGCCGCCCGCGATGTTACACATCTGGGCGGCGGTGGGCTTGGTGAAAAAGCTTAGATACGACGGCGCTTTTGAGGGCGGCAGCCGTTGTGGGGAACCGGCGTCACGTCCGCGATGGAAGTGATGCGGATGCCCAGGGCGCCCAGGGCGCGAACCGAGGATTCACGGCCAGGACCGGGACCCTTGATTTCGACGTCCAGGTTCTTGATGCCCTGTTCGATGGCAGCACGACCAGCCACTTCCGAAGCCACCTGGGCAGCGAAGGGAGTCGACTTGCGCGAACCCTTGAAGCCCTGGCCACCCGACGAGGCCCACGACAGAGCGTTGCCTTGGCGGTCGGTGATGGTGATGATCGTGTTGTTGAACGAAGCGTGCACGTGGGCAATGCCGTCCGAAATGTTCTTACGGACTTTCTTGCGAACGCGCTGTGCAGCGTTGTTTGCGGGAGACTTAGCCATAGTGATCTTTCAATCTCTTTATTTCTTCAAAGCCGCGGCACCCTTGCGCGGACCCTTGCGGGTACGTGCATTCGTGCGGGTACGTTGACCACGCATGGGCAGGCCACGACGATGACGGAAACCGCGATAGCAACCGATGTCCATCAAACGCTTGATGTTCATCGTTGTTTCGCGACGCAGATCACCTTCCAGAGTCAGGGAAGTCAGCTGATCACGGATCTTTTCCAGATCACCGTCAGTCAGTTCCTTGATTTTCTTGGAATATGCGATGCCAGCGGCTTCGCAGATCTTGCGTGCAGTGGTGCGACCGATCCCATAGATAGCGGTCAGGCCGATTTCAGCGTGCTGATGCGGCGGGATGTTAATGCCAGCGATACGTGCCATTATTCGTCCTCAAACTTTCCTATCAACCCTGGCGCTGCTTGTGGCGCTGGTCCGTGCAGATCACTCGCACCACACCTTTGCGGCGGATGATCTTGCAGTTACGGCAGATTTTTTTGACCGAAGCCGAAACTCTCATTTCATTCTCCTAAAACTCTACATCCGTTACGGCCTATCGACCGGGAAACATGCCCGCGATGGATAGATCGAGTGGGCGTCTACTAACTCTTACTGGACCCGCCGGCGCCGCCGGCCAGGCCCATCACTTAGTTCAATTGCCAAGTGTCGCTTTGAAGTTCGCCTTTTTGAGGAGCGATTCGTACTGTTGCGACATCATGTAGTTCTGCACCTGGGCCATGAAGTCCATGGTCACCACCACAATAATCAGCAGTGATGTGCCACCGAAGTAGAACGGAACGTTGTACTTCAGGATCAGGAACTCGGGCAACAAGCACACGAATGTGATGTACACCGCGCCAGCCAGGGTCAGGCGAACCAGGATCTTGTCAATGTAGCGGGCCGTCTGGTCACCGGGACGGATCCCGGGGATGAAGGCACCACTCTTCTTCAGGTTGTCGGCGGTTTCCCGGCTGTTGAACACCAGGGCCGTGTAGAAGAAGCAGAAGAAGATGATGGCAGTGGCGTAGAGCATCACATAGATCGGCTGACCGGGGGTCAGCGTGCTAGCAATGTCCTTCAGCCAGCGCATGGATTCCCCTGCACTGAACCAGTTCACAACGGTCGCCGGCAGCAAGATGATCGAGGAAGCGAAGATGGGAGGAATGACCCCCGCCATGTTCAGCTTCAGCGGCAAGTGCGAAGACTGGCCACCATACACCTTGTTACCCACCTGACGACGCGCATAGTTCACCAGGATCTTGCGTTGTCCCCGCTCGACAAACACGACGAAGTACGTCACGGCTGCCACCACGAGAACGATGAAGATCGCGGCCAGGATGCTCATGGCACCGGTGCGCACCAGCTCCAGCAGACCACCGATGGAGCTCGGCAGACCTGCGGCGATACCTCCAAAGATGAGGATCGAGATGCCGTTGCCCAGACCACGTTCCGTGATCTGTTCACCGAGCCACATCAGGAACATGGTGCCGGCCGTCAGGCTGACCACCGCCGTGAGGCGGAAGCCGAAGCCAGGGCTCAGAACCAGACCTGCGGAGCTTTCCAGAGCCACGGCAATTCCCAGGGACTGAAAAATCGCCAGGCCCAATGTGCCGTAGCGGGTGTACTGGGTGATCTTGCGACGACCCGATTCACCTTCCTTTTTCAGCTGCTCGAATGTAGGGACCACGTAGGTCATGAGCTGCATGATGATCGATGCCGAGATGTACGGCATGATCCCCAGTGCGAACACCGTGAAGCGCGAGAGCGCCCCACCCGAGAACATGTTGAACAGATTGAGAATGCCGCCCTGCTGGCCATTGAACAGCTGCTGCAGCTGCGCTGGATCGATGCCCGGCACGGGGATATGAGCCCCGATCCGGTAAACGACCAGCGCGAGCAACAGAAAAACCAGACGGCGGCGAAGATCGCCGAATTTTCCGGTTTTTGCAATTTGAGCTGCGCTAGTAGCCACGGATGTCTTCTTTCAGATCATTAATCAGGCGATGCTGCCACCGGCAGCTTCGATGGCAGCCTTGGCGCCGGCGGTAGCGCCGATGCCGTTGAGCTTGACAGCCTTGCTGATTTCACCGCTCTTGATGATCTTGACCACCTTTGCGATTTCACCAACCAGACCGGCTTGCTTCAGAGCTGCCAGATCGACTTCGGCCAGGCCCAGCTGTTCCAGAGCGGACAGGGTCACTTCTGCATTGAACTTCAGCAGATGCGACTTGAAGCCACGCTTGGGCAGACGGCGCTGCAGAGGCATTTGACCGCCTTCGAAGCCCACCTTGTGGTAGCCACCCGAACGCGACTTCTGACCCTTGTGACCACGGCCGGCAGTCTTGCCCAGGCCGGAGCCGATGCCGCGACCGACACGGCGCTTGGCGTGCTTGGAGCCCTCTGCAGGCTTGATGCTATTGAGTTCCATCATCAATCCTTTCAGAGAACTTTGACCAGGTAGCTGATCTTGTTGATCATGCCGCGCACGGCAGGCGTGTCCTGCAGTTCGCTGATGCTGTTCAGCTTGCGCAGGCCCAGGCCACGGACGGTGGCGCGGTGCGATTCCTTGGTGCCAATGGGGCTGCGCACCAGTTGCACCTTCACGGTTTGTTGCGTTGTCATGTGATTGACTCCGATCAGGCGGTGAAGATGTCTTCAACCGACTTGCCGCGCTTGGCTGCCACTTCCGAAGGGGTCGTGGAGTGCTTCAGAGCGTCAAAAGTCGCGCGGACCATGTTGTAGGGATTCGACGAACCATGGCTCTTGGCCACGATGTCGGTGATGCCCAGCACTTCGAAAACGGCGCGCATCGGGCCGCCGGCAATGATGCCGGTACCCTTGGGAGCGGGGTTCAGCATCACGGATGCTGCGCCATGCTGACCCATCACCGTGTGATGGATCGTGCCGTGCTTCAAAGACACCTTGATCATGTTGCGACGGGATTCTTCCATCGCCTTTTGCACGGCTGCAGGCACTTCCTTCGACTTGCCCTTGCCCATGCCAACGCGGCCATCACCATCGCCAACCACGGTCAGTGCAGCGAAGCCGAGGATACGACCGCCCTTCACAACCTTGGTGACGCGGTTCACCGCGATCATTTTTTCGCGCAGACCGTCGTCACGACCTTCGTCTTGCACCTTGGGAGAAAACTTTGCCATTTCTATCCGCTCCGCTTAGAACTGCAGGCCGGCTTCACGAGCGGCTTCTGCCAAAGCCTTCACGCGGCCGTGGTATGCGAAACCAGCGCGATCGAAAGCCACTTTCTCCACGCCGGCAGCCTTCGCCTTCTCGGCAATGCGCTTGCCAATCAGCGTAGCGGCAGCCACGTTGCCACCCTTGCCGATGGCACCCAGTTGGGTGCGCACTTCGGCTTCGGCGGTGGAGGCCGAAGCCAGCACCTTGGTGCCGTCTTCCGACACCACGCTTGCGTAGATGTGGAGGTTCGTACGGTTCACGCTCAGACGTGCCACGCCTTGCTGTGCAATGCGGATGCGGGTCTGGCGGGCACGACGGAGACGCTGCTCTTTCTTGGTCAACATAATGCAGCTCCTTACTTCTTCTTGGTCTCTTTGATCACGACCTTCTCATCCGAGTAACGGATGCCCTTGCCCTTGTAGGGCTCGGGAGGACGAACGGCACGGATCTCAGCAGCCATTTGGCCAACGGCCTGGCGGTCAGCACCCTTGACCAAGATTTCGGTCGGTGTGGGGGTGGTGACAGTGATGCCGGCCGGCATTTCGAAGTTCACCGGGTGCGAAAAGCCGATCGCCAGGTTCAGCTTGGAGCCCGAGGCCGAAGCCTTGAAACCCACGCCAACCAGCGACAGCTTCTTCTCGAAGCCCTTGCTCACGCCCACCACCATGTTGTTCACCAGCTGACGCATGGTGCCGCTCATGGCGTTGGCTTCGCGCGAGTTATTGACGGGCTCGAAAGACAGCTTGCCTTCGTTGTTGGAGATCTTCACCAGAACGTTCTGGGCTTGCGACAGCGTGCCGCCGGTGCCCTTCACATTGATCTGGTCGTCTTTGATGGACACATCCACGCCTGCGGGGATGGCCACGGGAGTCTTTGCTACGCGAGACATTTCAGTATTTCTCCTTAATGTCCGTTAGGCCACGTAGCACAGCACTTCGCCGCCCACGCCAGTGGCGCGTGCCTTGCGATCCGTCATCACGCCCTTGGGAGTGGTGACGATGGCAACGCCCATACCGTTCATGACCTGGGGGATTGCGTCACGGCCCTTGTACACGCGCAGGCCGGGACGGCTCACGCGCTCGATGCGCTCGATCACCGGACGGCCGGCGTAGTACTTCAGGGTAATTTCGAGTTCGGACTTGCCAGCGTCGGTCTTCACTTGGAAGCCGTCGATGTAGCCTTCATCCTTCAGCACCTGGGCGATGGCAACCTTGACCTTGGAGGAAGGAGCCGTCACGGTGGTCTTGGAGACCATTTGTGCATTGCGGATGCGGGTCAGCAAGTCAGCGATGGGATCACTCATGCTCATGTTTAATCTCTCCTGCTTGCTTACCAGCTGGCCTTGGTGACACCGGGGATGTCGCCAGCGAAGGCCAGTTCACGGATCTTGGCGCGGCCCAGACCGAATTGACGGAAGGTGCCACGGGGACGACCCGTGATCTCGCAGCGGTTGCGCTGGCGAGTGGGGTTCGCGTTACGGGGCAGCTTCTGCAGGCCCAGGCGAGCGGCGTCGCGCTCTTCGTCGCTGCGCTTTGCGTCAGCGGCGATTGCCTTCAGTTCTGCGTATTTGGCAGCGTACTTGGCTGCCAGCTTTTCGCGCTTGAGTTCGCGCTGGATCAATGCAACTTTAGCCATGCGCCACCTCAGTTCTTGAAGGGGAAACGGAAAGCGGCGAGCAGTGCCTTGCACTCATCGTCGGTCCGAGCTGTCGTCGTGATGCTGATGTTCAGACCACGCAGAGCGTCCACCTTGTCGTACTCGATTTCGGGGAAGATGATCTGTTCCTTGACGCCGACGTTGTAGTTGCCGCGACCGTCGAAAGAACGGCCGGAGATACCACGGAAGTCACGCACGCGGGGCAGAGCCACGGTGACGAAACGGTCCAGGAATTCATACATCTGAACGCCACGCAGGGTCACCATGCAGCCAATGGCCTGGCCTTCACGGATCTTGAAGCCGGCGATAGCCTTCTTGGCCTTGGTCACCACGGGCTTCTGACCAGCAATCTTGGTCAGGTCAGCCACGGCGTTGTCCATCACCTTCTTGTCGGCCACGGCTTCGCTCACACCCATGTTCAGGGTGATCTTGGTCAGACGGGGCACTTCCATGGAGGAGGTGTAGCCGAACTTTTCCTTGAGTTCAGCCGCGATCTTTTCGCGATACAGTTTTTGCAGTCGTGCCATGTGTTACCCCTTAGGCCGCCTTGATTTCGGCGCCGCTGGACTTGAACACGCGAACGCGTGTGCCGTCGGCCTGCACCTTGATGCCCACGCGATCAGCCTTGCCGGTCGCTGCATTGAAGATGGCCACGTTGGATTGGTGGATAGGCATGGCCTTTTCCACGATACCGCCGGTGGTGCCCTTCATGGGGTTCGGCTTGACGTGCTTCTTCACCATGTTGATGCCATCGATCAACAGGTGGGAATCGTCCTTGCGAGCCGAGACCACGCCTTGCTTGCCCTTGTCACGGCCGGTCAGCACGATGATTTGGTCGCCCTTGCGAATCTTGTTCATGGTGCTTCCTTTAGAGAACTTCAGGTGCCAGGGACACGATCTTCATGAACTTTTCGTTGCGCAGTTCACGAGTCACGGGGCCAAAGATGCGGGTGCCGATAGGCTCCAGCTTGGCGTTCAGCAGAACGGCGGCGTTGCCGTCGAACTTGACGAGCGAGCCATCAGCACGGCGAATACCCTTCGCCGTACGCACCACGACCGCGCTGTAGACCTCGCCTTTTTTGACGCGTCCACGCGGTGCAGCTTCCTTGATGGTCACCTTGATGATGTCACCAACACTCGCATAGCGACGATGAGAACCGCCCAGCACTTTGATGCACTGAACAGACTTCGCGCCGGTGTTGTCGGCAACCTCTAACCGAGATTCTGTTTGGATCATTTCAATATTCCCAACTTGCTCCAGCAAACACTCGACAGCCCCAGAGTCTTCTCAAGGGCCGCGAGCAGCCAGTCAGTCTTGGGCCCGTCGTCCACGCCGAAAACCATTTCTCGGCGCTTCCACTGGGCAGATAACTTCACGATTTTCACGTGAAGCATGGGATTGTCCCAGAAATTCCTTTGCGCGTCAAACCCTTAGCTGCCTTTTCCACCCCTGGCCGGCAGCGTTGCGCAACCCCCACAAGAGCGCTATCAACCCAGGAGCAAGCTGGGCCTGCCGATGGCCGCAAACCATCGGAAACGCCCATAAAAAAGCCGAGCCTGGCGGGCTCGGCAAAGGGTGGCAGACTCAACGCAATCGTCTGCTGCGGGCTGGCCGCGCGTACTACGGCGGCGCAGACATCGCAGCGGCTTGGGGCCACCGCGTTGGGCTCGGGCACGGCCCTTGCCCTGCGGAAAACGGACTTTCAAGCGCTTTCTTCATCATTCCCCCTCCCTCGTCAGCCTTGTGCTGGCTGCTGTTCGCCGGCACCGTCACGAGATGCCATGAGCAGCATTTTGATTCATAAAAACAATCAAAGATAGATATCCATCAATTTTGACAATCTTTCCTTGGCTTACATCTGCCTCCAAAAGCAAAACGCCCTGCAGTGCAGGGCGTTTTGCTTGAGAGGGACTTCAGCCGCAATCAGGCCGGCAGGTACTGGGCCGCCAGCGGCATGAAGTCCGCCAGGCCGGCGTCCTGCCCCAGCTCCTCCTGGAGGATGGCTGCCACGCGCGGCGCCACCTCGGCGGCCTTGCGCGCATCAAGGAACAGCAGGCGGCTGCGGCGCGCCAGCACGTCTTCCACGGTGCGCGCGTATTCGAAGCGCGCGGCAAAGCGCACCATGGCTTCGTTCAGGCCGTCTGCCAGCCATTCGTCGTTGCCCGGCAACGCCTCCACTGCCGAGGCTTCCGTGCCATAGGAGTGCAGGCCCTGAACCTGGTTCATGCGGTGGTGCACGGCGGATTCGGCCGGGGCGCCGGCCAGCGGCAGGCGGGCCGTGACGCCACCCGGGCGGTGCGGCAGGCGGCCGATGGCAAAGCACTCGGAGAGCACGTCTTCGGCCATGGCACGGTAGGTGGTCCATTTGCCGCCCGTGACGGTGACCAGGCCGGTGCGGCTGGACATGACCGTGTGCTCACGGCTGATCTTCTTGGTGTTCTCGCCGTCGTCGTCCTGGGGCTTGACCAGCGGGCGAAGGCCGACCCACATGCTGCGCACGTCGGCCAGCGTGGGCTGGCGCGTGAGGTAGCGTCCGGCCTCGGTGAGGATGAAGTCCAGCTCCTCGGGGAACGGCAGGGGCTCGCGTGCCAGGTCGTTGCGCGGGGTGTCGGTGGTGCCCAGGATGACCTTGCCCAGCCAGGGCACGGCAAAGAGCACGCGGCCATCGGCCGTCTTGGGCACGAGCAGGGCGTGATCGCTGGGCAGGAAGTCGCGGTCCACCACCACGTGCACGCCCTGGCTGGGCGCGACCATGGGCTTGACGGGACGGCCCTGGGCCTCGGCATCCTGCTGGCGGAACAGGTCCACCCAGGGGCCGGTGGCGTTGACCACGCACTTGGCGCGCAGCGTGAAGCGCCGGCCCGATTCCGTGTCTTCGCAGACCAGGCCGGCGACCTTGCCGCCTTCATGCAGCAGTTCAAGCGCGGGGCAGTAGTTGACCAGCAGCGCGCCCTTGGCAGCGGCCGTGCGGGCCAGCGCCAGCGCCAGGCGGGCATCGTCGAACTGGCCGTCCCAGTATTTGACGCCGCCCTTGAGGCCTTGCTGGCGCACGGTGGGCAAACACTTGACGGTGCTGGAGCGCGAGAGGAATTCGGTGGCGCCCAGGCCCGCCTTGCCGGCCAGCGCGTCATACATCTTGAGGCCGATGCCATAGAACGGCGTGTCCAGCAGCTTGTAGGACGGCATGACAAAGGCCAGCGGCTGCGCCAGATGGGGCGCGTTGTGCAGCAGCGTGGTGCGCTCATGCAGCGCTTCGCGCACCAGGGCGATGTTGCCCTGGGCCAGGTAGCGCACGCCACCATGGACCAGCTTGGTGGCACGCGAGGACGTGCCCTTGGCGAAGTCATGCGACTCCACCAGCACGACCTTGAACCCGCGCGCCGCCGCGTCCAGGGCCACGCCCAGGCCGGTGGCACCGCCGCCGATGATGGCCAGATCGTAGGTTTCAGGCTGGGCCAGGCGTTCCAGCAGGGCGGCGCGGCCGGTGGGCAGAGGGGAAGCAGCGAGGGACATGGATCTTCGACGAAGGAATGTGGGGCAAGTTAACAGGGCGCCATGTAGCCGCCATGTCAGCACCCGGGACGCCACGCCTGCGCCCAATGCGAAGGGGACGGAATCGGGTTTTCCGCTATTTTCGCTCGTTTTTGTATTTTTTTCTTCGCTATCTTTCGTTTCGTGTTTCTTGCAGTCAACGAATTTGGCGATAGGCCGGGAGACCAGCGCAGGGCATGTTGTCCCAAGCCGACACGGCCCAACTCAGGGACGCCGAGCAAGAGCCGCCTCGCGGCGAGGGCGTCGTCCCCCTCCCTTGCGAAGCAAGTAGAGAGGGGGAAGGCGCGCAAGCGCCTCAGGGGGTGCTAACGCACCTTGCCGTTTTTCCAGGCATTGAGCAGCGTGTCATACGCAATCGTCTCGCCCTTGGGCTTTTCATTGGCCAGCTTCTTCCACGGCGCCTGCTTGTCGCTGAGCCACTTGGCCGGGTCGCCCTTGGGGTTGAGCTTGGGCGCGCAGTGCGCCATGCCGGCACGCTGCAGGCGGGACATGACCTGGTCCATTTCCTCGGCCAGGTTGTCCATGGCGCCCTGGGGCGTCTTCTCGCCGGTGACGGCCTGGGCCACGTTCTTCCACCACAGCTGGGCCAGCTTGGGGTAGTCGGGCACGTTGTTGCCGGTGGGCGTCCAGGCCACGCGGGCGGGGCTGCGGTAGAACTCGACCAGGCCGCCGAGCTTGGGCGCCATGTCAGTCATGGCCTTGGAGCGGATGTCGCTTTCGCGGATGGGCGTCAGGCCGACGATGGTCTTCTTGAGGCTGGTGGTCTTGGCGGTGACAAACTGCGCGTAGAGCCAGGCGGCGGCCGTGCGGTTGGCGTCATGGTCCTTGAAGAAGGTCCAGCTGCCCACGTCCTGGTAGCCGTTTTGCATGCCGTCCTTCCAGTACGGGCCGTTGGGTCCGGGCGCCATGCGCCATTTGGGCGTGCCGTCGGCATTGACCACGGGCAGGCCGGGCTTGGTCATGTCGGCCGTGAAGGCGGTGTACCAGAAGATCTGCTGAGCGATATGGCCCTGGGCCGGCACGGGGCCGGACTCGCCGAAGGTCATGCCCATGGCTTCCTTGGGCGCGTATTTCTTCATCCAGTCCACGTACTTGGTGAGCGCGAACACGGCGGCCGGCGAGTTGGTGGCGCCCCCGCGCGAGACCGAGGCGCCCACGGGCGTGCACTTGTCGTCGGCCACGCGGATGCCCCATTCATCGACGGGCATGCCGTTGGGAATGCCCTTGTCGGCCGCGCCGGCCATGGACAGCCAGGCATCGGTGAAGCGCCAGCCCAGCGACGGGTCCTTCTTGCCGTAGTCCATGTGGCCGTAGATGGGCTTGCCGTCGATCTGCTTGACGTCGTTGGTGAAGAACTCGGCGATGTCCTCGTAGGCGCTCCAGTTCAGCGGCACGCCCAGCTCGTAGCCGTACTTGGCCTTGAACTTGTCCTTGAGGTCCTTGCGCTCGAACAGGTCGGCGCGGAACCAGTAGAGGTTGGCGAACTGCTGGTCGGGCAGCTGGTAGAGCTTGCCGTCGGGCGCGGTGGTGAAGCTGGTGCCGATGAAGTCCTTGATGTCCAGGCCCGGATTGGTGAAGTCCTTGCCGGCGCCGGCCATGTAGTCGGTCAGGCTCATGATGCGGCCGTAGCGGTAGTGCGTGCCGATCAGGTCGGAGTCGGAGATCCAGCCGTCATAGATGGACTTGCCCGACTGCATCGAGGTCTGCAGCTTCTCGACCACGTCGCCTTCCTGGATCAGGTCGTGCTTGACGGTGATGCCCGTGATCTCGGTGAAGGCCTTGGCCAGCGTCTTGCTCTCGTACTCGTGCGTGGTGATGGTCTCGGAGACCACGGCGATCTCCTTGACGCCCTTGGCCTGCAGCTTCTTGGCCGCCTCGATGAACCACTTCATCTCGGCCATCTGCTGGTCCTTGGACAGCGTGCTGGGCTGGAACTCCGCGTCGATCCACTTCTTGGCTTCCGCCTCTCCGGCCCAGGACGCCTGCCCCGCCGCCAGCAGGGCCGCCGCGAGGGCGATGGTATGAAGTCGTTGTTTCATCTGCCGTCTCCTAGATTCTTGCTGTCTCCCCGACATGCACATGCACCAGCGGGCCCCGGGGGAGCTTCGGACCCGGCTGTCGATAAATGGAATGAAGTGATCAGCCTTTGCGCATGACCACGGCCAGCACGAGCATGGACAGCACCAGGCTGATCCACACCGAAGGCTCGGCCTCCAGCGAGAACCACTGCACCATCCTCTCGCCCAGGCCCACCCAGGCCAGATTGACATAGGCCGCCAGCAGCAGCCCGATGAACAGCCGGTCCCCGCGCGTCGTCGCCATCGGCAGCCAGCCCTTGCGCATCACGGTCGGGCTGCGCAACTCCCACAGCGTCATGCCCACCAGCATCAGCACGATGCAACTGAAGAACACCGCCACCGGCAGCGTCCAGGCCATCCAGGAAAACATTGACGAGTCCTTTCAGAAATCCAGCATCAATACCGCAGCTTCTCGAAACCGGCAGAGCCCAGCCCAGGGACACCGAGGAAGGGCATATGCCGGCCGCGCCGCCCCGCCCCGAAGGTGTCGTCCCCCTCCCCCGCGGAAGCGGGTAGAGAGGGGGAAGCGGCGTAAGCCGCTCAGGGGGTGCCTCAAACCCTTCCCATTGCGAAACCCTTGGCGATGTAATGCCGCACGAACCAGATCACGATGGCGCCCGGCACGATGGTCAGCACGCCCGCCGCCGCCAGCGTCGCCCAGTCCATGCCCGAGGCCGAGACGGTGCGCGTCATGGTCGCCACGATGGGCTTGGCATTCACGCTGGTCAGCGTGCGCGCCAGCAGCAGCTCCACCCAGCTGAACATGAAGCAGAAGAAGGCCGCCACGCCCACGCCGGCCTTGATCAGCGGCAGGAAGATGGTGAGGAAAAAGCGCGGGAAGGAGTAGCCGTCGATATAGGCCGTCTCGTCGATCTCGCGCGGGATGCCGCTCATGAAGCCCTCCAGGATCCAGACGGCCAGCGGCACGTTGAACAGCAGGTGGGCCAGGGCCACGGCGATGTGCGTGTCCATCAGGCCTACCGTGGTGTAGAGCTGAAAAAAGGGCAGCAGGAAGACGGCCGGCGGCGTCATGCGGTTGGTCAGCAGCCAGAAGAACACATGCTTGTCGCCCAGGAACTGGTAGCGCGAGAACGCATAGGCCGCCGGCAGCGCCACCGTGAGCGAGATCACGGTGTTGATGGCCACGTAGATCAGGCTGTTGATGTAGCCCGAGTACCAGGAGGCGTCGGTGAAGATGGTTTGGTAGTTGGCCCAGGTGAAATGCTGGGGCCACAGCGAGAAGCTGGACAGGATCTCCTCGTTGGTCTTGAAGCTCATGTTGACCATCCAGTAGATGGGCAGCACGGCGAACAGCAGGTAGGCGACGAGGAACAGCGTGCGCTTGTGGAAACGGCGGTCTTCAGTCATGTCCGGCCTCCCGCAGGGCCACCCCAAGGGAGGCAGAGCCCCCTCGGGGGGCAGTGAACGAAGGGAGCGTGGTGATCATTCTTTTGCCCCTTCCTTGTCTGCCGTGCCCACGCGCTGCATCCAGTTGTAGAGGATGAAGCACAGCAGCAGGATGATGAGGAAATAGATCAGCGAGAAGGCAGCCGCCGGCCCGAGGTCGAACTGGCCCACGGCCTTTTGCGTCAGGTACTGCGACAGGAAGGTGGTCGCATTGCCGGGCCCGCCGCCCGTGAGCACGAAGGGCTCGGTGTAGATCATGAAGCTGTCCATGAAGCGCAGCAGCACGGCGATCATCAGCACGCCGCGCATCTTGGGCAGCTGGATGTAGCGGAACACCGCGAACTTGCTGGCGCCGTCGATGCGCGCGGCCTGGTAGTAGGCGTCGGGAATGGAGCGCAGGCCCGCGTAGCACAGCAGGGCCACCAGCGGCGTCCAGTGCCAGACATCCATGACCAGCACGGTAAGCCAGGCATGGGTGGCATTGCCCGTGTAGTTGTAGTCCACGCCCAGCGCGTTGAGCGCCGCGCCCAGCAGTCCGATATCGGCGCGGCCGTAGATCTGCCAGATGGTGCCGACCACGTTCCACGGAATCAGCAGCGACAGCGAGACCACGACCAGCACGGCCGAGGCCTTCCAGCCCTGGGCCGGCATGGACAAGGCCAGCGCGATGCCCAGCGGAATCTCCACCAGCAGCACGGCCAGCGAAAAGCCGATCTGGCGCAGCAGGGCCGAGTGCAGTTCCTCGTCGCGCATGACCTGGGCAAACCATTCCGTGCCCACGAACACGCGCCGGTCGGGACTGATGATGTCCTGCACCGAGTAGTTCACCACCGTCATCAGCGGGATGATGGCCGAGAAGGCCACGCAGATGATGACCGGCAGGATCAGCAGCCAGGCCTTCTGGTTGACGGGCTTGACGGTCTGGCTCATGCCTGCAGCTCCTCGTTGACGTAGTAGCAGGTGTGGGGGCCCTGCAATTGCACCCAGACGGTCTCGCCCACGGCCGGCAGTGCGGCATCGGCGCCGCAGCGCAGCTTGAGCAGCCGCTCGCCCAGGCGCGCCACCAGTAACTGGTGCGTGCCCACGTCCTGCACGCGCTCCACCGAACAGGCCACGGCGCCGGGCGCGTCGGCCGAGGCCAGTGCCAGGTACTCGGGGCGTATGCCCAGGCTCAGCGGCAGGCCGGGCGCCACGCCGGCCAGCGCTTCGGGCAGGGGCAGGTACTGGCCCTCGGCCAGCAGCCGGCCGCCGTCCTGCTGCAGCGGCACGAAGTTCATGCCCGGCGAGCCAATGAAGTGGCCGACGAAGGCGTGGCTGGGCCGCTCGAAAAGCTGGGCGGGCGTGCCCACCTGCACGGCGCGCCCGCGCGTCATGACCACAACGTGCTCGGCAAAGGTCAGGGCCTCCACCTGGTCGTGCGTCACATAGATCAGCGTGAGCCGCAGTTCATGGTGGATCTGCTTGAGCTTGCGGCGCAGCTGCCACTTGAGCTGGGGGTCGATCACCGTGAGCGGCTCGTCGAACAGCACGGCCGACACATCGGGCCGCACCAGGCCCCGGCCCAGCGAGATCTTCTGCTTGGCATCGGCCGACAGGCCGGCCGCGCGCTGGTCGAGCTGGCCGCTCATCTCCAGCATCTCGGCGATCTGGCCGACCCGCGCGCGGATGCGCTCCTCGGGCATGCGGCGGTTCCTCAGCGGAAAGGCCAGGTTCTCGGCCACGGTCATGGTGTCGTAGATCACCGGGAACTGGAACACCTGGGCGATGTTGCGTTCCTGGGGCGTGGCGCGCGTCATGTCGCGGCCGTCGAACAGCACCTTGCCCTGCGAGGGCACCAGCAGGCCCGACATGATGTTGAGCATGGTGGTCTTGCCGCAGCCCGAGGGGCCGAGCAGCGCATAGGCGCCGCCGTCCTCGAAGACCATGCTCAGCGGCAGCAGCGCGTAGTCGCTGTCCTGCTGCGGGTTCGGCTTGTAGGAGTGGGCCAGATCAAGTTCTATGCGGGCCATCTCATCGTCCTCCGGGCCGCGCCGGCGCCAGCAGCAGCGCGCCGTCCGTGCCGAACACATAGGCATGGGCCGGGTCCAGGTGCAGCGTGACCGCGCTGCCCAGGTCCAGGTGGTGCACGCCCGTGACCTGGGCCACCAGCTCGCCCCAGGGCGTGGTGGCATGCACGAAGGTGTCGGAGCCCGAAATCTCGGCCAGCTCCACCACACCCTGCAGTGCCAGATCGCCGGGCCGGGACTGCAGGCGCAGGGCGCTGGCGCGCAGGCCCAGGGTCAGTTGGCCGGAAGCGGCCAGGTCCGCAGGCAGCGCCACGGGCAGCCGCGCGCCGCCCGGCAGTTGCAGCCCGCCTTCCACGGCACTGGCCGCGATCAGGTTCATGGGCGGATCGCTGAAGGCGCGCGCCACACGCAGCGAATTCGGTTGATGGAAGACCTCGGCCGTGGGGCCGTACTGCAGCAGTTCGCCCTCATGCAGCACAGCCGTGTAGCCACCCAGCAGCAGGGCCTCGCCGGGCTCGGTGGTGGCATAGACCACGGTGGAGTCGCCTGTGGCGAACAGCTGGGTCAGTTCCTCGCGCAGTTCCTCGCGCAGCTTGTAGTCGAGGTTGACCAGGGGCTCGTCCAGCAGCATCAGCGGAGCGCCCTTGGCCAGGGCGCGCGCCAGCGCCACCCGCTGCTGCTGGCCGCCCGACAGCTCGGCCGGGTAGCGGTCCAGGAACATCTCTATGTGCAGCCGCTCGGCCAGGGCGCGCACGCGCTGCGCCACGTCGCGGTCGCCGCGCAGCTTGAGCGGCGAGGCGATGTTGTCCGCCACCGTGAGCGAGGGATAGTTGATGAATTGCTGGTAGACCATGGCCACGTTGCGCTCGCGCACGGGCATGCCGGTCACATCGACGCCATCGGCGCGCACACGGCCTTCGGTGGGCACGTCCAGGCCGGCCATGATGCGCATCAGGCTGGTCTTGCCGGCCTGCGTGGCACCCAGCAGCACGGTCACCGCGCCGCTTTCCAGTTCAAGGTGCATGGGGTGCAGCCAGGTCTGGCCGCCCACGCGTTTGCTGATTCTCTCCAACACCAGTTCCACGACCGCCCTCACTGACGAGGCCGCCTCGGGGGGCAGCGATTGAACAAGGAGAAACATCTCGCTCAAGGCGGCGATTGCGCGCCATCCGAAAGCAAGAACGTGATCATTTTTGTTCTTTCCAGATCGCAGCCCATCAACACATACCCTAGGTACTGTTCTTTTTTCTTCGTTTTAAAGTTCCCCAACCCACGGCCGGCCAGGGGCAAATGCGCTATAAACCGGTCGCCCCGCCTTGTTTGCCTGAGAACGCACCAGATCTGGAATCGCCGCCGTGAACACCAATCCCCGACAACTACAGCTGCTCGACGAAGTGCGCAGCCGCCAGTCCACTTCGGTGGAGCAGCTGGCCGAGATCCTGGGCGTGACCCTGCAGACCGTGCGCCGCGACATACAGAAGCTGGCCGATGCGGGCCTGATGGTGCGCTTTCACGGCGGCGTGCGCGTGCCCAGCGCCACGGTGGAGAACCTGGGCCACACCCAGCGCCAGGTGCTGCATGCCGAAGGCAAGTCGCGCATTGCGCGCGCCGTGGCCGAGGCCATTCCCAACGGCTGCTCGCTGATCCTGAACATCGGTACCACCACCGAGGCCGTGGCCCAGGCCCTGCTCAAGCACCGGGGCCTGCGCGTGATCACCAACAACCTCAACGTGGCGGCCATCCTCAGCTCCAACGCGGACTGCGAAGTCATCGTGGCCGGCGGCGTGGTGCGCACGCGCGACCGGGGCATCGTGGGCGAGGCGGCCGTGGACTTCATCCGCCAGTTCAAGGTGGACATCGCCCTGATCGGCATCTCGGCCATCGAGCCCGATGGCAGCCTGCGCGACTTCGACATGCGCGAAGTCAAGGTGGCCCAGACCATCATTGCCCAGTCGCGCGAGGTCTGGCTGGCCGCCGACCACAGCAAGTTCCACCGCCAGGCCATGGTGGAGCTGGCACGCCTGGACCAGATCGACCGCCTGTTCACCGATACCGCGCCCCCCGCTCCGTTCGATGCCCTTCTGCGCGAAGCAGAAGTGCAATGCGTGGTGGCGCAATAAGTTTTCCGCAGCCGCTGCGCCACCGCCCGCACAGGACACGCGCACCGGCCCTGCTTTTCCTGGATACCGCACCATGACCTATCTGCTTGCCCTGGACCAGGGCACCTCCAGCTCGCGCAGCATCGTCTTCGACACCCAGGGCCGCATCGTGGCCTCGGCCCAGCTGGAGCTGCCGCAGATCTATCCCCGGCCCGGCTGGGTCGAGCACGATCCGCGCGAGATCTGGCGCACCCAGCTGGCCACGGCGCGCGAGGCCCTGGCCAAGGCCGGGCTGGCGGCAGCCGACATCCGTGCCCTGGGCATCACCAACCAGCGCGAGACCACCGTGGTCTGGAACCGCGCCACGGGCCAGCCCATACACCACGCCATCGTCTGGCAGGACCGCCGCGCCGAGCCGCTGTGCGCCCAGCTGCGCGAGGACGGCCATGCCGACACCATCCAGCGCAAGACCGGCCTGCTGATCGACGCCTATTTCTCGGGCACCAAGCTACGCTGGATCCTGGACAACGTCAACGGCGCACGCGCCGCCGCCGAGCGCGGCGAACTGGCCTTCGGCACCGTGGACAGCTGGCTGATCTGGCAGCTCACGGGCGGACGCCACCATGTGACCGATGTCTCCAACGCCAGCCGCACCATGCTGTTCAACGTCCACACCAACCAATGGGACAACGATCTGCTGGCGCTGCTGGAGATTCCGCGCGCGCTGATGCCCGAGGTGCTGCCTTCCGCCGCCGATTTCGGCCGCACGGCAGCCGAGGTGCTGGGCGGCGAAATCGCCATCGGCGGTGTGGCCGGCGACCAGCAAAGCGCCCTCTTCGGCCAGGCCTGCTTTTCGGCCGGCATGGCCAAGAACACCTATGGCACGGGCTGCTTCATGCTCATGCACACGGGCGGCGTGTTCCAGACCTCTGCCAACGGCCTGCTGACCACCGCTGCGGCACAGCCCACCGCTGCGCCGGCCTATGCGCTGGAAGGCAGCGTCTTCGTGGGCGGCGCCGTGGTCCAGTGGCTGCGCGACGGGTTGCGCGCCATCGAGCACAGCGGCCAGGTGCAGCAACTGGCCGAGAGCGTGCCCGACTCGGGCGGCGTGATGATGGTGCCGGCCTTCACGGGCCTGGGCGCCCCCTACTGGAAGCCCGATGCGCGCGGCACCATCACGGGCCTGACGCGCGGCACCACCATCGCCCACATCGCGCGGGCCGCGCTTGAATCCATCGCCTTCCAGAGCGCCGCCCTGCTGCTGGCCATGAGCCGCGACGCGGTGGCCAGCGGCGGCGCGCCGGTCAGCGAACTGCGCGTGGACGGCGGCGCCTGCGTCAACAACCTGCTCATGCAGTTCCAGGCCGACCTGCTGGGCATTCCCGTGGTGCGCCCGGCCTGCGTGGAGACCACGGCCCTGGGCGCTGCCTACCTGGCGGGCCTGTCCTCGGGCGTGTACCAGAGCACCGAGGAACTGTCGGCGCTGTGGAAGGCCGAGCGCCGCTTCGTGCCCACGCTGGACAAGCACCGCGCCGACGAGCTGATGGCGCGCTGGGAGCATGCGGTGGCCCAGACCGCGCTGGCGGCCTGACAACGGGCACACGGCCTTGTTCAGGGCGGCCAGCCTGGTGCTTGCGGGCCTGCTGCTGGCCGGCTGCGCCGCGCCGCCCCAGGCCCTGCCGGCCCCGCAGCCCACGGCATGCGCGCGCCTGCAATGGCTGGGCAGCACCACGATTGCGCGCGATGAGCCCATCCATGGCGCCACCACCGGCGGCATCTCGGGCCTGGACTATGACGCCCAGCGCGGCGACTATGTGGCCATCAGCGATGACCGCTCGGCGCGCGGCCCCGCGCGCTGGATGCGCCTGCGCATAGAGCCGCTGGACGCCGGCCAGCGCGCCGGCCCCACCCCCTGGCAGGCGCAAGTCACCGAAGTGCACCCGCTGCTGGATGCCGAGGGCCGCTGGCTGCGCCCGCGCCATGCCGCGCCCGCCACCCAGCCCGTGCCCGACCCCGAAGCCATCCGCCTGCTGCCGGACGGCGGCCTGCTGTGGACCGATGAAGGCGACCCGGGCCGGGGCTATGGCACCTCGCTGGTGAGGACCGACGCCACGGGCCGCCAGATCGCACGGTGGTTCTACGCATTCGAGGATGAGGACGGCAGGCCGGGCCTGCGCGCGAATTTCGGCTTCGAAGGGCTGGCCGTGACGCCGGACGGCCAACAGGCCTGGCTGGCCCTGGAGGCGCCGCTGCGCCAGGACGGCCCGCGCGCCAGCGCCGCCACGGCAGGCGCGCCCGTGCGCATCAGCCTGGTCAGCCTGGACGATGGCCGGCTGCTGCGCCAGATCGCCTACCAGCCCGATGCCGTGCCGGCCGCCAGCTGGGCCCTTCCCCAGCGCGAGGTCAACGGCATCAGCGAGATCCTGCCGGACGGCCCCGGCCATCTGCTGGTGCTGGAGCGCTCCTACAGCCCGGGCCACGGCTTTGGCGCGCGGTTGTACCGCATCGGTCTGGATGCGCCTGATACGCTGACCTTGGCCAGCTTCGCGCAAACGCCGCTACAGGTGGCGGTCAAGCAATTGGTGGCCGATCTGTCCACCGTGCAGCCCGGCAGGCTGGACAACATGGAAGCCATGTCCTGGGGCCCGCAGCTGCCCGACGGCACCCGCGTGCTGGTGTTCGCCAGCGACGACAACTTCAACCCGGCGCAAGCCAACCAGATCCTGATCACCGCCTACCGGCCCTCGCCGCCCTGCGCACCCTGAAGGCGCTTCAGGGCGTGGCCTGCACCTGCTCCTGCGGCAGGTAGATGCGCGTCAGCCCGCGCGCAATGGCCTCCACGATCTGCTCGCGCCGCAGGCCGATGTGCTCGGCCATCAGGCGTTCGCTGGCCTGGGCGTCGCGCGCGCGCAGGGCCTGCAGGATTTCCAGGTGCTCGTGCTGGGTGGAGGCGCGCCCCACGTTCTCCATGTCGATCCACCGGATGAAGCGGATGCGCTCGTTCAGGCTCGCCAGCATGCGCCGCAGCTCGGCGTTGCCGGCCATGTCGGCAATGCGCAGGTGGAATCCCTCGTCCAGGTCCACCAGTTGCCGGATCGGCGTATCGGAGGCCACGCGCTGGCTCTGCTCCAGATAGGCCAGGGCCTCGTCGAGCTGGGCATCGGTGGCGCGCTCCACGGCCAGCCGCACGCATTCGCGTTCCACGGCCACGCGGGCCTCGTACAGGTCCAGCGACTCCTTCACGTCCAGTTCGCGCCGCATGTAGCCGCGGCTGGCCGGCAGCAAAAAGCCATCGGCCACCAGCCGCGTCAGTGCCTCGCGCACGGGCGTGCGGCTCACGCCCAGGCGCAAGGCCAGTTCGCTTTCGCTCAGGCGCTCGCCCGGCTTGAATTCGTAGGAGATGGCCATGTCACGCAGCGTGCTGTAGACGCTGGAGCCCCGTTCATGGCGGATGTTGGAGATTTTCATGGCGCCATTGTGCCCTTTGGCGCTGCGCATTCTTTTAAGTATACTGAAATGGATTCTTAAAAATCCCGTCACCCAACCTGCCTGGAGACTCCCGACATGACCACCGCTTTCAATGGCGCCGACGCCATGGTCCGCATGCTGCAGCTCAATGGCGTCAAGCACATCTTCGGCCTGTGCGGCGACACCAGCCTGCCCTTCTACGACGCCATGGCGCGGCTGGACCACGGCATGGACCACATCCTCACGCGGGACGAGCGCAGCGCCGGCTACATGGCCGACGCCTATGCACGAGTCACAGGCAAGGTGGGCGTGTGCGAAGGCCCCAGCGGCGGCGGCGCCACCTACCTGCTGCCCGGCCTGGCCGAGGCCAACGAGTCCTCGGTGCCTGTGCTGGGCATCACCTCGGACGTTTCCGTGGGCGCGCGCGGCAAGTTCCCGCTGACCGAACTGGACCAGCAGGCGCTGTACAGGCCGCTGACCAAGTGGAATACCACCATCGACCGCGTGGACCAGATTCCGCACGCCGTGCGCAGCGCCTTTCGCGCCATGACCACGGGCCGGCCCGGCGCCACCCATATCTGCCTGCCCTATGACGTGCAAAAGCACACGCTGGATCCGGCCGATGTCTGGGCCCAGCCAGGGCATGACCACTATCCGGCCTACCGGTCCGCCCCCGATCCGGCGGCCGTGGCCGAGGCTGCCGACCGTCTGGTGGCGGCCCGCTGCCCCGTGCTGATCTGCGGCGGCGGCGTGCTCATCGCGGGCGCCAGCGCCGCACTGGATGCGCTGGCCACCCTGCTCAATGCGCCCGTGTGCTCCAGCGTCAGCGGCCAGGGCAGCCTGGCGGGCAGCCATCCGCTCAATGCCGGCGTGGTGGGCACCAATGGCGGCGTGGAGGCCACGCGCGCCGTGGTGGCGCAGGCCGATCTGGTGATGTTCATCGGCGCACGCGCCGGCTCCACTACCACCGAGCACTGGCAGATGCCCTCGCGCAAGGTCACCATCGTCCATCTGGACGTGGACGCCATGACCATAGGCACCAACTACCGCACCGACGTGGCCCTGGTGGGCGACGCCCTGCTGGGCCTGCAGGCGCTGCACGCGGCCGTGCAGCAGCGCATCGCCCGCCGCCCCGCCGATGCCGCGGACGGCGCCACGCTGGCGGCCACCGCGCGCGCCGCCAAGCAGGCCTTCTTCGCGCCGCTGGCCGCCTCGCTGGAGCGCCCCATCAAGCCCGAGCGCGTGGTGGACACGCTCAACCGCCTGCTGCCCGCGCGCGCCATCGTGGTGGCCGACCCCGGCACACCCTGCCCCTACTTCACGGCCTATTTCGACGCGCCCCAGGCCGGCCGGCACTTCATCACCAACCGCGCGCACGGGGCGCTGGGCTTTGCCATGTCCGCCGGCTTTGGCGCCGCCATCGGCCAGCCCGATTCCGTGGTGGTCGCGGTCATGGGCGACGGCAGCTTCGGCTTCACCTGCGGCGAGCTGGAAACCATCGTGCGCCGCAACGTGCCGCTGAAGATGATCGTGTTCTCCAACAGCGTGTTCGGCTGGATCAAGGCCAGCCAGAAGTCCGGCTACGATGAACGCTACTTCTCCGTCGACTTCAACCGCACCCACCATGCCCGCGTGGCCGAGGCCTTCGGTGTCAAGGCATGGCGCGTGGAGGACCCGGCAGACCTCGAAGCCGCGCTCAAGGCCGCGCTGATGCACGACGGCCCGGCGCTGGTGGATGTGATCTCGCAAGAGCTCCAGGACACGGCCGTGCCGGTGAGCCAGTGGATGGGTTGACGCCAGGCCCCACGCACAGATTCCCGATTTCCTGCCCGCCAATGCGCTTGAAAAGGAGCCTTCCCATGCCCCATACCCCCTCACGCCGCCAGCTGCTGCTGGCCACGGCCGCCGCATGCCTGCTGGGGCCGGCCGGCACGGCATCCGCGCAGGGCGCCGCCCCGCTCAAGCTGGTCATCACCTTCCCGCCGGGGGGCAGCACCGACATCGCCGCCCGCATACTGCAGCCGCGCCTGGGCGAGGTGGCCGGCCGCCCGGTGATCGTGGAGAACCGCCCCGGCGCCGCCAGCCAGATCGCCACCCAGTACGTGGCCAAGTCCGCCCCGGACGGCAACACCCTGCTGTTCAGCTTCGACACCCATGCCATCAATCCCATCGCCAAGTCCCGGCTGCCCTACGACACCTTCAAGGACTTCACGGGCGTGTCGCTGGCGCTGCGCTTCCCGCTGGTGATCGGTGCCTCGGCCTCGGTGCCCGCCAGGGACCTGGCCGGCTTCCTGGAGCTGGCGCGGCGCAACCCGGGCAAATACAGCTACGCATCGACCGGCCTGGGGTCCATGAACCACCTGGTGATGGAGGACATCAAGCGCCGCTCGGGCACCTACGTGCTGCACGTGCCCTACGGCGGCGGCGGCCCGGCCGTGCAGGCCGTACTCGGCAATGTGTCCGACCTCACCCTGCTCAGCTACGCGGCGCTGCGCGGCCAGATTTCGGCAGGCAAGATCAAGCCGCTGGCGGTGACCGGCCTCAAGCGCCTGCCCGAGCTGCCCGACGTGCCCACCGTGGCCGAGTCCGGCTTCCCGGGCTTCGAGGCCTACTCGTGGATCGGCGTGTTCGCGCCTTCCGCCACGCCGGCAGCCACGGTGCACAAGCTCACCGAAGACTTCCAGGCCACGCTGAACACACCCGACATCCGCAGCAAGCTCATGCAGTCGGGCTTTGAAGTCATGGCCACGGACGGACCCGCCCTCGACCGCTGGGTGCGCCAGGAATATGAGCGCTGGGGCCGCTTCGTGCGCGACAACAAGGTCCAGCTCGAAGACTGAGAATCCGGACGGCACCCCCTTACACCACACAGGAGCATTCATGGCACTTCCGCTGGACCACATCGTCATCGCCGTGCAGGACCTCGAGGCCGCCGTGGCGGACTACCGCGCGCTGGGCTTCCAGGTCGCCATCGGCGGCCGCCATCCGGGCCGCACCTCGCACAACGCACTGGTCGTGTTTGCCGACGGCGCCTACCTGGAGATCATTGCCTGGACCGCCCCGGCGCCCGAAGAGCGCTGGTACCGCACGCTGCGCGACCATGGCGAAGGGCTGGTGGACTTCGCCCTGCTGCCCCAAAGCACCGCCCAGGCCCTGGCCGAGGCGCGCGGGCGGGGGCTGGATACCCTGGTCGGCCCCGTGGACGGAGGCCGCGTGCGCCCCGATGGCGCGCAACTGCTGTGGCAGACGGCGCGCCACGCCACGCCCGACCTGCCCTTCCTGTGCGGCGACGTCACGCCGCGCGCCCTGCGCGTGCCCGAGGGCAGCGTGCGCGAGCATCCCAACGGCGCGCTGGGCGTGGCCTCGCTGACCGTCGCCGTGCACGACCTGGACGCCAGCCTGGACCGCTACCGGGCGCTGCTGGGCCCGGGCCTGCCGCTGCAGAGGCTGGACGACCAGGGCGTGCGGCTGGCATTGCCGGGCTTCGATCTGCTGCTGCAAGGCGCGCAGGCACTGGCGGCCTCCGACGCACTGCGCCAGCGCCTTGCCACGCGCGGAGAGGGCCCTTGCGCGCTCACCCTGCGCCAGCGGCCCGGCGCCCCGGCACAGCCCCTGGACCTGGCCGCCAGCCATGGCGTGGACATGCGCTGGCACGGTGGGAACACGCTCTAAACTCTTCGTTTTCCTTCTCCACCGCCACCAGCATGAACACCGTTTCCACAGCCTCCCCTGTCATCGCCTTCATCGGTGGCGGCAACATGGCCAGCGCCATCATCGGCGGACTGATCGGCCAGGGCCAATCCGCAGACCGCATCGTCGTCGTCGAACCCTTCGAGGCTGCGCGCGACGCGCTGCGCACGAACTTCGGCATCACGGCGCATGCCGATGCCGCGGCCGCCGCCAGCGCGCTGGACGGTGCCAGCATCGTGGTCTGGGCCGTCAAGCCCCAGACCTTCAAGGAAGCCGCCCAGGCCGTGGCGCCGCATACCGCCCAGGCCCTGCACCTGAGCGTGGCCGCCGGCATTCCCACGGACTCCATCGCCCAGTGGCTTGGCACGGGCCGCATCGTGCGCGCCATGCCCAACACGCCAGCCCTGGTGGGCAAGGGCATGACGGGCCTGTTCGCCCGCGCCCAGGTCGATGCCGCAGGCAAGAGCGCCATCGAGCAGGTCGTTGCCACCACGGGCCAGTTCGTCTGGGTCGACCAGGAAGCGCACCTGGACGCCGTGACCGCCCTGTCGGGCTCGGGCCCGGCCTATGTCTTCCTGTTCCTCGAAGCCATGACACAGGCCGGCGTGGATATGGGCCTCACGGCCGAGCAGTCCTACCGCCTGGGCGTGGCCACCTTCCAGGGCGCATCGGAACTGGCCGCCCGCTCCACCGAAAGCGCCGACGTGCTGCGCCAGCGCGTGACCAGCAAGGGCGGCACCACCCACGCCGCCATCACCCACATGCAGGCGCAACAGGTGCCCGAGCATTTCGTGGCCGCCATGCGGGCAGCGGAAACACGGGCCAAGGAGCTGGCCGCCGAATTCGGCAGGTAGGACACGCCCGCGCGCGCCCCTCTTTGTGGTGGCAAGGGGACGGTGCGCCAGATTCCTGCAAAAACCAGATAGTTCTGATGGTGGAAGCAAGCGGCACTCGGTAGAAATCGGCAATTGACCGGCAGCGCGGAAAGCCCCGCGCCGGTCATGACCTGCCACCGCAGTTTCCACCAAGCATCCGCCTCGGCGGGACGTGCATCGCCTGCCCGCCCCTGTCCATGGCTTGCCTTGGATTCGCTGCATCCAAGGAGAAAGCATGCGTTTCCACCCCCCTTCCTTGCCCAGGCGCTGCGGCAGCAAGCCGGCCCTGGCGGCATGCCTGCTCTGGGCATCGGCTGGCCTGGCCCACGCAGTACCCGGCCCCTCCCAAGGTCCTGCCCACCACCGCGCGCACTCACCAGCGCACTCACCAGCACATGCCCCAGTGCATGGCTCCGCGCAGGCCCGGCAGATACAGCACGCGCTGCAGGGCATGTCCGTGCCGTTCGAGGCCAACAGCGGCCAGTTCGACCCTGCCGTGGCCTTCACGGGCCGCACCTTCGCGGGCGCGATCCACGTCACCCGCCAGGGCCAGATCGTCTACAGCCTGGCCGCGCCCACGCAGCAGCAGGGCGCGACCTCGGCCCCCCCGCCCGAGATGCCTCCCCAAGCACCTCCCAAGAAGCCGCCCAGGACGCCCGCAGGCACCAAACCCCAGGCACCGCCCCAGACCCCTCCGGCCACCCGGCCCCTGTCCGGCTGGAGCCTCACCGAAACCCTGGCCGGCGCGCTGCCGCTGTCGCCCACGGGCGGCGAGGCCGCCGCCACCCAGATCACCCGCTTCAGCGGCCCCCACAGCTACCAGCCAGCCACCTACCGCAACCTGCACCTGGGCCAGGCCTGGCCCGGCGTGCAGGTGGAACTGGCCATGCGCGGCGCCAATGTGGAAAAGCTCTTCCACGTGGCCCCGCAGGCCGACCCCGGGCAGATCCAGGTGCGCGTGGACGGCGCGCTGTCCCTGCGCCTGGGCAAAGGCGGCGAACTGATCGCCGCCACAGGCCATGGCGACGTGGCCTATACGGCGCCCGTGGCGTTCCAGGAAGTTACCGGGCAGCGCGTGGAGGTGCCTGTGCAGTACGCCCTCAACAGCCAGGGCGACGGCTACGGGTTTGCGCTGGGGGCCTATGACCGGGCGCTGCCGCTGGTGATAGATCCTTTGTTGCAGAGCACGTATCTGGGTGGAGATGGTGATAGCACGGTCCTGGCCCTGGTCATTGCGCCCTCGGGCGAGGTGTTGGTGGGCGGCATCACCGCGGACAATTCATCGCTCGGCGCATTCCCTGGCACGGCGGGCGGCGCCCAACCATCCACTGGTGGGACCGACGGCTTCATAGCGCGCCTGTCCGCTGACCTGCGGACCCTGGAGCAGAGCACCTATCTGGGCGGCTCGGGCCAGAACTCTGTCATAGCCCTGGCCATATCCCCCTCGGGCGAAGTATTGGCGACAGGCATTACCAGCTCCACCGACTTCCCCGGCACGGCGGACGGCGCCCAGTCAGTCGCCGCTGGTGGGTTCTACGACGGCTTCATCGCACGCCTGTCCGCCGACCTGCGCACCCTGGAGCAGAGCACCTACCTGGGCGGCCCGCAATCCGAAGACCCCCGTGCCATGGCCATTGCACCCACGGGCGAGGTATTGGTGGCAGGCAATACCAGCTCCACCCAGTTCCCCGGCACGACGGGCGGCGCCCAGCCGGTCGCCGCTGGCTGGGGCAATGACGGGTTCGTCGCACGCCTGTCCGCCGACCTGCGGACCCTGG